>JANXMB010000093.1 GCA_025354865.1 Acetobacteraceae bacterium | reverse complement strand
CCCCGACCAAGACCGGATCGCCGCTACCACTCAACAATTCGACGGTGACGCCGGGCAAGTTGGGATCGCCGCCGTTCTGGGTGCTGTTCGCATTGTTGTCGGTGTAGACGTGAGCGGTGAAGGTCGCGGGGACATAGACGCCCTCGATAGCACTTGCGGACCCGCCGGGACCCAACACGATCGGGGTGGAGACATTGGTCCGCTCCGTCACCGCGTCGCCCGAGGGTGTTACGACTGCCACCTGATACGTCCCCGGCGGCAGGCCGGTGAAGCTGACATTGCCGCTCGCATCCGTCGTCCCGGTGATGGCAACGCCGCCCGAGGTCACCGGATTGCCGCTGCCATCCAGCAGCCGCACCGTCACGCCGGGCAGGTTGGGATCGCCGCCGTTCTGGGTGCTGTTCGCATTGTTGTCGGTGTAGACGTGAGCGGTGAAGGTCGCGGGCACATACACGCCCTCGATAGCGGTTGCGGTGCCACCGGACCCCAACACGTTCACTGTACTGACGTTGGTATGCTCCGTAACCGTCGTGCCCGAAGGGGTGGTAACCGACACTTGATACGATCCCGGGGTCAACCCGGTGAAGGTGACGTTGCCGCTTGCGTCCGTCGTGCCGGTCACGGCCGCGCCGCCAGAGGTGACAGGATTGCCACTGCCGTCCAACAGATTGACCGTCACGCCGGCTAGATTGGTATCGGTGCCATCCTGCGTGTTGTTGCCGGCTTTGTCGGTATAGACGTGGGCGGTGAAGGCAGCAGGTCCAAACAAGCCCTCAACGGCGCTGGCCGAGCCACCGGAGGCCAGCACGTTCACCGTAGACACGTTGGTATGCTCGGTCACCGTATCGCCAGACGGGGTCGTAACCGCCACCTGATACGATCCCGGGGTCAACCCGGTGAAACTCACATTGCCACTGGCGTCGGTCGTGCCGGTCACAGCCGCGCCGCCAGAGGTGACAGGATTGCCGCTGCCATCCAGCAACCGCACCGTCACACCGGCAAGGTTGGGATCGGTGCCGTCCTGCGTGTTGTTGGCTGTCTTGTCCGTATAGACATGCGCCGTGAAGCTGGCCGGCGTCGCAACCGCGACAGTATAGTCATAGGTGATACTGGCCGTTACCAGGGCGCTCGACGAAATGCTCACGGTAATATTGCCGCCGGCCGTTCCGATGGTCTGCACGGCTTTGGTCAGCAACGGCAACGACACCGATCCGGTGCCCTCATAAGCCAGCAGGCTCGTGGCATTCGTGATCGTGGCCACGGAGGATGACACATTGGCATCGACAGTCGGCAACGTCACCGACGCGCCCGCAGTCACCTTCGTCGCAGTACTGAGGTTCAACGACACCGGAATCACCTCAAGCAACGCATTCGCAGCTATGAGGCCCGCCCCCGTCGTGCCCGGCGGTAGAATATCCATCTGCTCGGACAACTTACCGGCGGTCACCGCCCCGGTCGCGGCGCCGGTATTCTTCGCAGTCGCAGTCGTATGCGTGTAGCCCGTGAAGGACAATTTAACGTCGTCCAGCGTGCCCAGGGAGGTGTCGAATTGCGTTAACGCCACACTCTGCGTCGTGCCATCCCAGGATGTTGCCAAATAGGTGGTGGTATCTGCTGTTTTTCCGCCGAGCGGGAATATCCCATTGACCGTGATCGAGGGGTCGGCCGACGATGGCAGCGTGCTCGCACCGCCGGCACCATTAACCAAAAGCCGGAAGGTCGTCGCGCCGGCCGCAAGTTCCGGAATAGCGAATTGGAGCATCTGCCCCGAGCCGCTGGACACCACAGACGCCGTAGCGCCGGAAGCGCCGACGCCGGCAATTTCGATCGTCGAGCCGCTGTACGACGCGCCGCTGGGCAGCGCGACCGAATATTCGAAGTTATGCAGCGGGTTGGCAGCAAGGGCCGGCGCCGAGGTCAAGGTCAGCTCATAGACCGTCGGGCTGGTGGCGCCGGTATTGGTGCTGACGTAGGTAATCGCCGCCTCGGCGCTTAGCAGCGTCACATTCGAATTGGCGACCGCAAGCCCGTTGCCTTTGTCGGTTGCTTGCGGCCCCTCGACCGGGTTGGTGCCGCGCACGGCCGCGCCGCCGCCGTCGACGAACCCGCCGATCGCCGCAATCGACAGGCCGCCCGTCGTCGTGACGGACCCTTTATCCGCCAATTGGAAATTGAGCAGCACCGGATCGGCGCTGGCCCCCGCCGCCAGACTGCCGCCGCTCACCGGCAGATCGATCACATACATATGATCGCCCGCGCGGAAACCGGTGGGCGCATTGATCGACAATTGGCTACCATCGGCGGCGAGCATGTGCGGATCGGCGGCAAATACGTGCCCCGCGCCGTCGGCTTGCAAGGTCACCGATGCGATGGAAAGGCTTTGGCCATCGAAAGTCGCCGAGGTCAACGCAGCATTCTCGGTGCCATTGGCCGGCGCGAAGACTTCCAAATAGGCGCCGGTGCCGGTGGCATGGGACGCCGTATTGGACAACGTAACCGTTTCGGAAAATGTGCCGCCGAGCAGAATGTTGCCGGGCACGCCGGAGATCGTGACGGTCGGAACGGCGGTGTCGAGTATCCCGGTATAGGCAGCTTCGGCTGCGGCACCGAACGGCGCGGCAACGGCATCCGGCGCCAAAGCACCGTTATCGGACACATCCAACGTCCACCGACCGCCGAGGGAGGCAGCACCGATCGCAGTGTCGGACGCCATGATATGGGCGCCGGTAAGGGAGTGGAGGTCGGTCAGCAGCGCCTGCCCGCCCGAACCCGCGCCAACGTCGCATCCCCAGAACTGAATATTGGCGCCGGCGGCGAGATGATCGCTCCAGGTCGCGATATCGGCGGCATGCGCATTGACTGCAGCGGCGTCGAAGGGGGTATTGCCGATCTCCATCTGGCCGGCGGAACCGTACGCCAGAATGCCGATGGTTTGGATATCGGACCGATTAGCCAGGGTTTGGGTGATCTGCGCGACCGCGTCCTTGGTGGGATCGAGAACCACGACCTGGGTATCGCCGGACACCGAACCGGCCAGCGATTGCCAGTTCGCAACGCGCGGATCGACGAACAGGAGTTGATGCGCAGCGGCGTTCGTTGCCAAACCGGGCACGTCGGCAGCGGGCGCTGTCGTGCCTGAGTCGGTGGCGAGAACATGGGCGAGGACAACGGTGTTGTCCGCCCCCTGGCCGGTTGAATCCGCATGGGCGGCATCCGCGACGGGCTTTGTGACCGCTGCGAGGCTGCCGTCGAAAAGGTAGCGTGGCTCGAGTACTAATTTCATCACCAGCAACTCCTACCCCTTTGCATCGGGGTGTTTTTCCGGTCGGCACCGCTGACCGGCGCCATACAGTTATCCACAGGCAAGACTGTCATACAACACATCACCCTAATTATAAATGGATTGTCGCAAAAAAAATGCACGCCCGATCTGTACCCGCCAATCCCGGGATTGCCCGAAAGCCTTGATTCTATCACGCTATTCCTGCCATTCACGGTGCACACAACATCGCGACGCACGGAAAGTTTATGAGCGGCGCCGATCGGCATCGCCGCAGCCGGCAATATCGATACCTGCCAGGCGAAGTACTCTTTTCCGCGATCGGAACACCGAACGCGGCTCTGGCACTAAAACGCGAGACGATACCATTGCCAAGCAATGCCGACGCAATAATACCAGCCGACCGAACCTCTGACTCTCTTGCAAGCGGTCGGTCGGCTGGTATCCTCTTGATTTCGCGCGCAGCCGCCACGCCAACCCTGCGCGCATACCGGTCAGCCGTTCGGCCGACCGGTATAAGCCAACCGAGTGCTATCTCGACCGGGCGGACCGCCTAGAGCGTGATCGCTTGAGGTTGACTTCAACCTCGGGCGTGAATCACCCTCTCAAACAAAGGCTTAGACCATGATCCAACGCCGAGATCGCGTGCGACCTCAAACGATCATGGTCTAGCCCGTCAAAGCACGGCATCCCAACAGGAATTGAGACTCTTTGCGCTTTTTTCACTTTCCCGGCGCGGGGTAAGGGGTCCGAACCATCCGGTTATACCAGCCGACCGAACTTCTGACTCTCGGTCTAGCGATCGGCTCGTCAGTCCCCAGCGCCGGTCGCAGCGGCGGCTTCGTCCCGCGCCGCCACTTTGCGCGCGGTGCCGGCGCAAAACAGGCTCGCCAACAACAACACCGCCACCAGCACCAGAACCAGCTCGGGATGCCCCTTATCGATCAGATAACCGAACGGCACCGGGGTGATCGCCCCGCCCAATGGCAGCCCGGCGCTGACGAAGCCGAACACCTTGCCGATCTGACCGGGGGGTGCGGCATCGCGCAGCATTACATCGCGGGGCGTGCGGCTGGCGCCCAACGCCGTCCCGGCGACAAAGGTCAGCACCCAGACGCCGACGCCGAGCGGCGGCAACCAGTTGACGGCGAGCATCGTGAGGGCAGATGTCGTGGTGAGGGCGGACGCGAAGACCAATACATGCTTGCGATGCTTGTCGACGAACCAACCGCCCACCAACACGCCGGCCGTGCCGCCCACCATGTAGGTCGTCAATGCGGTCGAGGCGATTTGCAGATCCATCCCCTTCACCGTGTGCAGGACGGTCACCATCCAGGATTGCACCCCGCCGCCGGCCATCGACCCCAGCAGAAAGAAGGAGAAGAACAGCAGAATGGAGCGGCTGAACAACAGCTCCCGCCACCCGACCGACACGCCGCCGGTCTTGGCAACCACGCGCGCCTGATCCTTGAGAATCGAGCTTTGCAACAAAATCGAGATCACAACGGGCACACCCAGCAATCCGACCAACAGCATGGCGTGCCGCCAACCGATCGCCACGGTCAGCAGTGCAATGACCGGTGGCGCGATCGACCCGCCGAGATTGCCACTGAACGTATGCATCGCGAAGGATTTGCCCATCTGCTTCGGATCGACCGAGCCGGACAGGATCGCGTAGTCGGCTGGATGCACCACCGAGTTGCCCATGCCGGAAAGCACCGCCAACAGCGGTATCTGCCAGAACGCGGTCGCTTGGCTCATGGCAGCGATCGAGAGCGACATCAACAAAGTGCCGCCAACCAGGAAGGCGCGGGCGCCGTACCGATCCACCAGGAAGCCGACCGGGGTTTGCAACAGCGCAGTCGTGCCCGACATCATCGCGACCGTCAGGCCGAGTTGGGCAAACGTGACGTCGAAGGTGCTTTGCCACGCCAGGAACAATGGCGGCAGGCAGATGACGTAGAAATGCGAGAGGAAATGGCCGTTGCCAATCAGAATATTGACCCGGGTAGTGCGGCTCAGCGCCATGCGACGGCATCCCTGCTATTGCGGTCGGGCAAAATGCGGCGCCCCACGCGGCGCGTCAATCGTAACTCGACGCAGAGCGTCAATCGTATCCCGTCACAACGGGATCGCCAGTAACGTATCGATCCGCGCGCTATCGCAGACCACGATCCGCTCGACGAAACGCCCGTCTTTGACAAGGTCCAAGTACCGTCCGGTGGCAAACAGGCTGGTCGTGCCATCGCGCATGATGCGGGCGACAAAGAATGGGGTCTCGCAACGTGCGCCGTCGGCATCCTCGCTCAGTATTGTCGGCATGCCGATCAGATGGCGATAGGCATGATATTCGTAAATATTGGCCTTTCGCAGCGCAGCGACCCGGTCTTTCAACATGCCCTGGGAGTCCGCGTAGATCAGCCCGGCAGCCAAACCCTCGGCATGGTTCTCGGCCGTCGTAATCTTATACAGACACTGCTCGGCGAAAAACGCCGGCCAATCCTCCAGCCGGTCGTTGTCGATCGCGGCGGCATAGGCGGAATTGAGGGCGGATAGACGGAACAGCATCGCCTCAGAGTCCCATCATGGCGCGGTAGGCTTTCCAGAAGCCGCGCACCGACGCCTCGGTCGCCCGCGTGGCCATCGACGTGGCGTCGCGCCCGCCCATCTCGATGATGCCGTTTTCCTCGGGCGCTGCGGCGACGCCGCGTTGGACGAAACCGCCAATACAGCCGTCTTCCATCGACACATAGCCCGCCGGCCCTGCGAGGTTGCCCTGCCGCAGCCGCCGCAGCCGCATCTCCGGCGTGTCGTCGGCGAACCCGAGGAAGGTCCAGTGCAGGTCCATGCTGTCGATGCCGCGCGGCACGGTCTGGCGCACGGCGATCGAGTTATGCAGTTGTTGCAGCATGGTCGCCGGAAACAGCGCCACGTTCTGCAACTGTATATCGTCGCCGAACTCCTTCACCGCATCCAGAAACGAGGGATCGTGCAGACGGAATGCGTCGTCGTCCGAGCGGAGGTCCTGTTGCTTGTAGACGTCGTCGGATGCCTCGGTGCGACCGATGGTGGCGGAGGCATGATGCGCCCCGTCCTCGCTGATTGTTACACCGCCGGCCTGATTGAAGCGGGTGATGCGGAAGGTCGTGAAGAACAGGTGCAACAGGCTGGCGTGATAGGTATCGCGGATGTTCTCGGCGTAGAGCTTCCAGTTGTTCGGCAGGGTCTGGGTGAAGCGGCCGATGACCTCCAACTTGCGGTTGAACACACGTTCGATCTTCGCGACGATCGGCGGGGTCAGATAGTCCCGCAGCGACGGCGCGGCCGGATCGACGGTGCCGAACACCAGACCGCCGATGCTCTCGGCGCGCAGCTTGCGGGGGCCATGATCCTGCATGCGGAAATCGTCCGGCATCCCGCCCTTGCCGGCAACGCCGCGCTGAAACGCGACGGAGCAGAGGTTGCCTTGCAGATCGTAGCGCCAGGCGTGATACGCGCAGACGAAATCCTTGACGGTGCCTTTGTTGGCGAAAGCAATCAGCGCGCCACGATGGGCGCAGCGGTTTTCGAAGGCGTTGATGGCATTGTTTTCGCCGCGCACCACGACAACCGGCATGTCGCCGATCTCTGTGGTGCGGTAATCGCCCATATTCTCGATCTCGATTTCGAGACACAGGAAATGCCACGCCGGACCCTCGAAGATCTTGCGTTGCTCGGCGCGCAGAATGTCGGGGTCGCTATAGAGCCAGAACGGCACGCGGCTGAGCCCCGCCGGCCAATGGCCAGAAACCGAGGCTAGGGTGGACGGCACGATTGTATCGGGCATGGCCGGTCTCCAGCGTTGCGGGCGACCGGGCCTTGCGGTCTACGGTCGCGTGGGGTGTGCGTCCCCCTTCCTTCGATCGAAGGTGAACAGCACCCCGGCCCGCGTCAAGGGGAAACCCGTTGGGCGGCGATCGATCAGTGCGCCTGGCCGAGATAAGCAGCCTGCACCGCCGGGTCCGTCTTCAACGCCGCAGCCGTCCCCGACGCGGCCAGCCGCCCGTTTTCCAGGACGTAGCCGAAATCCGCGACATCCAGCGCGGCGGCGGCGAATTGCTCGACCAGCAGCATCGTAATGCGCTGCTCCTTCAGTCGGGCGATGGTGGCGAATACTTCCTCCACCAGCCGGGGCGCGAGACCCATCGACGGTTCGTCGAGCAGCAGCACATCCGGCGCGAGCATCAAAGCGCGGGCCATCGCGAGCATCTGTTGTTCGCCGCCCGACAGCGTCCCCGCAAGTTGCGTCCGCCGTTCGGCGAGCCGCGGAAACATCGCATACATGCGATCGATATCGGCCTTCACATCGCCCTTGCCGCGTCCGCCGGTCAGGCGGGTAAATGCACCCAGGAGCAGATTGTCCTCGACCGACGAGGTGCCGAACACATGCCGCCCCTCCGGCGAGTGCGCCATGCCGCGACGCACGATTTTATGCGACGGCAACCCCGCGATATCCTGTCCACCCAGGACGATACGGCCAGACTGCGGCACGATCATGCCCGAAAGCGCCCGCAGCGTGGTGGTTTTGCCAGCTCCGTTCGATCCGATCAAAGTCACCAACGAGCCCTTCGGCACTTCGAGGGAGATCGCGTGCAGCACCTGCACTTTGCCATAACCGGCGACAAGGTTTTCAACCCGCAGCATGTCCTCGCCCCCCTCAGGCCGCGTCGGCGGGTGCGCTGCCGAGATAGGCGGCGATCACCCGTTCGTCGGCCTGTACCTCGGCCGGGCGGCCCTCGGCGATTTTCTGGCCGAAGTCCAACACGGTTACGGTGTCGCACAAATTCATCACGACATCCATATGATGTTCGATCAGCACGATCGTGATTCCCTCGTCGCGAATACGGCGCACGATCGTCATCAGCTCGACGATATCGGGTGCGGTCAGCCCGGCGGCGGGTTCGTCCAGCAGCAGCAGCTTCGGATCCAGCGCCAGCGCGCGGGCGATTTCCAGCATGCGCTGCTTCCCGTACGGGAGATTGCGTGCCTCCTCATCCGCCTGATCCTGCAACCCCACAAACCGCAGCAAGCTCGCCGCCCGCGCTCTTGCATCCGCTTCTTCCAGCCGGGCGCCGGGCAAGCCGAGCGCGACGCCGGCCACGGTGCCGCGGTAGCGGTGGTGCAGGCCGACCATGATGTTTTCGATCGACGTCAGTTCGGCGAACAACTGCACGTTCTGGAACGTGCGCGCGATGCCGGCCGCTGCGATTTCCGGGGATTTATGGCCGGCGATCGGGGCGCCCTGGAACCGTACCGACCCGTCGGTCGGGATGTAAATGCCGGTCAGCACGTTCATCATCGTGCTTTTGCCCGATCCGTTCGGCCCGATCAGCCCATGGATGGTGCCCGGCATCACGGTCAGATCGACCCGATCCAACGCCCGTAAACCGCCGAACTGCATGACCACGGCGCCGACTTCGAGCAAAGGCGCGCCCTCGGCGACCGTCGCGGGCATTGCGGCCCAAGCCTGGGTCCCGGTGGCGTCGATCCTGGGATGCAGGCGAACCCAGGCGGGGCGGACCTGCGCGACGGCTTGCCGCAGGAAGCCGAACAGCCCGTCCGGCAAATAGTAGACGACGAACAGGATCATCATGCCGAACACGGTCAGCTTGAAGTCAGTGATCCGTTGCAGCGCCAGGGAGAACGCAAAGAACCCAACGCATAACACGACCGGGATGGCGATGCGGGTGCGGTCCTCGGGCTTGCGCAGCATGGCGATTCCGCCCGCGACGACGGCGATCGCGGCAATACCGCCGGCCACCACGCGGAACTGGTCGATGTCGGCCAAGAGATTGGGCAAATACACCACGATCGCCGAACCCATCATCGGGCCGACCCGGGACTTGCGTCCCCCCATGGTCACGGCGAGCAAAAACTGGATCGACAGCTCGAAACTGAAGTTATTCGGCGCGATATATTGTTCGGAATAGGCAAACAGCACGCCCGCCAGACCGGCCAGCCCCGACGACAGCACGAAGGCCAGGACCTTGTGGCGATAGACGCTGACACCCATGCAGTCGGAGGCGATCGGGCTATCGCGCAACGCCTCGAACGCACGTCCGTAGCGGGACGCAAGCAGCCGGTTCACCACCACCAATGTCAGCAGCAGCGCCGCCACGACGACGAAATAGAACTCCACGTCCCGCATGCGCGCAGCCGACATATCGAGGAACGGGATCGTTCCCCCCCACTCGCGCAGATCGAGGAAGAGCGGCTTCTTCAGCGCGATGCCGAGCGGACCGTTGGTCAGGAATGTCATTTCGTTGATGAGGATTTGCACGATGGTGCCGAAAGCCAGCGTGACCATCGCCAGATAGGGGCCGGTCACCCGCAGCGCCGGCAGCGCCAGCACCGCCCCGAATGCGGCGGAAACAATGACTGCCAACGGCAATGACGGCCAGAATCCGATGCCGAGTTGGAACGCCAGCACGCCGGCCGTGTAAGCACCGATCCCCATCAGGGCGGCGTGGCCGATCGAAACCTCCCCGGTGTAGCCGAACACGATGTCGAGGCCGATCGTCACGATCGAGAAGATCGCCACCACCACGACGAGATGCAGATAGTACGGGCTGGTGGCGAAGAAGGGGAACAGCGCGAGGCCGACGATCCCGGCGAACATCGCGAGTGTGCGGATTGGCATGGCGATCAGACCTTCTTGATCGCGGCCTTGCCGAACAGGCCGGAGGGCTTGAACGACAACACCAGCAGCAGCAGCACTAGGCCGGGCACATCCTTATAGCCGGTCGATATATAGTAGCCGGTCAGGGTCTCGGTTACGCCGAGGATCAGCCCCCCGACCACCACCCCCATGCCGCTGGAAAGCCCGCCGATGATAGCCACCGCGAAGGCTTTCAACCCAAGCGCCCCGCCCATCGACGCACCGGTGAGGGTCACTGGCGCGACCAGCACGCCGGCGAACGCGGCGGTCATCGACGACAGCGCGTAGGAGAACGAAATCGCCAACGACGTATCGATCCCCATCAGCCCCGCTGCGTCGCGATCGTTGGCGGTTGCGACCACCGCCTTCCCGTAAATGGACCGGCGGTTGAACAGTTCGATCGACAACATCAGTCCGAGGGCGCCGACGACGATCGCGATTTCCATCGGCAGGACATTGACGCCCATGAACCCGATCGGCGCCTCGGGCAGCGGCGAGGGGAATTTCAACGCATCGCGGCCCCAGATGTTTTCGGCCAGATTCTTGAAGATGATGCCCAGCGCGATGGTGGCCATGATCCACCCTGCCTCCGACCGGGTTTCGATCGCCCGCCGCACCCCCAGGCGTTCCACGACCGCACCCTGCATTAGCCCGAAGACCAGCACGATCGGCAGCATCGCCCAGTAGCCGACATAGGCAACCGCCGTCAGCCCGACCAGGGAGCCGAGCATCAGTGCCTCCCCTTGGCCGAAATTGAGGGTTTTGGAGGTGGCGAAGGTCAACTGATAGCCGAACGCGATGACCCCATAGATCATCCCGACGGCGATGCCGCTGACGATGAGCTGGGCGAGAATTTGCATATCGAGGGTCCGGTGGTGCGCCATGGCGGGGCTATGCCCACCATGGCAGCGGCAAAAGAGAAGCGGTTAGTGCGCCGTCACGCGCAACAAGATTGGTTAGTGCGCCTTCACGCGCAACAAGGTCGTTTAGTGCGCCTTCACGCGCGTCAAGGTCGTTTAGTGCGCCTTCACGCGCAACGCCTTGTCGCCGGCAATGTCTTCCGGATGGGCGATCTCGACCCGGCCGCCCTTCACGATGCCGAACACCGGAATATTGGCGGTGATCGCTTCGTGATCGGTGGCGGAGAACGGGTGGTCGTAGACCGTCACGACGCCATCGACCTTGGTTTGCAGGTTCTCCAACGCCTCCCGGATTTTACGCCCGTCGGTCGACTTCGCCTGGGTAATCGCGGCGGCCAGCAAATAGACGCTGTCGTAGCCTTGCGCCGCCGACACCGGGGAGGGGAAGCGATCCACCTTGTAGGCCGCCTGATACGCCTCGATGAAGGCTTTGCGCTTTGGCGTGGTCGGTATTTGGACGAAGGTCTGCGGCATTTCGGCGCCGTCGCCGTTTGCGCCCGCATTGTCGATGAAGGTCGCCATGGACAGGGTCCAGCTACCGATCAGCGGCAGTTTCCAGCCCAATTTCGCCATCCCGTTGGCGATCTGCGCCAGTTCGGGGCCGATGCCGTAGGTCAGAATAACATCGGCGTTGGCATTCTTCGCACGCAGCAACTGCGCGGTCATGTCGGTGTCGCCGATGTTGAATTTTTCTTCGGCGACCGGCTTCACGCCCTTGGCTTCCAGCGCCTTCACAAGGTCGGCCCGACCGAGTTGCCCATAATTCGTGCTGTCGGCGAGGATCGCCGGCGCTTTGAAACCACGGCGCGTAATGGCCTCATCGACGATCATCGCACTCTGGATGGCATCGTTGGCCGAGGTGCGGAAGATATAGTTGGCCTTGTTGTCGGGCGGCAGGAACTGTTTGGCGATCAGGGTGCCGGTGGCGACGTTGTTGATCACCGGAATCTCGGCTTCCTGATAGAACCGCTGGGACGCCAACGCGACACCGGTATTGATGTAGCCGAGGTTGGCGACAACCTGTTCCTTATTGATCAGTTCCTGCGCGATCTGCACACCCAGCTCGTTGCGCGCTTCGTCGTCGCGCTCGACCAATTGGATCTGCCGGCCCAACACGCCGCCAGCCTTGTTGATCTCGGCCACGGCGAGCTTCACCCCGTCGCGCATCGACACGCCCATGGACGCCGATCCGCCGGTGAACGGCCCGCTGAGGCCGATCTTGATCGATTGCGCCTGGGCGACCGAGACAAACATGGTCGAGGCGGCGAGAACCGCCAGATATTTCTTCATGACGAGCACCATTCGGATTTGCACGCCGACCATTCGGCGGCGAGGTTGACAGCCGTACCCGGCCGTTAGCGGCAGAAAAGCCCCGCGTCCGTGGGGATTCTGCGCCGAACACCGCCTCGCCCGATTCGGCCCGGGAATCGGCACGACTTGGGGCCGTCACCGATTCGCCGCTTGGTGCGAATCGGGGCCGGGTGGGATTCGGACGAGATACGGAAGATAGACGACCCGCAGCCTCCGTCTCGACTCCGATCCCGACTCAATATCAAGGACTTAACCTGTGCCGTTCGAGGTCGAATCCGCCGCTCCCGACGAAGATTTCCTGCCGCCATCCTGGCAATTCGACGATCGGCCGCCCGAGGACGACGCGTCCATCCCGAACTTCTGGCCGGTTGCCGAACGGCCGCGCCCGGACGCCCTGCCGATCCCGCTGGCACGCGCTCAGGATGCCATCGCCCGCCTGGAAGCCGGTCTCGACGCTGCCTCCCCCGACATCGCGACCGGATTGCGCGCCCGCTTATCCCTGCACGAGGCGTCGGGCTTCCTCGGCCATCTGCAAACCACCGTACATCCGCGCGATCTGGCACTACATGAAGCCGGTCTGACCGGATCCTATGCCGCCGCCTCGATCCTCGGAACCCTGGCGAACGAACTGCCCTGGAGTGCCGCCATCGGCCTCGATCGCGACACCGCCCCCCAAGATTGGATCGTCGATCGCGCCCTCCACTACGCCAAGCTATGGCGCCAATTGGCCACCCAGCCCGGCAACCACCGCCTCGACCGCTGGCCCGCCGCCCTCGCGCTGCTCGGCGCCGGCGGTTTGGACGAAACCGCGCTTTCCGACTGGTCGGATACGCTGCCCAATCGCAACCAGACCCCCGGATTGCTGGCGGCCGCCGGGGTCGTTGCCGGCGGGCTACCCGAACGCGGACGCGGCGATCGGCTGGAACCGGGCGCCACCTACGTCGCCGCCTGCCTGTGGCGCGCGCACGGCTACGGCCGCAGCATCGCCTTGCCCTTCTGGTCCGCGCCGCTTTCGCGGATCGACGCCCTGGCGCAAAAAGCCGGCAGCGAATTCCAAATCCACTACCTCGACTGCATTGCCGAGGCCGCCTTGCGCGGGCGCCGGGAACTGGGCGTGCTGATCGGGGTCGAACGCAAAGCGGCGGCGTTGAAGGCCGGCGGGCGATCCCACCTCGCGGACGCCGTGGCCTTCGCATTGCGCGAACCCGTGGTGACGGCCCGCGGCCTGGGGGAGGGTATCGGCGTATCCACCCGCTCGGCGCTCGACCTGCTGAAGCGCCTGACCGATGAGGGATTGCTGCGCGAAGCCACCGGGCGTTCGGCATGGCGCGCCTTCGTGGTCGAAGGGTAACGTCGAGCGCCCCGGTAGGGCGGTATTCCCCTCGGTTCAACAGCCCGGTAAAAGCCTGCATCGCTTCCTCCAGCCCTGGAGACCTTGGTTTCATGGCCGATTACGTTATTGCTCCCCCGCCGGTCGTCTCGGTTCCCGTCGTCGGCGGAGGCGCATTCCCCGTGCGCCGCGTGTTCTGCGTCGGCCGCAATTACGCCGCCCACGCCCGCGAAATGGGCAGCGATCCGGATCGGGAGCCGCCGTTTTTCTTCATGAAACCGGCCGATGCGCTGGTGCTGAACGACGCCGACATGCCCTACCCGTCGCAGACCAAAGACTTGCACCACGAGATGGAAATGGTCGTCGCCATCGGCAAAGGCGGCAAGGACATTCCGGTTGCTGGCGCGCTGGACCATGTCTACGGCTATGCCTGCGGCCTCGATATGACCCGCCGCGACATCCAGAATCAGGCGAAGAAGGAAGGTCGCCCCTGGGATATGGGCAAAGGCTTCGACAAATCCGCGCCCATAAGCGCCATCGTGCCTGCCACCGCATGCGGCCATCCGGGCAAGGGCACCATCGAGCTGAAGGTCAACGGCAAAGTCACCCAGACCTCCGACCTTTCCCTGCTGATCTGGAGCGTGTCGGAAACGATCGCCTACCTCTCCGGTCTGGTCGAACTGGCGCCTGGGGACCTGATCTATTCCGGCACCCCCGAAGGGGTCGCGGCGGTGAAGGTCGGCGACGTCATGGAAGGCACGGTCGAGGGCGTCGGCACCATCCGTTGCCGCGTCGTCTGATGCGCATCGCCACCTGGAACATCAACTCCCTTCGGCTCCGCATGCCGTTGCTGAAGGAACTGGTCGCGCAACTCGATCCCGACGCGATATGCCTGCAGGAAACCAAAGTCCCGGACGAGCTGTTTCCGATGGCGGGTCTGATCGAACTCGGTTACCCGCACGTCGCATTTCGCGGGATGAAGGGCTATAATGGGGTCGCGATTCTGTCCCGTCTGCCGATCCAACGCCTGGATATCGCGCCGGATTGGTGCGGCAAGGGCGACTGCCGGCACGTCGCCGCCACGATCGACGCGCCGGGCGGTCCCATCGAGCTGCACAATTTTTACGTCCCGGCCGGTGGCGACGAACCGGATCGGGAGAAGAACCCGAAATACGGGCACAAGCTGGATTTCATCGCAGAAACCCGCAACTGGTTTGCTGCGCGCACCGACCTATCCCGCGCGGTCCTGGTCGGCGACCTGAATATCGCCCCGCTGGAGCACGATGTCTGGAGCCACAAGCAACTGCTCGACGTCGTCAGCCACACCCCGCCGGAAACCGCAGGTTTGAACGCCTGGATGAGCGCCGGATTCTACGACGCCATGCGGCATTTCGTGCCCGACGACCAGAAGCTCTATACGTGGTGGTCGTATCGCAACAAAGATTGGAAGGTTGCGAACCGCGGCCGCCGGCTCGATCACGTCTGGGTCACCCCCGATCTGCGCGGCGCCCTGACCAACCACACCGTATTGACCGAGGCGCGCGACTGGGAACGCGGGTCGGATCACGTGCCGGTCTGCGTGGAACTGGCGCTGTAGATAGGCCTACCGCAGATGAGCCAACTGCGGGTCGGTCAGCACGATCGTCGCAGTTGGGGTAAGGGAATTGGAAAACAACACGATCATTTTCCCCAGCCCCTGCACGTCGATGCAGCCGGACACGAAATTACCATTCCGGATCTCGTATTTCTTGCCGGCGATCGCGAGCGCGGCAACCGAGCCGTGGAGGGGAACCACCTGGCGGCCGAACACGCCGCCTTCGAAGGCGACTCCGCGCAATTCGGCCGCTGCACCGGTTGCTTTGAACGCAATCGGATTGGTGGCCCGATCCAAACGCGCGACCCAGCCGGGCACGACGGACAGTGGCATGCCGCCTTTGCCCAATTCGATATGCGGCACAGAATCCGCCGGGGTCGGCAACGCACATGTTGCGCCCGGGCCGAAATAACGCGGATAGGCCCACGCCCCCACACCCCCCAGAACACACAGCGCGAACACCGCCCGACGGTTCACGACGCCGCTCCGCCGGACCCGTGCGCTCGGGTTGAAGGCATCGCGGTCCTGCTCCATGATCGAGGCTCAACGCGCCGGACGTCCTGCACCATGCAAACCCTCAGTACCAAAGGAATCGATTACCTGCAGCGCGCACGCGACCTCGGTCCCGCGATCGACGCTGCGGCGAATGAAATCGAGCAAGCACGCGACCTTCCGGCCTCGCTGTTCGCCGCCCTGCGCGAGCGCGGTCTGTTCCGTCTCGTGCAGCCGGAGGACTATAGCGGAGCAGAGCTGGACCCTCCATCCCTGGTGCAAGTCATCGAGGAAATCGCCAGCCACGACGCCAGCACCGCCTGGTGCGTCGGGCAGACCAATATCTGCGCACTGACCGCCGCCTATCTGGAACCGGCGGTCGTCGCGGACATCTTCGGTCCGGACACGGGCATTCTGGCCTGGGGTCCCGGCCCTGGGGAAGCCAAAGTAGTACCAGGCGGCTATCGGTTATCCGGTAGCTTCGACTTCGCCTCCGGCTCCCGCCTCGCGACCTGGCTAGGCGCGCATGTGCCGGTCGTCGAGCCCGACGGGTCCAAACGCCTCGGGCAGGACGGCAAGCCGCTCAGCGCCACGATGTTTTTCCGCAAAACCACGGTCGAGGTCCGCGACACCTGGCAAACTATGGGTCTGCGCGGCACCGGCAGCGACAGCTACACGGCGAGCGATCTGTTCATTCCCGAAGCCTACACGATGAAGCGCGACGGCTCCGCCAAGCCGCGGGTCAAAGGCGATCTGTATGTCTTCACCCCTAGCACTCTTTACGCCGGCAGCTTCGCCGGGATTGCGCTGGGCATCGCCCGCAGCGTGATGACATCGTTCGTCCAGGAAGCCGCCGGGTCCATGCCACGCGGCGGCAGCCGGCCACGATCGGAAAACCACGTCATGCAAGCGCATGTGGGCTGGAACGAGGCTCGGTTGCGGGCCGCTCGCACCTACCTGCTGGTCACCGTATCCGACGTGTGGGGTGCGGCCCGCACGCGGGGGCACATGACGCAGGACGAGCTTGTTGCCATCCGCCTTGCGTCCACATTCGCGATACAATCGGCGAAGCAGGTGGTTGCGGCGCTGTATGAGGCAGCCGGCGCGATGGCCATTTTCGGCGCCCGCCCGTTCGAGCGCCGGTTCCGCGACATGCATACGGTGACGCAGCAAATTCAGGGGCATCCCGAGCACTTCGAAACGGTTGGGCAGGTGCTGTTGGGCCGTAAGCCGGACCGGCCGTTGTTTACCTTCTGACTGGGCCGGTGTCGGCCGTTTTCGGTGCGCCGCCTGTCAGGCTTGCAGGAAACCGATCCGATCCGCTTCGAGAATGGCACAGGTCAGCACGCCGCCCAGCACCGCACCCGTGTCGATGCCGATCCGGTTCGGCCGTACGACCGGATCGCGTACCGGGGTATGGCCGTGCACGACGACCGCGCCCAATTCCTTCTTGAAGGACAGAAACGGCTCCCGGATCCACAGCAGGTCCTGCTGCGTCTGATTCTCCAGCGCCACGCCCGGGCGCACCCCGGCATGGGCAAAGAAATACGGGCCGATCCGGTGCGACGTCGCCAGACCGCGCAGAAACCGCTGATGGGGGAAGGGGATCATCGTCGCCCAGACGATCTGCGGCACGTTACGACCGATCCGCCAGCTCAGCAGCGATTCCGCCCCGCCGTTGTGGAGCCAATGCGACGCCGCCGACGCCTGCCCGGTGCCGATCGCCTGGATCATCATATCCTCGTGATTTCCCATGAGGTTGACGACCTTAGCGCCGGCCAGGGTTTCCAGGCCGGAGAGCAGATCGATCGTCTCGGCGCAATCCGGGCCGCGATCGACGTAATCGCCGAGGTGCACGACCGTTGCCGCCGCCACCGGGCGATCCGCGAGATCGTTGGCAATCGCCGCGTGCAGCGCCTGCAAGCGTTCCAGGCAGCCGTGAATATCGCCTATCGCGTAAACACGCTGGCCGTCGGGCAGGAGAGCGGGAGCAGGGGAAAATTCGATCATCGCTGCGGTTCGAGATAACAGGACGGCCGGCACGAAACAACAATACCGCAGCGGCGCTGCGTCGATTGGCGGCGCCCCCTCTCGCGATCGGACACACCTGTCCTGTAGGATTGCATCATGAGCAGCCAATCCATCCCTCCCGATCCAAATCCGGACGACGACGCGAACGATCCCGCGCCAGGCCCGGACCACGTCGTTTCCGCGCTGGAGCGGCCGGATCGCTTCATCAATCGGGAATTGTCCTGGCTCGATTTCAACCATCGCGTGGTGGAGGAAGCGCAAAATTCCCGCCATCCGTTGCTGGAGCGGGTGCGATTCCTGTCGATCAGCGCTTCGAACCTCGATGAATTCTACTCGGTGCGGGTGGCCGGCCTGTTGGGCCAGGCCAAGGCCAAGGGCGTACACGTCTCCTCGGACGGTCGCACCGCCGCCCAACAATTGACCGAGATCAAAACGCAAGCGGAAGCATTGTTGGCCGACCAGCAGCGCGTCTGGCGGGAATTGGCCGGGCTGTTGCGCAAGAACGGCATCCAGGTTTGCAAGCCCGCGACGCTGACCGACCGGGACAAGGCTTGGCTGGACGCGTGGTTCATGGAGCGGGTGTTCCCGGTGCTGACGCCGCTCGCCGTCGATCCGGCGCATCCCTTCCCGTTCATCCCCAATATGGGGCTGGTCATGGCACTGCTACTGATGCGGGAGGACGATGGCCTGATCATGCGTGGCTTACTGCCCTTGTCCAATCAGGTGGAGCGGTTCGTGCGGCTGCCGCTGGATGCTGCCGGCAAGTCTATTCGATTTGTCCTGCTGGAAGACTTGGTGCTGCTATTCCTCGACCGGGTGTTTCCCGGCTTCAAGGTCACCGGCAAGGGCATGTTCCGGGTCATTCGCGACACCGATGTCGAGTTCGAGGAAGAAGCCGAAGACCTTGTCCGATCCTACGAAACCGCGCTGAAGCGGCGGCGGCGCGGGGTGGTGATCCATCTTGAGATCGACCAGGATATGCCGACCAATCTACGCGACCTCGTGACCGACGAACTGGACGCGGAGCAGGACGAAATCCACATCCAGGACGGGTTGATGGCGCCGGTCGATCTGAAGCAATTGATCGTCGACGACCGCCCGGACCTGTTGTTCCCCCCCTACACGCCGCGTTTCCCGGAACGCATCCGCGATTTCGGCGGCGATTGTTTCGCGGCAATCCGAGCGAAGGATATCGTTGTCCATCACCCGTACGAAAGCTTCGACGTGGTGGTGCAATTCCTGCGACAGGCGGCGCAGGACCCCAGCGTCATCGCGGTCAAACAGACCCTGTACCGCACCAGCCGCGACAGCCCGATCGTGAAAGCCCTGATCGAGGCGGCGGAAGCTGGCAAGTCGGTTACCGCAATGGTCGAATTGCGCGCACGCTTCGACGAAGAGGCCAATATCCGGCTGGCACGATCGATGGAAGCCGCCGGGGTGCAGGTGGTTTTCGGCTTTACCGAATTGAAAACGCACGCAAAATTATCGTTGGTCGTGCGGCGCGAAGCCGGCGCCATCCGGTCCTACGCGCATTTCGGCACCGGCAACTACCACCCCATTACCGCCCGCATTTACACCGACCTGAGCTTTTTTACCTCCGATCCCGCCCTGACCCGCGACGCAGCGCGCCTGTTCAATTTCATGACCGGCTACGCCCGCCCGGAAACGATGGAGGACATCGGCTTCAGCCCGCTAACCACCCGCGACACCCTGCTGGACCTGATCGAGCGCGAAAGCGCCTTCGCCAAGGATGGCAAACCGGCCTCCATCTGGATCAAGCTGAACGGTCTGGTGGACCGGATATTGATCGATGCCCTGTACGCGGCGTCGAGTGCCGGGGTTAAAATTGTCGCCGTCGTGCGCGGTATCTGCTGCTTGCGCCCCGGCGTGCCCGGCCTATCGGACAATATCCGGGTCAAATCGATCGTCGGCCGCTTCCTCGAACACAGCCGCATCTTCGCGTTCGGCAACGGGCACGGCCTGCCGAACCGCCATGCCAAGCTGTTCATCAGTTCTGCCGACTGGATGGAGCGCAATCTGGATTGGCGCGTGGAAACCCTCGTGCCTATTCACAATGCCACGGTGCATGCCCAGATACTCGATCAGATCATGGTCACCAACATCCGCGACACGTTGCAATCGTGGGATTTACGTCCCGACGGCACTTGGCGGCGCGTCGCTGCGGGCCGGCGACCGGTCTCGGCACATGACTACTTCATGACCAATCCATCGCTTTCGGGCCGAGGCTCCGCGTTGCACGAGCCCGTTCTGGCCGTGCCGATGCTGGCGCCGCGTCGCCAGGATCGCGTGAACCAGGACTGACCGCATGCCCTACGATCCGCCCGCCAACCTGCCGCGCCGGGGTGTCGTGGACCTCGGCTCCAACTCGGTCCGTTTGGTTGTCTACGAAGGCAACAGCCGCAATCCGGTTCCTATTTTCAACGAAAAAGCCGTGCTGCGGCTGGGTCGCGGCCTACAGGCCACCGGCCGACTGAACGACGAGGGTATTGCCCCGGCCCTCATGGTCATGCAGCGGTATTACCTGGTTGGCAAAGCCATGGGTGCCTCCCCGTTCGAGGTGCTTGCCACCGCCGCCGTGCGCGATGCGACGAATGGCTCGGAATTCGTGGCGAATTTGCAGGCGCACATGCCGGATGTGCCGATCCGCATTCTGTCGGGGCCGGAGGAAGCGGAATATTCCGCCGACGGGGTCTTGTGCGGCATTCCCGACGCCGACGGGATTCTCGCCGATATCGGCGGCGGCTCGCTGGAGGTTGTGCGCCTGACCGGTGGCACCCGCGGCGCGTCGCAGACCCTGCGCCTCGGCGTCATTCGCCTTTCGGACCGGTCGGCCGGCGATCTCAATGCCGCGCGGGAAATCGTCGAAGCGGACATGGCGACCGTTCCCTGGTTGGGACAGGGCGCCGACCGGGACCTTTATCTGGTCGGCGGCGCATGGCGGGCGCTGGCCCGTATCCACATGGCGCGCACCAACTACGCGTTGCAGATGGTGCACCATTACATGATCGACGCCGCCAGTGCCCGCGATCTGACCAACGCTATCGCCGGCGCCAGCCGTCGCACGCTGGAACGCATGCCTGGCGCGCCCAAACGGCGGCTCGACGATCTGCCGTACGCCGCAATTGCCTTGCGCCGGCTGCTGCGCGCGACCAACGCGAAGCGCGTTGTATTCAGCGCAAGCGGGCTGCGCGAAGGCTGGTTCATGCGGCACATGACCGACGAAATCCGCAGCCAGGACCCTTTGCTGGCCGCCTGCCAGGAGATGGCACAACGCCTGGGCCGCGATCCCGCGTTGCCCGACGCCTTGTTCGACTGGACCGGCCCGTTGTTTTTCGGCGAAACCGCGCAGGAACGGCGCTTGCGCCTCGCTGCCTGCTGGGTTTCCGACATCGGCAGCCACGACCACCCGGAATTTCGCGCCGAACAAGCCTTCCTGCGGGTGCTGCGGCAACCCGGCGTCGGCCTGGATCACCAAACCCGCGCATTTCTGGGGTTGGCGGTGGCATTGCGGTACGAGGCCTATTCCGACGCACCGTTTCTCCGCACCGCCCGCACCCTTCTCGACCTCGCCTCCGTTTCCCGCGCCGAGGTGCTCGGAACTGCCCTGCGACTGGCCTACACGCTATCGGCTGGCACGCCGGACCTGCTGAGCGGCACCCGTTTGCGCATCCAAGGGACTCGCCTGATCCTTGGCCTGCAGGAAAATCGCGGCGTGTTCGCCGGAGAATCCGTCATGCGCCGCCTGGAGCGGCTGGCCGAAGCCGCCGGTTTGGACGCCGGAACCGAAGCCGCACTAGCCCGAGCAGCGGAGTAAACCCGGAAGCCCATCGGCCGCGACAACGACGGGCGATTCACGCCTGCGGCGATCGCGCGCATAGTCTGAGCGCGCGATTCACGCCTGCGGCGATCGCGCGCTAGGCAACCAGCCGGCTGGCAACCTCCTCCACATCCTCCGCCGCCGTGCATCCCGGATGCCGGGTCAACAGCAGCGTTTGCCGGCGGACCGCGTCGCGCACTTTGTCCTCCCGACGGACCACACCGGCCAGCCCCGGTTCGAACCGCAAAAAAGTGGAACAGGCCCGCCGCAGCGCAACATAGGTCCGTTCCCCCGCAGCCTGAGTAGGGGCGAAATTCACCACGATCCGCGAATCGCCCAAGGGCCGGTCGGCCCGATGCAGCTTCAACACCGCGTAAGCGTCCGTCAGGCTGGTAGGCTCCTCGGTTGCCAAGACCAGCAGAAGGTCGGCGGCGGCGGCCATCCGGCGCACCGGTCGCTCGACTCCGGCACCGAGGTCGAGCAACACATCGTCGTAACCGGCCGCGCCGTTCCGAGGCATCGCCAGCACCGTCTCCAGGCTCGCGGGGTCCAGCGCGGCCAAAGCCCCCGATCCGGAGCGCCCGGCCAGGATGTCGAACCCACCGCCGGGATGGCGCATCACCGCGTCCGCCAGCGACACCCGCCCTTCGAGCACGCCGCCAATATCGTGCGCCGGCATCAAGCCCAGCTGCACATCGATATTCGCCAACCCAAGGTCCCCGTCGAACAGCAGCACGCGCCGGCCCAATCGCGTCAGCGCATGCGCCAAGGTGATAGCGAACCAGGTTTTTCCGACACCGCCTTTGCCGGATGCAACGGCAATGGTGCGGGGATCATGCGGCATGGCGAAGGTTCCCTGTTCGAAGCAGGCGTGCGGCGAGGAAATCGGGCGTCATCGGCACCAGACCGTCGGCGGCGTTCGGGCCGATCCCGGCCTCGGTCAGGATTAGGCGCGCGGCCTCGGCGGCGGCGACGATGCCACCCAACCGGCGCGCGACATCGAGGCGGGTGGCAACCAGAAACTCGGCCCCGGCATCGGCGTATGCGGTGGCGGTATCGGCCGCCTCGGCGGGATCGAGCCCAGCCGGCAGGACCACGGCCACCCGCGCACCGACAGCCGAGATCAGTGCGCGTAATGCGTCGGACTCGGCGGGATCGAAGGGGTTGCTGCCGGGTGCGTCGATGAGCACCGGCGTATTCTCCTCCCGCTGCGCCAAAGCTCGCGCCAAGGTCAGAGGCTCATCGGCGACGGTCATGGTCAAGCCGAGCAGCCGGGTGAACGCACGCAATTGCTCGGTCGCACCGGCCTTGTTGCCGTCGGCCGCGACAACCATCGGCTTCTGCCCCCGCAACACCATGCGCGTGGCCAAGCGGACGACGGTCAGGGTTTTGCCGGCGCCCGGCGGGCCGGTCAGCAGCAGCGGCGCATCGCCGAAGGGCAACGTGCCGAAAGGCAGTGCACCGGCCAGCGCGGTGGGGAAATCGCCGAACGACAGCGCGCCGCGCAAGCGATCCGGCACCGCGTGATAGACCAAAGCGGCGGCTTGTCCGCGTCCGGACGTCTCCAGAGGTCTGGCTTCCCGAGGCTCCAACGCGGCGGTGATTTCCACCCCGTCCACTACACGTCGGGTGCCGAGGATCAGCGCCTCCGCCCCCAATTCCCGACGCACCAACGCCATCGCCTCCGGGACAGTCGCTGCTCGGTATAGTTTCAGCCGCATGGACGTACGGCCGCTGGCGCGCGATGACCGGAGGTGGAATCACCGGAGGTCTGAATCGCCCGCCCAAACAAAGCGTCGGAGCGCGAGACGGTCATATCGACCCGACCGTCCGAATGCGGACCTTGGGGAAAATCTCCATTTGCGACAGTACCGGCGTGCCGGGCCGGAAACGTTCCACGATCGCGCGAACATGGCCGCGAATGCCGGCGCTGGTTAGCAACACCGGCGCTTCGCCAGCCGCCGCCGCCGTATCGAAGGCCGTTCGCAACGCCTGCATGAAGGCCTGCAATTTGCTCGGCGCCATCGCCAATTGGCGGTCGTCCGGCGGGCCGGTCAACGCCTCCATGAACGCGGCCTCCCAGTCGGGCGACAGGGTAATCAGCGGGATAAAGCCCTGCGGCCCGACATGGGAGTCGCTGATTTGCCGAGCGAGACGAACCCGGACATGGGCGACGATGGCCGGGACGGCGCGGATCGTGGCGCCGCAAGCCTCCTGCACCCCCTCCAGAATGGTCGGTAGATCGCGCACCGACACCCGCTCACCCAACAAGGTTTGCAAAACCCGCTGCACGCCGCCGACCGTGAACTGGCCCGGTATCAGGTCGTCCACCAACTTCCGTTGCTCGCGCGGCAGATCGTCCAGAAGCTTCTGGGTTTCCGAGTGGGACAACAACTCCGCAACATTCTCCCGCACCAGCTCGGTTAGATGCGTTGTCAGAACGCTCGGCGGCTCGACCACGGTGCATCCTCGGAACAAAGCCTCTTCTTTCAATTCTGCTTCGATCCAAAGCGCCGGCAGCCCGAAGGTGGGTTCGCGCGTTTCCTCCCCCTCCAATGCGGGAATGGCACCGCCGGGATCCATCGCCAGCAACTTCGTCGGGCGCAATTCGCCTTTGCCAGCCTCGATCTCCTTGATCCGCACGACGTATTCGTTCGCCGATAGCTGCATGTTGTCCTGAATGCGCACGGGGGGCAGCACAAACCCCATTTCCGCCGCGATCGCCCGGCGCAAACCCTTGATCTGCTCGGTCAGTCGTGGCGTATCCCCGCCGGCTAGCGCCAGCAGTCCGTAGCCGAGTTCGAGGCGTATCATGTCGATCCGCAATGAATCGGCGATCGGTGGCTCCGAGGGAACCGGGATCGGCTCCGGCGCATCGCCGACGATTTCAGGGTGTTTGTGCCGCAACCAGGCCCCGCCACCGGCCAGCCCGGCAAGGGCCAGGAACGGCAGCGCCGGCAGGCCCGGCATCATCGCCAGCATGACCGCCGCGCCGGAGGCCATCGCCAGCGGCTTCGGATTGCCACCCAATTGCCGCATCATTGCGACGTCGGCCGAACCCTCGGTGCCGCCCTTGGTCACGACGATGCCGGCAGCCGTGGAGACCAGCAACGAAGGGATTTGCGACACCAATCCGTCGCCGGCGGTCAGCGTGGTGAAGGTCGCCGCCGCCTCGGCAAAGGGCATGCCGTGGCGCACGACGCCGATCGCCAGGCCGCCGAGAATGTTGATCACCGTAATCAGCAACGCCGCGATCGCATCGCCGCGCACGAATTTCGCCGCGCCGTCCATGGCGCCGTAAAACCCGCTTTCCTCCTCCAGATCCTTGCGGCGGCGGCGGGCGACTTTCTCGTCGATCAGGCCGGCGGATAGATCGGCGTCGATCGCCATCTGCTTGCCGGGCATCGCGTCCAAACTGAACCGCGCGGCAACCTCGGCGATGCGGCCGGAGCCTTTGGTGATGACCATGAAATTCACCACCAGCAGGATCGCGAACACGATCAGGCCGATCACAACGTCCCCGCCCATCAGGAAACCGCCGAATGCGGCGACGACATGCCCGGCCGCGTTCAAGCCTTCGTTGCCGTGCGACAGGATCAGGCGGGTGGTCGCGACATTCAGCGATAGCCGCAACAACGTCGTCAGCAGCAGCAAAGTCGGAAAACTAGTGAAATCGAGGGGACGGCGCAGGAACAATGCGACCATCAAAACCAAGACCGCCGCCGTGATCGATAGCGCCAGCCCCATATCCAACAGCAAGGTGGGCAACGGTACCACCAGAACCGAGAGCAGCGCCACCACGCCCAGCGCCAAGCCGATGTCGCTGCCCGGCGTATAGCGGCGCACCCCGGCAGCGAAGCCCGGCAGCATCTCGGCGAAGGAGGTGGATCCGGCCACGGCGTCAGGCCGCCAACGACGATTGTGGCGGAGGCACCGGCATGCCCTGCGCGGTGTAATCCTTCAATTTGTTCCGCAAGGCGCGGATCGAGATCCCGAGTATCGTTGCCGCATGGGTGCGATTGCCCAGCGTGCGGCTGACGGTTTCGATAATCAGATCGCGTTCGACCTCATCCATGCGGCGACCGACAAGGCCGGCGATGCCGCCCGGTTGCGCGGTGGCCGTCGTCGTTGTGGGCGACATCGGCGGCCCCAGTTCGACGGCCTCCAACCCGATCTCCCGCCCGTCTGCCAGCAGAACGGCGCGATGAATGGTGTTTTCCAGCTCGCGCACATTCCCGCGCCAGGGATGCGCGATCAACCGCATCAGGGCTGCCTGGGAAATCGGCCGATACGGCAACCCATTCACATCGGCGTATTTGCGCCCGAAATATTCCGACAGCGCCGCGATATCGCCCGGCCTTTCCCGCAGGCTCGGCACCGCGAGGGACACGACATTCAGCCGGAAATACAAATCCTCCCGAAAGCGCCCTTGCCGGCATTCCGCTGGAAGATCGCGGTTGGTGGTGGCGAGGATGCGCACATCGATCTTGACCGGCGTGTCGCCGCCAACGCGATCGATCTCCCGCTCCTGCACGGCGCGCAGCAATTTCGCTTGC
The DNA here is from genome assembly GCA_025354865.1 of Acetobacteraceae bacterium. Taxonomy (GTDB): domain Bacteria; phylum Pseudomonadota; class Alphaproteobacteria; order Acetobacterales; family Acetobacteraceae; genus Rhodopila. The sequence continues at coordinate 15,230 of JANXMB010000093.1, read as the reverse complement.
AGCCGGATGTCCATTTCGGAGATTTCGTCCAGCAGCAGCGTGCCGCCTTGCGCTGCCTCGAACTTGCCGATGCGGCGCGCCATGGCACCGGAAAAGGCCCCTTTCTCGTGCCCGAACAATTCGGACTCCAACAGGTTTTCCGGGATGGCAGCGCAGTTCAATGCGACGAAGGATTTCTGCGCCCGTCGCGAACGACGATGGATATGTCGAGCCAGGATTTCCTTGCCGGTGCCCGATTCACCGAAAATCAGCACCGAGGCTTCGGACTTCGCCACCTGCTCGGCGCGCCGCACGGCAGCAGCCATAATGGGATCGTTGACGATCAGCGCATGCGTTTCGCCGGACGCGGCTTCCAGGATCGCGGCAATCAGGTCGGGATCGGGTGGCAGCGGCAAGAATTCCCGCGCACCGGCCTGGATAGCGCGCACCGCCGCGTCGGGGTCGTCGTTGGTGCCGCACGCCACCACCGGAATCGCGATCCGCTCCCGTGCCACCGCTCGGACCACGGCGGCAACGTCTTGCGAAAGGTCGCACAGCACAAGGTCCAGCCCCGCGTCCGCACGCAATCGCGGCATCGCCCGATCAGCGTTGTCGGCGTGATCCAGTCGCGCCCCGCGCGCAATGGCGATCCGCGCGGCCTGCCCGAGGTCGCCGGCCAACGACCCGATGATAAGGACTTTCATACGCCTACCCTCACGATTGGGCCCGATCGGCCTTCACGATTTCGGTCATCGTCACGCCCAGACGATTGTCGTCGACCATCACCACCTCCCCTCGAGCGACGAGGCGGTTGTTGACGTAGATGTCGATCGCTTCACCGAGTTTACGATCGAGTTCCACCACCGCACCGCGTCCCAACTTCAGAAGTTGGCTGACCTGCATTGTCGTTTTGCCGAGCACCGCGGACAGGGTGACGGGGATGTCGTAGACGGCTTCCAGTTCGCGGGCCGATCGTGGCCCGGCCGGCTCCATCGGTTCGGGGAGTTCGGCGAGTTCCATGTCATTCGACATTTTCAGGTTCCATTCTTGTCAGGATCGATCCATCGCCACGCCGGCTGCCGTTCGCCGGCGACGACAACAGCCCAGCGGGCGCCAGCACGTTTTCGATTTCGGACCACAAGCCGGCGGTGTCGCGGCGGGCGTTGCCAGCGCGCCAGGCGATGCGGATATCGCCCATCGGCACTGCATCGGTCGAAACGACCCGCACCCGGTCGATAAGATCGGGATCGACGGCGGCGATTTCGTCCGACAGGGCCTGCGCGACGTGCGGGCTGGCGCGCACTTCGATCATGGGTTCTTCCCGCAATCGCGGCAGTACCGACCGCACGATCGCCCGCAGCTCCCCCTCCGCGTGGCGGGCGCACAAAGCGGGGAAGGCGGTAGCGAAGGCATCCATCAACAGACGCGCGACAGCCTCGGCGGCTTCTTCGGCGACGGCGTTGGCTTCGTCGCGCGCCCCGTCGAGGCGTTCGGCGATCGTCAGCAGGGCATGCCTGGCCAGGGCGGCTGCAACGCCATCGGCTTCTGCCAGCCCGGCGGCGTGACCGTCGCGCAACGCCTGGGCGCGCACTTCCTGCAAATCCGCCGCGTTGTAGACCGGTTCGGGCGGTGTCGGCACTGGTTCCGGTTTCGCCGGACGCGGCCGGTCGAAATCCTCCCCGAAAATTTGCGAGTTCCAGGCCATCAGTAGACCACCTCCTCGTCCTTGCCGGCGGCGATCTCGATTTGGCCTTGCGCGGCGAGTTCTTTCGCCAACAGCACGATGCCGGCCTGCGCTTCGTCCACGTCGCGTAGTTTGACCGGCCCGAGGCCTTCCATGTCGTCGCGCAGCATTTTGGCCGCGCGTTCCGACAGGTTGCCGATGAACAATTCCTTGATTTTGTCGGAAGCCCCCTTCAACGCGACCGGCAGTTTGTCTTTTTCGATCGATCGCAGCAGGGTTTGGATCGACGGGCCGGACAGGCGTTGCAGGTCGTTGAACGTGAACATCAGCGACTTGATGCGTTCGGAGGCGTCGCGGTTCCGTTCCTCCAATCCATTCAGGAAACGGGTTTCCGCCTGCCGGTCGAGGTTGTTGAAGATATCCGCCATCAATTCGTGGGCATCGCGACGGGCACTGCGGGCAAGGTTGGACATAAATTCGGCGCGCAGCGTTTTCTCCACGCCATCCAGCACTTCTTTCTGCACGGTTTCCATCCGGAGCATGCGCATCACCACTTCCATGGCGAAGGAGTCCGGCAGCAATGTCAGAACGCGCGCCGAATGTTCCGGCTTCACCTTCGACAGCACGACTGCAACGGTCTGCGGGTATTCGTTCTTCAGATAGTTCGCCAGCACGTCCTCGCTGACATTGCCCAGCTTGTCCCACATCGTCCGTCCGGCCGGACCACGAATTTCTTCCATGATCTGGGCTGCGCGTTCGCGTGGCAGCGCTTTCATCAACAGGCTTTCGGTGGTTTCGAAGCTGCCGTTCAACGCACCGGTCGCACCCATGCCCTCCATGAATTCGCCGCACACTTTCTCGACCGTTTCGGATCGAATATTGCCAAGCGCGGCCATGGCAGCCGAAATGTCCTTGATTTCGTCTTCGTGCATCATGCCGAACAGGCGGGCACAGTGGTCTTCCCCAAGGGCGAGCATCATGACGGCCGCCCGTTCGGCGCCTTTCATGTTGCGGATATCTTCCGATTTGAAATCAGGCATTGTCGCGCGCCATCCAACCGCGAAGAATGTTCAGCGATGCGCCGGGGTGTTTCTCCACCATTTCGGATAGTTTTCGCAACGAAGATGCGCGTATCTGGCCTTCGATCTGGGTGATATCGACCATGCTTTCGTCCTCCGTGGGGCCGTTCAGCAGAAGATTGTGCGAACCGCCGGCGATCGCGGCGCTACCGGCACCGGCTTGCCCAACCGCCAAGGCGGCGGGGTCGCCTGTGGCGCTCAGGGCGGCGGCAACCGAGGGGGACAGGGCGGTGATGCCCTTGATCATCGGCCGTAACACCAACAGCAGCGCGAGCAATCCGATAATGCCGATCAAACCGGTCTGCGCGAGCATCAGCAGTTCGGCTTTTTCCAACCGAATGCCCAGGAACCCGGCGGCTTCCGGCGCAGGCGCTTCCGGTTCGGCGAAGCGCATGCTGACGACGTTGACCTGATCGCCGCGCTTCTCGTCGAAGCCGATCGTGCTTTTGACCAGCGATACGATCCGCGCGAGGTCCTCGGCGTTCATCGGCTGCCAGACCTTGTTGGCATCGATCGTGCCATCGACCATCACCGCGAGGCTGATACGCTCGATCTGCGGCTGCTCGCGGATCAGGGTGCGGACGGTCTTGCCGATTTCGTAGTTGGTGGTTTCTTCCTGCTTGCCTTCCTGGGTGCCGGCGCCGGGCTGCGCGCCCGCATCGGCATTCGGCAGATTGTTCTGCACCGACACGGTGCCATTGGCCTCGGTCGTTTTGCTGTTGGACGAGACGGTCTGCGAGCTGCGGGCGACCTGACCGTCGGGATCGTAGCTTTCCTTGGTTTCGTTCACCCGATCGTAGTTCATCCGCACAGCGGCTTCCGCCCGCACCCGACCCGGTCCCAGGCTGCGTTCCAGCATTTCTTCCACCGCCCGGGACAAGCGCAATTCGGTACCGCGCCGGGTTTCGTCGGCCGAGGCCGCTTCCGCGCTTTGACCGACAGGCTGGCCCGCGCGCGCCAGCAGATCGCCGCGGGAATCCACCACCGCGATATTGCGCGGGGTCAAACCCGGCACGGCGGCGGCGACCAGGTTCAGGATGGCCTGGATTCCCTCCCGGTCCAGCCGTTGGGCGCCCGCCATGGTCAGCATCACGCTGGCCTGGGCGTCCTGGCGATCGCGGGCGAAGGGTTCGCGGCGCGGCAGCACCAGATGCACGCGCGCCTGTCGGATGCCGCGAATGGCCTTGATCGTTCGCGCGATCTCACCTTCCAGCGCGCGGGTTTCATTGATTTTCTGCTGGAATTCGGTGAAAGCGAGGCCGTCGCCGCGATCGAACAGCTCATACCCGACCGATCCGCCCGTCGGCAGCCCTTCCCGCGCCAGAGCCAGGCGGGCATCGGCCACCTGATCGACCGGCACCAGGATTTGCGACCCGTTGGCCAGCAGCCGATAGCCGATGTGCTTCTTGGTCAATTGATCGACAATCTGTGCGGAGTCCCGCAGATCGAGGTCGGCATACAGCAGCGCCATCTGACTGCCGCCGCCGCCACTTCGCAGGATCAGCACGCCCAACAGCGCCAGCAGCCCCACCGCCACCACGCCCATGGCGGCGAGGCGCGCGGGACCCAGCGCTTTCAAACCCTCCAACAGAGGGTTCATGGGCGGGTCTTCCCTGGCAGTGGCATTTTGCCGGTCATCGGTCAGCATCGATCCCGTTGGGTTCGACGCGACAGTGACGCATAGGGATTAAGAAACCGTTAACGCCCGGCGTTTTTTTGCAACCCGCCGCGCGCGGTCCCAGTGCGGGGCTACTTCTTCATATCCCTTTCCCGGTCCAGCAGCGCTTTGACCGGCATTTGCAGGAACGCCGCATAATCCCAGACGGTGGTGTCTTCCTGGTTCCAGCAGACATAGCCTCGGCAGTCCTGCGGCCGCGCCTCATACACGCCGCACAGCCGCCCTTCCGTGAGGAATTGGCAGGATTTGTAGCCGGCTTTGATCCGTTTTTCGCCTTTGCGGGTGGTTTCCAGGATGTGCTTCGCCTCGAACGCCGGCACGGTCACGCCCAGATGCTTGGCCAACCGGCGAATATCGTCGCGGCTGACCCGCACATAGCCGGCCATGCGACAACAGAGGCTTGGGCATTCGAGGCAGTTGAGTCGCGGATTATCCGCCATCGCGACACCGGATCAGATTGATCGGCTTCACCGTCAGCACCTGCTCCCCATGCTGGTTCAGCACCTCCACCAACGGATGCACCACCCCACGATCGGGCTTGGACCGGGATCGCCGCGCTTCGAGGATGGTCACGCGCACCCGCAACGTATCGTTCGGAAACACCGGGCGCGGCCAGCGGACTTCGTCCACACCCGGCGCGGCCAGCCCGTTTTTCGGCAGATAATGCGCGGTGAACAGCCGCATCATAATCCCCATGGTCTGCCAGCCGCTGGCAATCAGGCTGCCATGCGGGCCGGCGGCTGCCAGTACCGGATCGGTATGCATGTCCTGCGGGTCGTAAAGCCGAGCAAATGCGACGATCTCGTCCTGGGTCAGGGTGATAGATCCGAATTCGAGGACGTCGCCGACCGTATAATCCTCGAAACGGCGGTCTTCGGGGTTGGCAGGGAGCATTTGCTTCGATCCTGTTGCTGGCGCTTCGGCTAACATGCGATAGGGCGGGTGACAACGAACGGCGGGAGCAATCGGATCATGACCCAACTATCGCGACGCACTGTGCTCGGCGGAAGCCTCGCCATCGGTGCCCTGGCACGCCCGGCGATCGCCCAGGGCGCGCCTTTGAAAGTTGGCCTGATGCTGCCGTTCTCCGGCACATTCGCCGCGCTCGGGGAAAACATCGCCGCCGCGTTCGAGCTTTGCCTGACCGAGAACGGCGGCAAATTCGGCGGCCGCGCGGTCACGCTGGTGCGGTTGGACGATGAATCGGATCCGGCCAAGGCGCCCGCCAACGTCAACCGCCTGCTGGGCCGCGACAATGTCGATGCGTTGGTCGGCACCGTGCACTCCGGCGTGGTGATGGCGCTGGTGCAAGCGGCCAAAGAGAAAGAGGTGCCGCTGTTCATTCCCAATGCCGGGAATGTGGCGGCGACGCGGGACCTGTGCTCCCCCTCGGTGTTCCGTTCGTCGTTCAGCAATTGGCAGCCGGCCTACGGGATGGGCAAGGTGCTGGCGGCAAAGGGCGTGAAGAAGGCGGCCTGGGTCACCTGGGACTATGCAGCCGGCAGGGAATCCGCGGAAGGCTTCCGGGATGGCCTGAAGTCCGGCGGGGCCGAGTTGACCCATGTCCTGACCCTGCCGTTCCCCGAGACCAACTTCCAGCCGCTGCTGGCACAAATCCCCGGGCTCGGCGTCGATGCGGTCGGATCGTTCTTTGCCGGCGGCGGGGCGATCCAGTTCGTCAAAGATTACGCGGCGGCGGGCCTGCGCGACAAAATCCCGCTGTGCGGTTCCGGCTTCCTGACCGAGGGCGTGTTGAAGGCGCAAGGCGCCGCAGCCGAGGGGATTCAAACCGCGCTGCACTACGGCGACGGCCTGGATAACGCCAAAAACAAATGGTTCCGTGAGGCGTTCGCCAAAGCCACCAACCGCTCGGCCGACGTCTATGCCGTACAGGGGTACGATGCGGGGCAGATGCTTGCGGCGGGCCTCGCTGCGACGAAGGGCGATGCGGCGGCTGTCAAAGCACTCGCCGCCGGCATTCGAGCAACCAAGATCGACAGTCCGCGCGGGGCGTTCACCCTTTCCGCGTCGCACAACCCGGTGCAGACGATCTGGCTGCGGGAAGCCCGCAACGGTGAAAACAAGGTGATCGGCCCGGCCGCCGAGGCACTGGCGGACCCGGGCACCGGGTGCAAAATGCCGGTGTGAGCACCTTCCTCGCACAACTTCTGAACGGGCTTCAGTATGGCCTGCTGCTGTTTCTGATCGGCAGCGGGCTGACGCTGATCTTCGGCGTGATGCGGGTCATCAACCTTGCCCATGGCAGCTTGTTTATGATCGGCGCCTACCTCGCTTACGTCGTGGCGGGGTGGACCGGCAGCTTCTGGTTCGCCCTACCTGCCGCGATATCGGGTGGAATACTGTTTGGTACCTTTCTGGAAGCCGCCTTGTTCCGCCGCTTCCGGGACCGCGAACACCTCGATCAGGTCTTGCTGACCTTTGCCCTGATCCTGATTTTCGAAGAAGCCCGCTCCATCCTCGTCGATAACCAGTTCCATAGCGTGGCGGTGCCGGAATTGCTCGATTTCTCGATCCCGATCGTGGGTGGGTTCGCCTACTCGGCCTATCGATTGGCGGTGTTGGCGGTGTGCCTCGCGGTTGCCGGCCTGATGGTTCTGGTCGTGGAGCGCACGAACATCGGCGCATCCATCCGCGCCGCTGCGGAAAACCCAGAAATGGTGGGGCTGCTGGGCCTCGACGCACGGCGCATCCATATGCTGGTTTTCGCGGCGGGGACGGCGTTGGCCATGTTGGCGGGGGCGCTGGCCGCTCCGTTGCAATCGGTCTACCCGAATATGGGCGACGGCTTCCTGATCCTGTCGTTCATCGTCGTCGTCATCGGCGGGCTGGGTTCCATCGGCGGCGCGTTCTGGGCTGCCTTGCTGGTCGGCACCATCGATACATTGGGCAAAGCCTATGTCCCGCAACTCGCCGGCATCGCCGTTTGCGGATTGATGGCGCTGGTGCTGCTGGTCCGACCGTCCGGTCTGTTCGCCCGAGGATGAAGTCCGCCACCAGCCGCGGCAACACCTTCCTGGCCCTGGCCGGATTGGCCGTTGCTTCCATGCCGTTCTGGGCGACCGCCTATCACATGCAACTTGCGTCCACCGCCCTCATCCTGTCGATGTTCGCCTTAAGCCTGCAATTGCTGGTCGGCGGCGCGGGATTGGTCAGCCTCGCCCATGCCGGCTTCTTCGGCCTCGGCGCCTACACCATCTATCTGCTCGGTCCCGTCTCGATCCTGATCTCGCTGCCGGTCGCGGCGCTGACAGCAGGGGTGGCCGCATTGGGCATCGGGGCGCTGGCGTTGCGGACGTCGGGCTTCTTCTTCCTGATGACCACGCTGGCCTTCGGACAGATGCTGTTCTTCTTGTTCCACGACACCCCGCTGGGCGGCGGGTTGGACGGGGTTTTCATCCAGCGCCCCGATACGATCTGGACCATAAGCAAAGCGCAACGCCCCACCGTCTTCCTACTGCTCAATCTGTCGGTCCTGGCGGCGATGTATGCCGGGCTGTGGCTGCTGATGCGCACGCTGTTCGGCCGAGCGCTACTGGGCATTCGGGCGAACGAGCATCGGATGCGCGCGATGGGGCATCCCGTGCAGCGGCTCAAACTGGCGGCGTTTACGGTGGCGGGCATGTTGGCGGGAATCGCCGGCCACATGGCGGCGTTGACCGATGCCTTCATCGCCCCCGACCTCCTTGGCTGGCACCGCTCTGCCGAGGCTTTGTTGGCCATTCTCCTGGGCGGCATCGGTTTCCTGCACGGCCCCATTCTGGGCGCTTTCGCCCTGACCCTGCTGGAGGAACTCTCGCCCCTGATCACCGAACGGCAGCGACTGGTCGAAGGCGCGGTCATTTTGGCGGCCGTGTTGCTGCTGCGCCGGGGCCTTGCGGGGATCGGCCGATGATGGACGCGCGCGGCCTCTCGCGTCGGTTTGGCGGCTTGCTGGCGGTATCCGATCTGTCGCTCACCCTACAAGTGGGGGAGTTGCACGCGGTGATCGGCCCGAACGGCGCCGGCAAGAGCACGCTGGTCAATCTGTTGGCCGGGGAATTGACCCCGACCGAAGGCTCCATCTGGTTGAACGGCGTCGATATCGCCGCACTGGATACCGAACGGCGCGCCCGAGCGGGGGTCGGCCGCACATTCCAGCGGACCAATCTGATGCCGGAGCTGTCGGTGTTGGAAAATGTGCGGCTGGCTGCGCAGGTCCGCAGCGGCGGCATCCTCCGACGGGCCGATCGGGTGCGACCGCCGATCGAGGACGCACTTGCCGCACTGACCCGCGTGGGCTTGCGGGGAACCGAGCAAAACGCCGCCGGCACGTTGAGCCACGGTCAGCTTCGCCAGTTGGAAATTGCCGTTGCCCTCGCGGGACAGCCGAGCGTCCTGTTGCTGGATGAGCCTTTAGCCGGTTCGGGGGCGGAGGACGCCGCGCCGCTGGTCGCCCTGATGCGCGATCTATCGCGGGAACACGCCGTGCTTTTGGTCGAACACGATATGGATGTCGTCTTCGCCGTGGCCGATGTCGTCACGGTGATGGTGGACGGGCGGATGCTGGCGCGGGGGACGCCGGGGGAAATCAGAGCCTCCGCCGCCGTGCGCGATGCGTATTTGGGTCATGTGGTAGCATGACGGCTATCCTGGAAGCCAAGGGGCTATCCGCTAGCTACGGTACCAATTTGGTACTACACGATATCCAGATAGCTATCCACCCGGGCGAGGTCGTCGGCCTCATGGGCCGCAACGGCATGGGCAAAACAACCCTCATACGCAGTCTGCTCGGCCTCCTGCCGCCCCGCAGCGGCAGCGTCCTGTTGGACGGCGTCGATGCCGCCAGCCTGAAACCCTTCCAACGTGCGCGGGCCGGCATTGCAACCGTACCCGAAGGACGCGGCATCTTTGCCAGCCTGTCGGTGCGGGAAAACCTGCGCTTTGCCGCTAGGCCCGGTGGCGCCTGGACCGAAGAGCGGGTGCTGTCCGTCTTCCCCCGCCTCGCCGAACGCATCCTGCATCGCGGCAATCATCTGTCGGGCGGGGAGCAACAGATGCTCGCCATCGGGCGCGCCTTGATGACCAACCCCCGCCTGATGATTCTGGACGAAGCGACCGAGGGGCTGGCGCCGCTGATCCGCGACGAGATCTGGCATACGATCGCTCTGGTGCGCGACGCCGGAGTGGCCATTCTGGTCGTGGACAAGACCGTCTCGGCGGTGCTGTCTCTGGCAGATCGCGTCGTCGTGCTGGTCAAGGGCGCGACCGTCTACAGCGGGGCGCCGGACGGGTTGCTGCGCGATCCCGCGACGATGCACCGGCATTTGGGGGTAGATGGATGAACGGGGCCGACGTCGCCGCGAAACTGGACGCGCTGCACGCGCTGTTGGCCAACTGGAACGCCCTGAAGGGCTTCGTCAGCCGGCACGACTTCGCCGCATTATGGCCCCGGCACGTAGAGGATTCGCTCCAGATCGTCCCCCTCATCGCACCCGGCGTCACCCGCGCCATCGACATTGGCTCGGGGGCCGGATTTCCGGGTCTGGTCGTTGCCATCGCCGCCGGTATCCATGTCGATCTGTTCGAATCCAACAAGCAAAAAGCCGCCTTTCTGCGGGAGGCCATTCGCGTCGCCGGCGCCCCAGCCGCCGTTCACGCCATGCGGATCGAGGATTCGGGGCTACCCCCTGCCCCGCTGATCACCGCGCGCGGCGTCTCCGCCCTGCCCTTGCTGCTGACATCCGCCGTGCCGAAACTGGCGGCGGGGGGCTGTTGCCTGTTCCACAAAGGCGCCGGCTTCGAGGCGGAAGTCACCGCCGCCCGCCGCGTCTGGGACATGCGGGTGGAGCGGATACCGAGCCGCACGGGCGAGGGAGCGGTGATTCTGCGGTTGTCGGACGTGACGCGGCGCTGAAACAGCGGGCTGATATTACGACGCCCGCCGGCCTCGCAACGCCGCTGCCAGCGTGCCGTCGTCCAGCACATCCAGCGCCCCGCCGATCGGCACGCCCTGCCCGACGCGGGTGACGATCACCGGCAGCGGTCGCAACCGATCCGTCAGCCAATGCGCGGTCGTCGCGCCATCCACCGTCGCACCCAGAGCGAGGATGACTTCCTTGACATTGCCTTCTTCGATCCGCGCCACCAGCGGTGCCACGTTCAAGTCTTCTGGGCCGATGCCGTTCAATGCCGACAAGGTGCCGCCAAGCACGTGATACAAACCGCGCAACACCGACGCGCGTTCCAGCGCCCAGAGATCGCCGACCCCCTCCACCACGCACACGATCGATCGGTCGCGATTGGCATCGACGCAAATCGAGCAGGGATCGCTGCTATCCAAATTGCCGCAGCGCCCGCACGGCTTCACCGCTCGGGCTGCCTCCGCCAGGGCCGAGGCCAGCGGCAACATGCGGGTTTCCGGTTGTTGCAGCATTTTCAACGCGGCGCGCCGGGCACTACGCGGCCCCATCCCGGGCAACCGGGAGAGCAAGCCGATCAACCGATCGATTTCGGGACCGCCCATCGTCAGCCCACGTCGAACGCCAACCCGACCCATCGCCGGGTTGGATTCCAAGGATAGGCCGGGGGCCGAGGCAAAGGGCGAACGCCGGGCGCGTGCCGCATCAGAAGGGCAGCTTCATCCCCGGCGGCAACTGCAAGCCGCCGGTCAGTTTCTGCATCTCGGCCTTGTTGGTCGCATCCGCCTTGTCCCGTGCGTCGCGATGGGCCGCCAGGATCAGGTCTCCCAGCATTTCCGTGTCGGCGGGATCGACGATCTTCGGATCGATCTCGATGCGCCGCATGTCGCCTTTGCCGTTCAAGGTCACGCGCACCATCCCGGCGCCGGACTCGCCCTCGATCTCCATGGCCTGGAGGCGGGTTTGCATCTCCTCCATTTTGGATTGCATTTGCGACGCCTGCTTCATCAGGCCGGCGAGGTTCTTCATGCATCGAGCTCCCAAGGGGATGAGGAATCGTCGAACAGCTCCGCGTCGGGCGGAGCGAAATCGGGCATGTCGGGCTCGCCCAGCGGCATTTCGGCGGGCAGGCCGTAGCGATCAGTGTTGGCATCGACCACGGATTCCAGCCGAGCGCCGGGAAAAGCCTCCATAATCGCACGAACAAGCGGATGATCGGCCACCACATTCCGTCGCGCCGCATCGGCGGCCATTCCCTGTTCGGCCAAGGTCGGTTCGCCGGGGGCGGCGGACACCGCGATCGTCCAACGGGTGTTGGTGGCTGCCTGCAACAGCGCCGCGAGGCGGGACGGCAGGTCGCGCGGGGCGGCCGCTACCTGGCGCCATTCGATCACCGGCGGTGCGAAGCGCACGACATGGACGTTGTGCAGCAGATGGGAGTGCAAAAGTGCCTCCCGCTGGGATTCGACGAAAGCCGCGACGTCGCGGAAACTGGACATGCGCGGCGCATTGTCGGGGGCTGCCATCGCCATTGGGGCCATCGCCATCGGGGCACCGTTGGCCACCGCCCGCACCCCGCCGCCCGATGGGCCGGGACTGGACCCCGGGGATTGCGATTGAGGCGCCGACGCCCCCGATGCGAGCAAACGCCGCACCAAATCGCCCGGTGGCGGCAAATCGGACACGTGGCACAGCCGGATCAGCACCATTTCGGCGGCGGCTCGGCGGTCGGGCGCGGTTTCAACCTCCCCCACGCCCTTCAGCAGCATCTGCCATGCCCGCGCCAAGACCGGCACCGTGAGGCGATCCGCGATCTCGGCACCGCGCGTGCGTTCGGCTTCCGGCAACTCCTGACTTTCGCGCAGGGACGGGATGGATTTCAGCCGGGTCACGGTGTGCAGCAGTTCCAGCAGGTCCTGCAACAAGGTGCCCAGATCGGCACCGCGCTCGTGCGCCCTGTCGGAGATCGCCAGAGCCGCCGCCGGCTTGCCGCCCATGACGGCTTCCATCAGGTCGAACACCGCATCGCGATCAGCAAGGCCCAGCATATCCTTGACCTGGGCAGTGGTGACAACGCCGTCCGCCTGCGCCATCGCCTGATCCAGGATCGACAAACCGTCGCGCACCGAGCCGTCGGCAGCTCGGGCAATCAGATCGATCGCGGCCGGCTCGACCTCGACCGCTTCTTTTTCGGCGATGCGGGCAAAATGGGCATGGAGTTCCGAGACGCGGACGCGGCGGAGGGAGAAGCTCTGGCAGCGCGACAGCACGGTGACCGGCACTTTGCGGATTTCCGTCGTCGCGAACACGAATTTCACATGCGGCGGCGGTTCTTCCAGCGTCTTCAGCAGCGCGTTGAACGCGTTGCGGGACAGCATGTGCACTTCGTCGATCACGAAAACCTTCGCCCGCGCCTGCATCGGGCGAAAGCGGGTGGCTTCGATGATTTCGCGCACGTCGTCAACGCCGGTGCGGGATGCCGCATCCATCTCAATCACGTCGGGGTGGCGATCGGCGAGGATCCCGACGCAGTTGGCGCACACGCCGCAGGGATCCGCCGTCGGGCCGCCGGTATCGTTGGGTCCGGTGCAGTTCAGGGCGCGGGCGATGATGCGGGCGGTTGTGGTCTTACCGACCCCGCGAACCCCGGTGAGCATGAAGGCGTGCGCCACGCGGCCGATGGCGAAGGCGTTGCGCAGGATGCGCACCATCGATTCCTGCCCGATCAGGTCGTCGAACGTCGTCGGTCGATATTTGCGGGCGAGGACCCGGTATGGCGTGGCGTGAATCGGTTCGGGCGCGGCCGGTGCATCGCCGAAAAGCCCCGGCCCATCGAGGGGCGGCGGCGGGAGTTCGTCCGGCGGTGCTTCGTCGTCCTGGAACAGGCCGGACATGCGGGGCGCTACCTGGCCGCTGCGGCGGCTGTTCGTTTAGATCGCGATGCGTTCGCGCTCGCTCACGTATCGCGACCTAACCTATTGTTTATTCGCACGATCAGACCTCCGGTGGTGCCACCTTCGGTCATCGCGCTCTAGAGGTGGGAGGCCGACCATCGACCCGAGCGTGGGCTCACCGTGGCTGCTTCCTTCCGGATCTGACCGGGGTAGACGAGGCGCCCGTCCGCCGCCGACCTCCCGCGCTGTGCTTAGCACGCGTTGGGGGGGTGGGGGCAAGGTGGGGAATGCCGAATAGCCTCGGCGGGGTTACCGGCTGGATGTCAGCGCTCGCCGGATCGCGGCCATGGTCGTCGGCTCCGCACTGTCCGCCAGTCGCTGCGACAATGCGGCATCGACGGACCAAGCCTGCGTGGACGGATCCTGAACAAGGATAATGGCGGTCGTGCCGGACGCATTCGGCGACGCCGTGCGGTAGAGCAGGGCAATCCGAGCGGCGGCACCCGACGGCGGCATGGTTTCCGCAGCGGAGAGGCCGGCGCAGGACAGGGCCTCGGTAAAGTCTTTGCCGATGGTGACCAGCGCGATCGGGGGGCGCGGCGGATCGCGCAGCACCGCGCCGCACCAAATGGCGCCGACGGCTTCGGTCCGATCCGGCAGTGGTTTGAAGCGGTAGGACAGCAGCACGCGCTCATTGGATCGACCGCCTTGCAACGGGCGCGGGTCGCCATCCGGTTTGGCCGGGCCGGCGGCATCGGGAAACATCGCTGCGGGGTCGGGCGGCGGCGGCAGCGCGACGGCGCAATACGACAGGCCCGCAACGGTCGATACCAGCACGGCGCCGATCCAGAACGCGCGCGATGGCAACCTGTTCACCGCGTCGGACCTTGCAGGCGTTTGTAGGCGTCCGCCATATTCGTATCGTAGTCGTTATCGGCATAATCCGGGCCGTTGTACAGCCGCGCAAATGTCGCCCAATCCTTGTCGCACAGGGCCTTCGACATGCCGTTGTTGCTGGATATCAACGATACGAAAGCGTTCAGGTGCTTGATTTCCCGGTCCAACATGGCGGTCACGAAAGCGTCCACCGTTTCGAAGCCGCAGGCCGCGTAGTTTGCGCCCATAATTTGAAACGTGCCCCACGAAGCGGATTGCAGCGCCGCTGTTTCATTCAGGACCGCCGCGCGGTGCAATTTCGGATATTGCGCACGGTACAGACCATACCCGCCGGATTTCGGGTTCGAAATGTCGGGATGGGTTTTGTCGTAGAGTTTTCCGCTCAGTCGATAGAAGTAATGGCGTTCGAACAAAATCGCGGGGCGGCCTTCGGTATCCCAGGCCGTACGTTTCGTTTCGGTCGCCGCGACCGCCTGGATCGCGATCTTTTCGCATTTCAGGGTCTGCGCAGCGGCAGTGTAATCGGCGTCCTGCAGCCCGGTCCGAGGGTGATACCAGCACATCGCATCGAAGATCGCATGCTTGGGTTTGGAAATGACCGCTTCGTTGAGCCGCTTCCAGACGAAGCCGAACGGCGCTACCAGCCCGTCGTATGTCAGCAAAGCGCATGCGTTCTTCTGGAACGATCGGATCGCCCCGATCGTCAGCGGATCGGCGTGCCCGGTAATCTCGACGACCGATATATCCAGCCACTGAATATGGCGATTGAGCAGTATCTGAACCTGCTCCACGTCCTCTTGGGTATTGAGCCCGCCCGCACCAACGCTACCGTGCATCGAGATCATGGGGCGACCTTCCGACCGCTGCGACGCTGTCGCTCTATCGTGACTGCGTCGTGAATTCCAAACACTGTTTCGCGACACGGTGTTGCCACGCACACAGCAGCGGCGTCACCGCCAATTCCATGGCAAGCGCGGCCACCATCGGGACCGACGGCGTGCCCACTGCCCATAACCCCACCGCACGCCCCAATCCGCCGATCGCCACGATCGCCGTCAGTGCTCGGAACAGGCCTGCGTGCCGTTCGATATTGGGCACCAT
>JANXMB010000033.1 GCA_025354865.1 Acetobacteraceae bacterium | reverse complement strand
TTCGGCCATCCGGTGCGTGTCTTCCCGCTTTTTCACGGCCGAGCCTCGGTTGTTCACCGCGTCCAGCAATTCGTTCGACAGCCGGTCCTGCATCGTATGCTCGCCGCGCTTGCGGGCCGCATCGATCAGCCACCGGATCGCAAGCGCCTGCCGACGTTCCGTCCGAACTTCCACCGGCACCTGATAGGTCGCGCCACCCACACGGCGGGAACGCACCTCGACGGCCGGCTTCACGTTGTCCAACGCCTCATGAAACATGCGAATCGGATCGGCCTGCGGCCCACCGCGGCGCTTCAGCACCTCGAGAGCGTTGTAGACAATCGATTCGGCGGCGGACTTCTTACCATCGTACATCAGCGCATTCATGAAACGGCTGAGGACGACATCCCCGAACTTGGCGTCCGGGAGTATTTCGCGTTTTACGGCGCGGTGGCGGCGGGACATACGATCGCTCCCTTACTTAGGCCGCTTCGCGCCATACAGCGACCGGCGCTGACGACGCTTGGGCAGGCCCTGGGTATCCAACACACCGCGCAGGATATGATAACGCACACCGGGAAGATCCTTCACGCGGCCGCCGCGGATCAACACCACGGAATGCTCTTGAAGGTTGTGACCTTCGCCAGGAATGTAGCTCACGACTTCGAAGCCGTTCGTCAAACGCACCTTGGCGACCTTACGAAGCGCCGAATTCGGCTTCTTCGGTGTCGTCGTATAGACGCGCGTGCAAACACCGCGTTTCTGCGGGCAGCCTTGGAGCGCCGGAACCTTGTTCCGCGTCTTCTGCGGCTCGCGCCCGTGGGCAATGAGCTGGTTGATGGTCGGCATGCAGCCTGTTTCCCAATTCTGTATCGCCGCGCCCCAATTCTCCAAAACAGCGCCGAATAACAGACGAAGCCCGCCGGCGTGGGAAGTTCCCACCCCGCGGGGTCCCTGAAGCAGAAGGCCTAGGCTCTCGATGAAAAGAGCGGCGCCGCCTGCAACTTTGGCCTGCGATCCGGCGACCATCCTTGAATTACCAGGGGTGGGCCGAGGGCGCGGAAACTAGTTGGGGGTTATCGGGGAGTCAAGCGCCTCGATTCAGGATTCGTCACCTTCGTCGCCTGCCGCCGATTCCCCCCGCATTTCGAACCCGGAAAACTGGAAAGCCGGGGTCACAACGCACGTACAGAGCGTCCAATCGCCCAGAGTTTCCGCACTTTGCCATGCATATGCGGGCACGAGGCCCTGCAATGCCTCGCCGGCCGCGATATGCGGGCCGAGTCGGACCGTCGGGCCACCTTCCAGCCGCAAAAGCAGCGGTGCGCCGCCCTGCCAGATCCATAATTCTGCGGCATCGACCCGGTGCCAGCGGCTGCTTTGCCCCGCTGCGAGCAGGAAAAGGATCGCCGTGCCGACACCCCGGCCACCGGAAGGCGGGGCGTCCCGCCAGGTTTCGCGGTAGTGGCCGCCTTCGGGGTGCGGCGTCAGACCGAGTGCGCGCACCACCGACGCCGCGTCGGCGCCGGGCGCGCGCACATCGATCATTCCTTCGGCGTCGTCGCGGCGATGGCGGGATGCTTGGCGAAGGCCTCATACCAAGCCGTCAGCTTCGGGTGCCCGGGGCGCCAGGGTTCCGCACCGAAGCGGAAATCCAGATAGCCCAGCGCGCAAGCTACCGCGATCGTCCCGATATCGACCGCCGTGTTCGGCAGATCGGCCTCCAGGGCGGCCACCGTGCGGAACATGGCCGCCTTGTAGCGGGCAATCAGGCCGTCGCGTGCGGCCTCCTGCGGCTTGGCCAACTCGCCGCGGCAAGGCACCGCCGAATCGAGGATCCCGTCGCCCATCGCCTGTAGCTTCAGCGCGCGCCAACGGGCCGGTCCGGCCGGGGGGAACAGTTTCGGTGCGTCGCCAACGCTATCGAGATATTCGCAAATGACAGGGCTGTCGTACAGCGACAGACCGTCGTCTGCCACAAGGCACGGCACCCGCGCGAGCGGGTTGTCGGCCAGCAGGTCGGCCGGCGAGGCGTGCGGGTTCGATGGATGGCGTTCGATGCGGCTATCGAGGCCGCGCACGATCGCGCAGGCCATCACCTTGCGAACATAGGGGCTGGTGCCTGAATAGTAGATTTTCATGGTCGGTATCCCCTCAGAAGCGATCTTTCTTGCCCCGGACGTCCGCGAAGCTGGCGACGTCCTTGGCCAGCAGGAAGGGATTGGCGGCGCACTCGTCCGACAACAGCGATGGGACCGAGGGCCGGCCGGCCGCGCGCTGGCGCCCAACCTCGGCGACTCGGGCCTTTAAGGCGGCGTTGTCGGGATCGACCGCCAGAGCGAATTTGGCGTTGCTCTCGGTGTATTCATGGCCGCAGCAGACCAGGGTATTGCCCGGCAGCGCCGCCAGCTTGGCGAGGCTGTCGAACATCTCGCCGGCGGTGCCTTCGATCAGGCGGCCGCAGCCCAGGCTGAACAGAGTGTCGCCGGACAGCAGCACCGGTCCCTCGGGGAAGAAGAAGTTGATCTGCCCCCTGGTATGGCCCGGCGTGTCGATCACCTGGCCCTTGGCATTGCCCAACGGCACGATATCGCCCTCCTGCACGGCCACATCCAGCTTCGGCAGCCGGTGCGCGTCGGCGGCGGCACCGATGACCTTGGCGCCGAAACGCGCCCGAACCTCATCGACACCGGCCGTATGGTCGGCGTGATGGTGGGTCAGCAGGATGGCGTCCAGGCGCCCGCCTTGGGCCTCGATCGCCGCGATAATCGGTGCGGCGTCGGCCGGATCGACAATGGCTGTCGCACCGGTCTCGCTGTCTTTCAGCAACCAGGCGTAGTTATCCTTCAGGATCGGGACGGATTGCGCAATTATTGTCATACTCTTGGCCCTTCGCGGTACCGCCGAACGGCGGCTGGTGTGGTATAGCATCGCGGCATGGCAGCCGATGCGCAAGCGACAGCCGCGTTTTACGCCTCGGCCCGGGGCGCCGTCACTGCACGTCTGCTGCGGGAAAGGCTGACCGCGCTATGGCCCAGTCTGGCCGGCGAATCGGTGCTGGGCATCGGCCATGCCTCCCCCTATCTGCGGCTATGGCGGGAACAAGCGCGACGCTGCGTGGCGCTGACGCCGGCACAAATGGGCGCGGTCCGGTGGCCGATCGGCGGGCCCGGCCTGTCTTGCGTGTCCGAAGAAGACGCTCTGCCGTTCCCAGACCTCAGTTTCGATCGCATCCTGCTGGTGCACGGCCTGGAATCGGCCGAAAGCGCCCGGCGACTGCTGCGGGAGGTCTGGCGCGTGCTCAAGGACGATGGCCGAGCGCTGATTGTTGCGCCGAATCGCACTGGGATGTGGGCGTATTGGGAAAGCACCCCCTTCGGGCACGGGCATCCTTATTCGACGGGCCAACTCGACCGGTTGCTGGCGGCCGGACTGTTCCGCACCGAACGGCGGGATGCCGCGCTATGGCTGCCGCCGGTGAAGCTGCGGTTGGTGTTGCGCATGGCCCCGTTGATCGAGCGTGTGGGTCGCCGCGCGATACCGGCGCTGGCCGGGGTGACGATCGTGGAAGCGGTGAAGGACGTCTATGCCGCGATGCCAGTCGGGGCCGTCGCCCGACGGCGGCTCGTGCTGGCGACGGCTGTGTAAACCCGTCCCGCCGCTTCGCCCCGCCGCTTCGCCCTTGTCTGGACCCGAAGGGGCACCGATACTTCGACCCATCGTAAAAGAAAGGGTTCCGGCATGCCGGACGGACAAGAGATGCTGCGCGCGCGCTATGGGATGGATATTCCGGGGGTCGAGGTTCCCGACGCCATCGCGCCCCTGCTGGATCGGCGGGTCACCCGCCGCTACACCGACCAGGACATACCGGACTCCCTGCTCGACGCGCTGCTGGCTGCCGCGCAATCGGCACCGGTGAAATCCGACCTCCAGCAATACGCCGTCGTCGTCATGCGCGACCGTGCGCGGATTGCCCAGATCGCCGGCTGGATCGGGACTATGGACTGGATCGCCACCGCACCCGTCTTTCTGGTCTGGTGCGGCGACATGCGGCGCGGGCAACGGCTGTGCGATATCCACAACATGCCGCACGCTAACAACAATCTGGACACGTTCCTGAACACCGCCGTCGATTGCTCGCTGGCGATGGGCCAGTTCATGGCGGCGGCGGAGGCTGTGGGCCTCGGCTCCTGCCCCATCTCTTACGTGCGGTCCCATATCGAGCGTGTGTCGCCGCTGCTCGGCTTGCCGGCCGGGGTCTATCCGGTGGCCGGCCTGTCCGTGGGTTGGCCGCAGTTTCGCCGCCCCGTTGCGATGCGCCTGCCACCCTCGGTGGTCGTTCATCGGGAGGTCTACGACGACTCCAAAATGCCCGAAGACGTCGCCGCCTACGATGCGCGGCGGCAGGCCCGCGATCCGGTCGCGGCATCCGGCCTCAAGAACAACGACGTCTATCCGCCGCGCGACGGTGTCGGCTGGAGCGAGAATGTCGCGCGCCAGCTTTCTGTCCCCGAACGCTTCGGTTTCGCCGCTTACCTCAAGACCAAGGGTTTCGACCTTGCCTGATTCGCACGCCACGCTGGTCGATCAGACCGAAGCCCCGCGCCCGCACGCCGTTCGTGCCCGCCATGCCGCCAGCCTGCTGGTCCTGCGCTACACCGCCGGGGAGCCGGAGGTGCTGATGGGTATGCGCGGCCATAAGCACCGGTTCATGCCGAACCGTCTGGTCTTTCCCGGCGGTGCGGTCGATCGCGCCGACCTGTCTGCCCCCTGCGCGACGCCGTTGTCGGCGCATACGGAACGGCTGTTGCGGAAGAACGCCAACGCGCATCTGGCTCACGGTATCGGCGCTGCCGCCGCGCGGGAGCTTCTGGAGGAAACCGGCCTGACCCTCGGGGCACCGCCGTCGTTGGCAGGGCTGGAGTTTTTGGCCCGAGCGGTGACGCCGCCGAGCAACCCGATCCGGTTCAATGCGCGGTTTTTGGTGGTGTCGGCAGACGCGGTGTCCGGGACCATCGGCGGCGACGGGGAGTTGGACAACCTGCGCTATTACGGATTGCACGAGGCAATGGCACTCGACCTCGCGCTACCGACCCGCCGGGTGATGGAGCGGCTGCGCGATTGGCTCGTTCTGTCGGAAAGCGAGCGGCTGGCGCAAACCCATACGGCCGTCCTGAAGCGGGATCGCGGCTGGGTCATGGAGTAGGCTGGGTCATGGAGTAAAATGATCGATCTCCGCCGGATGCGTCGAAGCACCCGGCGGAGATCGATCGGCGCTTCAGGCGAAGCGGTAGTGCTTTTCCATGTCCTTCCGGACTTCCTCCATATGCAGGAAATACTGGAAGAACCCGCCGTTGTAGTTACCGTCCTGACGGCGATTTTCCTCGCCCTCGAAGTTGTAATAACCCGGCGTGCATTCCTTGTTCCGGTTCGTCTTCCCACGATGGCGGATCACCTCATCCACCCACCACTGCTCGGTGTCCGAGGAGGCGTCGATCGCGGTGTAGTTGTGTTCCCGGACATATTTGATGCACTCGGCGATATGAGCGCCCTGGGTGCGCAGCATGAATGTCAGGTTGAACTGGAACGAGGCCTGATACCCGCCCATGATGAACAGATTCGGATAGCCGGCCGAGTGGATGCCGAACACGGTGCGCATCCCATCGGCATATTTCTCGTTCAGTTCCAGACCGTTTTCGCCGCGGATATCGTTGTAGATCCCGGTCACCTGGACTTCGAAGCCGGTGGCATAGATCAGCACATCGACCGGATATTCGCGGCCTTCGAACACCACGCCCTTGGGAGAAATCTGGGTGATGCCCTTACCGTCGGTATCGACCAGATGGACGTTCGGCATGTTGAACGCCGGCAAATATTCGTCGTCGTAGCAGGGGCGTTTGCAGCGGTGCATGTACCACGGCTTTAGCGCCTCGGCCGTTTTCGAGTCCTTTACGACTTCTTCGACGCGGCGATGGATGCGCATCATGTGTTCGATATTCTGGTTTTCCTGCCGCCGGATTTTCTCCTCGCGCGGCAATTCGGCCAGCTTCGCCTTGTCTTCGTCGCTGATCTGCGGGCCCTTCATGTGCTTGGCCAGACGCTCTTCCTGCCAGCCGGGCTGCAACGACGCGGCCCATTCCGGGTCGGTCGGCGTGTCGTCGCGGATGTCGATCGCCGACGGTGTGCGCTGGAACACATAGAGTTCCTTCGCCGCCCGGCCGACGCGGGGGATGATCTGCACGGCCGAGGCGCCCGTGCCGATGATCCCGACCACCTTGTCCTTCAGGTTGGACAGATCCGTACCGCAATACTTGTAGTCGAAGCGCGAGGTGTGGAACGAGTGGCCCGCGAACGTCTCCATCCCGTCGATCTTCGACAGCTTCGGCTTGGACAAGGTCCCGTTGGCGCAGATGACGAATTGCGCCGTCATCTTGTCGCCGCGATCGGTGCTGACGGTCCAGAGTTTGGTCTTGGCGTCCCAAACGGTGGAGGTCACCGTGGTTTGAAACACCGCGAGATCGTAAAGATCGTACCGCCGAGCGATGGCCTGGCAATGGGCGAAAATTTCCGGCCCCTTGGCATAGAAGCTGCCCGGCACGTACCCCATTTCATCGAGCAAGGGCATGTAGTCGTAGGCGCTGACATCGCACGCCGCGCCCGGGTAGCGGTTCCAGTACCAGGTGCCACCGACGTCGCTGCCGCGTTCGACGATGCGGATGCTCTCCACACCGCGTTCGCGCAGACGCGCCGCCGTAAGCAACGCCGAGAACCCGCCGCCGATCAACAAAACCTCGACCGTGTCGGAAATCGGCGCCCGGTCGGCGGTTGTTTCGGCATACGGGTCGATTTCGTATTTCGCCAGTTCGCCCTGCAACTCGGACGTGTACTGCGTCCGCCCGTCGGGGCGATAGCTCAGGCGTAAATCGCGCGCTTCGGCGAATTTATGCTTGATCTCGTCGTAGTAACCCTGCGGCTTATCGGTGTCCCGCAACGGGTTGAAGATGACCCGACCGGGCACTTGCGGGCGGGTGGCCGCCCGTATGGGCGCGTCTTTTTCGGTAGTTTCCGACATTACGAACGTTTCCCTTGTTTCAATAAGACCGGGGCATACCCAGCACGTGCTGTCCGACATAACCCAGGATCAGGTTCGTGGAAATTGGCGCGATCTGGTAAAGTCGCACTTCGCGCCATTTTCTTTCGATCTCATACTCCCGCGCGTAAGCAAAGCCGCCGAAGGTTTGCATGCAGGTGTCGGCAGCTTTCCACGCCGCCTCCGACGCCAGCAGCTTCGCGATATTCGCGTCCGCCCCGCATTCTTTGCCATTGTCGAACAACGCGGCCGCGCGGCGGCAAACCATGTCCGCTGCCTCCAGCTCTGCCCAGGCGCGGGCGATCGGGAATTGCACGGCCTGATTCTTGCCGATCGGCGCACCGAATACCACCCGATCCTTGGCATACTGCGTCGCCTTCTTCACGAACCAGCGGCCATCGCCCACCGCCTCGCTGGCAACTAGGATGCGTTCCGCGTTCATGCCGTCCAGAATGTATCGGAAACCCTTGCCTTCCTCGCCGATCAGGCTGTCGGCCGGGATGCGGAAATTATCGAAGAATACTTCGGTGGTGTTGTGATTGATCATCGCCGAGATCGGCCGCACCTCCAGCCCCTTGCCCTGGTTCTTCTCCCGCATATCGATCAAGAACACCGACAGCCCATCCGAACGCTTCTTCACCTGATCGGCCGCGGTGGTGCGCGCCAGCAGCAGCATCATGTCGGAGTGCATGGCCCGGCTGGTCCAAACCTTCTGCCCATTCACAATGTAGGAATCGCCATCCCGCACGGCCCGGGTCTTCAACTGGGTCGTATCGGACCCGGTGGTTGGTTCGGTCACGCCGAACGCCTGCAAGCGGATCTTGCCCGCCGCGATGCCCGGCAGGAACGCCCGCTTCTGCGCCTCCGACCCATGCCGCAGCAGGGTGCCCATGATGTACATCTGCGCGTGGCCCTGGCTGGCGACGCAGCCGGAGGCATTGATCTCCTCCAGAATGACCGCCGCCGCCCGCACCGGCAGGCCCGACCCGCCGTACTCCTCCGGCACCAATGCGCCCAGAAAGCCGGCTTCGGTCAATTCCTCGATAAAGGCCGTCGGGTAGGCCTGCTTGTCTTCCAATCCAGCCCAGTACGTCCCCGGATATTTGGCGCAGATCTTTCGCACGGATTCACGCAACTCGGGAAAATCCTCCCCAAGCGCCACCATGGTTTCGTCCGACATAATCATACTCCACTGCACTGCGTCGCCGCCGAAGCTGCCGAACCCTGGCCCGGTCGTCAAACCCCGCCCGGTCGTCAAACCCCGCCCGGTCGTCAAACCCCGCGCGGTCGTCAAACCATGGCGGTGCTGCTAAGGCGTTGCGGGCATGCGCATCCTGTTCGTCACATCCAACCGCCTTGGCGACGCAGTCCTGTCGACAGGACTGCTCGACCATTTGATTCGTACTCATCCGCATGCGCGCTTTACCGTCGTATGCGGGCCGGTGGCGGCCGGACTTTTCGCCCGTATGCCGCAACTGGAGCGCATCGTCGCGCTGGAAAAGCGCCAAATGGGCAGCCATTGGTTCGGGCTTTGGGCATCGGTCGCGACGAAATGGTGGGATCTGGTTGTGGATATCCGTGGGTCCGCTTTGTCCTGGTTGGTGCCGACCCGCCGCCGCGCGGTCATGCGGCGATCGGGCGGCCATAAGACGGCACAACTGGCTGCTATCCTCGGCCTTTCGAAGCCACCGCTGCCGGTGACCTGGACCGCCCCGGCCGATCGCGCCAAAGCTGCAGCCCTGCTGCCCGAGGGGCGGCGCATCGTTGCCCTGGCCCCCACGGCAAACTGGCTGCCGAAAATCTGGCCGGTGGACCATTTCGTCGCCGCGTTCCACGCCTTGTCCGGCGGCAACGCCATTCCCGCCGTCATCGCCGGTCCGGGGGAGACCGAACGCGCAATCGCCGCGCCGCTATTAGCCGCCTTGCCCGACGCCATCGACCTCGTCGGTTGCCTCAGCCTCCCCGAAATAGCGGCGGTGCTGGCTCGGGTCTCGCTGTTCGTGGGCAACGATTCCGGCCTGATGCATCTGGCGGCCGCAGCCGGTGCGCCGACGATCGGCTTGTTCGGCCCCACCAACGCCGCAGAATACGGCCCGGCAGGCCCCAACGCCCGCACCGCGATCGCCGCCGACGGCCGCATGGAGTCGATTACTGTCCAGCAAATCGTGAATGCTGCGGTGGATCTGCACGCCGGAGGACTGCCAACACCTGAGAAATACGAACGCCGGCCAGGGACATGCCCGACCGGCGCGCTAGAAGGTTAGCCGCGAGAGGTTCGACGACCCCTTACCGATGACAGTCCGCTATTCCATTTCGCCCGTCAAGCGGTGCGCCGAGCGCGGAATCCGTACTGGGCATGCACCATATCGCGGGCACCGCCCAACGTGAGACCGATGCAGAGACAACCGAACAAAAACCGAGGCCAGGCCCATTTCGCCCGACCCGGCGACAGGCTGCCGTTCATGCCCCTCAGCACTTCGATACGATAACCGGCGGCGGCGATACTCCGCCCGAGGCTTGATCGGGTGAACCATCGCAGATGCGTGCGATCCATGATCCCCGCGTCCTGGTAGCGCCAATCGCCCAGGAACAGCAGATCGAACAACACCTTGTAATTGCGCATATTCGGCACCGAACCGACCAGAACGCCGTCGTCGGCCATGAAGACCCGGAGATCCAGCAGGAAGCGGTCGTGGTCTTCCATGTGCTCGATCACGTCGTTGCATACGACCAGATCGAAATATCCGAGCGGCAACTGGTCGGATACGGCGTCGAAGCGCCCCGTCAGCACCCGGTCCAGGCGCTCTGCCGCGACTCCGGCCGCCGTCGGGTTCGGTTCGACCCCCCATCGCTCTGTCGCGCCGGCGATGGACGCAACGAACCCGCCCTCGCCACAGCCGATTTCCAACACCCGTCGGGGGCTGGGCGGCAGATAGTCCCGCATTTCCCGGCGGTGTTGCTGGTAATAAGCCGGGCGATTCACTTGAAGTGCGGGATCACGGCGCTGCACATGGTTTGCAACGAATGCAACACCTGCGGCGCCGGGATGCGCATGCCGCAGTTCAACTCCGCCAGAATGCCCGACAGGCCGAGTTCGTCTCGCAATTGCGCCAAGCGATCGGCAACCATAGCCGGCGTGCCCACGACGATCTTGCTGCGGAGCACCTCCTCGTACGAAATATTCTGCAAGCGCTGCCCCCGCTCGGCGCGGTTTTCGATCGCCCGCGCCCCTTCCTGCACCGCCGAGGCCTCGATACGCTGCCCGAGGTATTTGTAGAAATGCATGACGCTTTCTTCGGGTTCTTCCAGCGCCTGCTTCTCGGTCGCGGCGACGTAAACCGGCACCCGCAAATAGACCTTGCCATGCCCGGGATGCCCGGCGGCTACCCATGCCTCCCGATAGGCGCGCAGGTTGGGGACCAATTCGTTCAAATCGCCGAGGCGGGTGGCGACGAAAATGGGCATGCCGAGCGTACCGGATTCGACGAAGGTGTCGGCGCTGTTCACGGCGATGCGGAGTTCTGGGTAGGGCTGCTGGTAGGGTTTGGGCACCAGATGGATATCGTCGAAATGGTAGAATTTGCCGTGAAATGAAAACGACTCCTGCGTCCAGGCGCGCTTGATGATTTCCGTCACTTCGGCGAAGCGCTCGCGGCTTTCGGCGTAGGAGATGCCGTACGCCTGATAGGTGCGCGGGAAGCCCGATCGGCCAATGCCGAAGATCAACCGTCCGTGGCTGATATGATCGACGGTCGCCGCTTCCTCCGCCACCCGCAACGGATGGCACAGCGGCAACACCTGCACCGCGATGCCGACTTTCATCCGCTTGGTGCGGGTGGCAATGGCGCTGGCGATACTCAGCGGCGCGGCGAGAACCGAGCGTTCGGGCGAGGTATGCAGTTCCGCCAGCCACATCACATCGAGGCCGGTCGTCTCGGCCGCATCGACCAATTCGAACGACTCCGTAAAGGCATCGGCCTCGGATTGCCCCGGCCGACGCTGGAACTCATGGAACATGCCGAATTCCATCAGCGTCTCTCCCTATGTTTTCAACCTGGATCGTCGCGCTGTTCCGCATGGGCCGCAAGTCCCGGCGTCGGCGCTGCGGGGTGCCGATATGTGCTTGTCAAAACACCTTGGCATGCCAAGGTATCCGACATGCCCGAGTTTTCGACACACACTCTTGCCTTCTCATTGTCCGGATTTTTGGTCGGGCTTCTGGTCGGGCAAACCGGCGTCGGCGGCGGGTCTTTGATGACGCCGTTGCTGGTTCTGTTGTTCGGGGTGCATCCGACCGCTGCCGTCGGCACTGATCTTTTATACGCATGCGCCACCAAATCGGTCGGGACATTGATCCACGGCCGGCACCGCACCGTCGATTGGCGTGTCGTCGGTCGGCTGGCGACGGGCAGCGTGCCGGCCGCCATTGCGACGCTGGCCGTTCTATCGTCGCCGTCGATGCGCATGGGGCCCGAGGCCAGCCGCATCGTTGGTGCTTGCTTGGGCCTCACGCTGCTGCTGACCGCCGTTTCACTGGTATTCCGCGCTCGGGTGATGGCCCTGTCGGCGCGGATGGAGGGGGGGTGGTCGGCGCGCCACACCAAAGCCCTTACGATCGCGACGGGCGCGGTGCTGGGTTTGTTCGTCACCCTGTCGTCGGTCGGGGCGGGCGCGTTGGGGGTTACGGCCCTGCTGTTGCTTTACCCCAAATTGCCGACAACGACGATCGTCGGGTCCGATATCGCCCACGCGGTGCCACTGACGCTGGTTGCCGGGATCGGGCATTGGTGGCTGGGTTCGGTGGACACAGTATTGCTGGTATCGCTGTTGTTCGGGTCGATCCCGGGGGTCGCGATCGGCAGCCGGCTCTCGGTGCGGCTGCCGGATGCGGTGCTGCGGGGGCTTCTGGCCTCGGTATTGGCGCTGGTTGGCGCGCGGCTGTTGTTTTAACGCCCAGAACCATCCCCAATTATCCAGGACGACGACCCCAGCCCCGCACCAATGCCGCCAGGACGACCAGCACCGGCAACGCCGCCGCGATATGGAACGCGGTTTGGAATCCAACCAGGAAGGCCGCGGTATCGGGCACGCCCCGCGCGACGGCTGCGGCACGCAAGGTCTGAAAGATCAGCATCAGCACCGTCGCACCGGTCACTACCCCGATGGTGCGGGTCACCATGACCAGGGAGCCGGCAACCCCGCGATTTTCCCGTGGGATCGTCGCTGTGGCGATATCGAAATAGGCGACCTGAAACAGGCCCAGACCGAACCCCTGCACGAACATCGACAGGCACAGGATCGGAATGTGTGGCGGGTCTCCGGCAAGGCCGATGGCCACTTGCGCGATCGCCATCGCCGCCGCACCAATCAGCGCCAGAAAGCGCGGTGGCAGACGGGTTGCCAACCGCCCGGCCAAGGGGGCCGACAGCACGATGCCCAGCGGGGAGGATGCCAGAACCATGCCGCCGACCGGGACCGACAGCCCGCCCAATCGGTCGAGGTAGAACGGCACCAACAGCATGATGGAAAAACCGGCGACGTTCAGCGCCGTGTGTGCCGCGTTCACCAGGGCAAAATCGGGATCGCGGAAATAGCGCAGGTCGAGAATCGGCTGCGCGATGCGCAATTGCCGCCGAGCGAACAACACCGCCGTACACGCGGTAACGGCAGCGGCGACGGCACAGGCCAATCCCGGCTCGCGCAATTGATTCAACGTTGTCAGCATCGCCCCGATGGCCGAGACCAGCAGCAGCGCGCCCAACGCATCGAAACGCTCCTGCGGCTTGCCCCGATCCGCCGGCAACCCGTACGCCGCCACAAACGCCGCCGCCGCAACCGGTGCGCGGAACCAGAACACCGCCTGCCAGCCGAAATGCCCGATCATCTGCCCAGCGACGATCGGCCCGATCACGGCGCCAAGCCCGAATGCCATAGTGTAATAGCCCAGGATGCGCGCGCGCTGGGCTTCGGGGTAGAGGCTGGTGGCGATCGCCGGGCCGCAACTCAGGGTCAAGGCGGCGCCGACGCCTTGCAGCACGCGGGCGCCCAGTAGCCAGGAATAGGCCGGCGCGGCGGAACACAGGACGAAGGCGATCGTGCTGCAGGCGCAGCCGGCGAGGA
The DNA here is from genome assembly GCA_025354865.1 of Acetobacteraceae bacterium. GTDB lineage: Bacteria > Pseudomonadota > Alphaproteobacteria > Acetobacterales > Acetobacteraceae > Rhodopila. Next base: position 8,008 of record JANXMB010000033.1, on the reverse strand, counting down.
AGACGCTGCGGTGGCCGATCATGTCGCCCACTCGCCCGAAGACCAACGTCAGGGCGGCATATGTCAGGGTGTAGGATATCACCACCCATTGGATGGCGGGGATCGGCAGCCCGAACGCGCGGACGATGTGGGGGAACGCGACGTTCACCGACGAGTCGAACGGCACGACCATCGTGCCCAATCCGACCACGCATACCCCGATCCAGGGATGGGCCGCGACCGTAGCGGCGAGGCGCGTCATCCGCGCCTCGCTGATCGGCAAATCAGACCGCTTTCTTCAACGTCGGCGACGCCTTGAAGCGCACGGTCTTACCGGCCTTCACCTTGATCGCTTCGCCGGTGCGGGGATTCAGGCCCTTGCGTGCCTTGGTCTTGCGCACGGTGAAGGTACCGAAGCTGGGCAGGGTGAATTTGCCGGACTTCTTTAGTTCCTTGACGATCGCTTCCATCAGATCGCCGGCAGCGCGGTTTGCAGCGGCGCCCGTGAGTTCGGCGGATTCCTGGATGACGCGGGTGATAAACGCTTTCGACATGTTGCCTCCTGCAGGTACGTTTGGATGTTTGTGCACGATAGCGGACGGCACGGCGTTCGAACCGGCCCGAGGTGCCGCGTGTCGCTTGGCAAACCGCGAGACGCCCCGATTCGGGACACCGTTACAGCGCCTTTAATCGCCTCGTTGTGATTCCGCCAGCCTTTCTACGATTTTTTTGTAGCACCGGCAAAAGGCAGTGCCATAGCCAAGCCGAGCGATGCTCCGCGTGCGCTGCACAATCGGGGAACTGCGGAACGGGCAGCGGCATCTTGGTACTTGACCCCGAGCCTCCTTGTACGCATTTTGCCGCCCTCCGCGCGCGCTTCGGGCGTGGTGCGTTCGCTTACGCTGACGTATCGCGCTCTCGCTGTATGTTTGACCGCGTGATTCAGACCTTGGGTGATGCCACCTTCGGTCATCGCGCACTAGCCGACCAGGAACCGATCATGGCCAAGACCAACACCGTGCAGATCAAACTGATCTCCACCGCCGACACCGGCTTCTTCTACGTTACGAAGAAGAACGCCCGCACCACCACGACCAAGCTCGAACTGAACAAATACGACCCGGTCGTGCGCAAGCATGTGCCGTTCAAGGAAGCCAAAATTAAGTAAGGGCCGCCAACTCGACCCGATTGCGGCCGCCGGCTTTCGCTGCATACAGCGCTGTGTCGGCGGCATGCAGCAAGGCTTCCGGTGCCGCTGGCGCGCCAGTCGAGCACCCAACGCCAACGCTGACGGTCAACGGCACACGTTGACCGGTCGGCCCCACGAATTCTGCCAGTTCGACCGCTGCGCGCAGCCGCTCGGCTGCCTGGATCGCGTCGTCGCGGTCGGCGCCCGGCATCACCACCACGAATTCCTCCCCGCCGTAACGCGCCAGCGAGTCGAACACGCGGGTGTTCGCACGCAGTGTTTCGGCGATCAGGCGCAGCGCCCGGTCCCCAGTGGCATGTCCGTGCGAGTCGTTCACGCGCTTGAAGAAATCCACATCGATCATCAGCACCGATAGCTGCCGGCTCTGCCCACTTTCGACCAGACCGGCGAGATGCCGCCGCAGATAGCGCTGGTTATAAAGCCCGGTCAGCGGATCGATCAGCGCCATTTCCAACGCCGAGCCCAGATCGGACCGCAGGCGGTCCTGGTATATTTTGCGGCGAATTTGATTGCGGGCGCGGGCGCGCAGTTCGTTTTCGTCGATCGGCAAGGTCAGCCAGTCGCTGGCCCCCAGTTCGAACCCACGCACCACCTGGTCGCGCGATTCCGTCTCGGCCAGTAGCAGCAGCGGTGTTTCATGGGTGCGGGACCCACCGCGAATCGCGGACACAAGCCGCAGCGAATCCTCCCCGGCGAGGGTCAGGCTGATAACGATCAGATCGAATGTTTCGTCCTGCACGAGCGTCATCGCTTCGCGCCCATCCCGGGCGCGCACGGCGACGATGCCTTCTTTCGGCAGGGCGTCCATCGTCGCCGCCGCGCTGATATCCCAGTCATCGACCACCAGCGCCCGCGTGCCGGACACCGACGGGACAGCGAAGGGGTCCGAACCCAGGCCGAGCGCCCGAGCGGTTTCGCCGCGCGCGTGCCATTCGTCGAGCAGCCGTTTCAGGCGCACCAGACTGCGCACGCGCGCCATCAAGGTTTCGCCCTCGGCCGGTTTGGTCAGGAAATCGTCGGCCCCCGCCTCCAGCCCGCACAGCCGCTCGCTGGGTTGGCCCAGTGCCGTGACCATCACAACGGGAATATGGCGGGTGGCGTTATCGGCCTTCAGACGACGGCAGCATTCGAACCCGTCCATGCCGGGCATCATGACGTCGAGCAGGATCAGATCGGGCTGCCACTCCGCCGCGACCAAGAGCGCTTCGAATCCGTCGCGGGCGATGGCCGTCTGATAATATTCATCGCGAAGTTTTGCTTCCAGCAAGCGCGTGTTGGCCGGCATATCGTCGACGATCAAAATGCGCGCGGACATAAAGCTGCGGCCACTTCCCTTGGTCGGTTACCGGCAGCGCCGGTACGCCACCCCGGCGTGCACTCACGATACGCGACCGCCGCCACTCGCGAAAGTCGGCTGATGCAATGCAACAGGGCGTTTGGAGCGAAAAAACGACCCTGACGCGCCCCCGAGCGTCCCAAAGCGCCATTTCGGTGTTCACATCGGCGTGAGCAGACCGCACCCTTTCACGACCGCCGCCCGCATGGCACCCTCCGGCCATGCACATCCATCTCCAGAACCCGATCGACGATCCGCTTTTCCATTTCGACCGGGCCATGTGGGACACGGCCGCCGCGCGGGTCGGGGAAATGGCGGACCATGTGACAATCGGCACCGGCCCCGCCGCATTCGCCGCCGCCATGCAAGCGGCCGACGCGCTGGTCTGCGACGCCGGCATCGTCAAAGCCTGGTTCCCCTGCCCCGCGCCACGCCTGAAACTGATATTTCTGACCAACGCCGGCCTCGACCGTCTGGCGCCCTTCGATTGGCTCCCGCAGGGCGTCGCCCTGATGAACAACCGGGGCGCCCACGCCGCCAAGTCGGGGCAGTTCGGCATCATGGCCGTGCTCATGCTCGCAAACCGCGTGCCGGAGATGATGGCCCACCAGCGCGCCGGCCGCTGGCAGAAACTATGGGGCGCCGTCGTCGGCGGGCGGCGGCTCACAATCGTCGGCCTCGGCACGCTCGGCGGCGCGGTGGCCGAGCACGCAAATCGGTTCGGCATGCACGTTACGGGGATCCGCACGACGGCGACACCGCATCCGCACTGCGATCGAGTGCTGGCGATCGACGCCATCGATACAGTGCTGCCGGAGACGGATTTCCTGGTCCTGGCGTGCCCATTGACCGAGCGGACAAGGGGTTTGATGGATCGGGGGCGGCTGGGCAGGCTGCCGCATGGCGCGGGGCTGGTGAATATCGGCCGTGGCGGTCTGGTGGATCAGGACGCGATTTGCGACCTGCTGGACAATGGGCATCTGTCCGGCGCGGTGCTCGACGTCTTCAGCCCCGAGCCAATCCCGGCCGGGCATCGCTTGTGGACAACGCCGAATTTGGTGATCAGCCCGCATACCTCGGCCGACGATCCGGCGACCTACAATCCGCAAAGCCTGGAAATCTTCCTGGAAAATCTCCGCGCCTATCGGGCCGGGCAACCCTTGCCGAACCGGTTCGATACTGCGCGCGGCTACTGAAAGTGCGACCATGAAACAGTACCTCTTTCCCCAGGCCGCCGGCATCGACACGCTGGAACTGCGCGATGTGCCGACGCCGCAGCCCGGACGCGGACAGATTCTGGTGCGGATGCGCGCGGCCAGCCTGAACTATCGCGACCTGAACGTCGCCGCCGGCCGCGCCGCCCGCGGGTCCGTGCCCGCCAACCTCGTGCCGCTGTCCGATGGCGCGGGGGAGGTTGTGGCCTGCGGTCCCGCCGTCGATCGGGTCGCGGTCGGCGATCGGGTGGCAGGCCTGTTCATGCAGAATTGGCTCGGCGGCGATATGGAACCGTACCATGTCGATAGTTCCCGGGGCGGAGCAATCGACGGCGTGTTGGCGGAATACGTCGTGTTCGACCAGGACGGGGTCGTGCCCCTACCGGCCCATTTGTCGTTCGAGGAAGGGGCGACACTGCCCTGCGCCGGCCTCACCGCCTGGAATGCGCTTTATGCCGGGAAACCGCTGCGCAGCGGGGAAACGGTGCTGATTCTCGGGACTGGCGGCGTCTCCATCTTCGCGCTGCAATTCGCCCGCGCCGCCGGGGCTCGGGTGATCGGCACATCCTCCTCGCAGGAGAAATTGGCGCGGATCGCGGCGCTCGGAGCATCGGACGGGGTGAACTACCGCACCCACCCGGAATGGCAGACCGAGGTGCTGGCCTTGACCGGCGGTCGCGGCGTCGATCATGTGGTGGAGGTCGGTGGCGCCGGCACCCTCGGTCGCTCGGTTGCCGCCGCGCGCATCGGCGGGCAGGTGCACCTGATCGGGGTGTTGACCGGCGGGGAGATCGATCCGACACCGATCCTGCGGCGGAATACCGTGTTGCGCGGGATCTATGTCGGGTCGCGGCAGATGTTCCAGGCGATGAACGCCGCCGTCGCGCTGCATAAACTGCGCCCGGTCGTCGATCGGGTGTTCGATTTCGCCGATGCCAAGGCCGCCTACCATCACCTGAAGGGCCAGACCCATGTGGGGAAGGTCGTCATCCGCATCGAGTGAGGGACCGATCCGCCCCGCTACGCCGCCACGATCCGGAACCGTTGGTCGTCGTCGGTCGCCATCTGGTGCGCCAGCTCGATCTCCCACGACAAATAGGCGTTCATCGCGTCTTCGACCTTCCCGGGCATTTCCCGCGCACGCAAGCGCATGTCCTCGGCCGCGCTCGCCATCCGAGTCGCGCCGGTTTCCAGCGGGCGTCCAGCCGCGATCCAGGCGCTTGTGCCGCCTTCCAAGGCGTATACCGGCTTCCGCCCGGCCCATTCCGCCGCCGCCAACTGCGCCAGAACCCCGTCGCCGGAGGTGAACACAATGGCGTCGGCCGCCGGTAAATCGGCGAAATCCTCGGTCAGGCGGGACCGGATCGCATACCAGGCGCCGGGGATATGACCGTCGGAATAGGCGCGGCTCCAATCCAGATCGACCACCACGGCATTGGTCCGAGCCGCCAAATCGGCCGCATCGATCATGGGCGCGCGGTCCAGGCCGAGCGCCGGCGTTGTGTACGCGCCGGTTTCACCGGTCAGGCAATCCAGGGTCAGCGCCACCGCATTCCAGCCCATTTGTTTGAGCCATTGGGCCGTCATGATGCCGCGCACGCCATCGTCGTCGACGCAGACGATCCAACCGCCCCAGATGGCGGCGTGGCGGTCGGTTTCCTGCACCAGTTGCCCACCCGGCACGTTCTTCATGCCCGGCAAATGGCCGGCCGCGTATTCCTCGGGTGCGCGCACGTCGAACACGAACAGCGCCCGTGTCTCCGATTGCGCCCGCCACGCCGCCAGGGTCGGCCGATCGATCGTCGCGACCCGGAACCGCTCCGCCACGGATTGCGCCCGTTGCCGCGCGATTGCATGCGCCGCCGCCGAGACGGCACCGGCCCGCGCGGTTTCCCCTTTCAGCACCTTCAACCCGGCGAGATGCCAACCCTGGGTGCCGTTCTGCATGGACACGACCTTGTTCGGCACCCCCGCAGCGATCAGCGATTGGGCGCCGATAATGCTGCGCGTCCGTCCGCCGCAGTTCACCACCACGGTCGTATCGGGAGACGGCACAAGGTCGGCGAAACGATAAACCAGCTCCGCCCCCGGCACGCTGATCGCGGTCGGGATACTGTTATTGTGGAATTCCTCGTACGAACGGCTGTCGAACAGCACCATATCCATACCGGACGCGATCATGCGGTCGAGTTCTACCGCATCGACCCAGGGCGTGCCGGCTTCGTGTTCCACCACCTCGGCGAAGGCTTTCGATGGCACATGCACACCGCTGTATATGCGGTAACCGGCTGCCTCCCACGCCGCGACGCCGCCGGTCAGCACGGACACATCCTTGTATCCCAACGCCACCATACGATTGGCGGCGCGTTCGGCCAGACCTTCCCCGTCGTCGCACCATACCACCCGCACCGCGCGCCGCGGCACGGCGTCGCCGACGATCGTCTCCAGCCGGCCGAGCGGGACGCAGGCGGCCATGAGGATATGGCGGAGGTCGAAGGGCACTTCTTCACGCGCGTCGAGCAGAGCGATCTCCCCGCCATCGTGCAGTTGGGCCTTGAGCGTGCTTGCGTCGATGTGTGCGACGGTCATGAACGGTCCCCTCCGATGTTTCGATCAGCATAACCCACTGAGCGTTGACACTTGAACCTGGAAATGCGGGATCAACCGGGATCGGCCGGGATATAGTGGGATAAATGGCGCTCGATCAAAGGGTTAGAAAAAAATCGCGCGCGAACATGCGCGTCGTTTGGATTTTGGAAATTGGGCGGCGCGGGGCGGTCTCGCCATTGGATATTGGAAATTGGCGGCGGTGGGGCGAGTGGCTCTTGAGAGGCTCTTAGGAGGGTCTTAGGCATGGGGCGGCGGGGCGCGGGCGGTTTGGGGAAACCCTTGTTGTGGGCGGGGTTTTTCGATCTGAGAGCGGTTAAGAATGCGGGCGCAGCGATGGGGCCTCGGCTTTTAGGGGAGGCTTGTTCCGGGGTGCGTGGGGCGGAATTCTTAGGGGTGACGGCGCGACGAACTGTGCGGTTTTGAAAAGTCATAGGGAAAACCCTCCGAATGGCCGATATGGACGCGATATCAATGGAGTAACCAACATTCCGCCGAATATGATACGACACCGATCTGTTTGGTTTTGCGGGATCAATCGGGCCTCGGGTAGGTTGTCGCGTGCCAGCCGGCGGGCGGTTTGTTGGCGGGGTTGACGGCCTTGGCGATGGCGGCGGCGCTGGCCTGGGCGTCGGCCTTGCCGAGGAGGGTGAGGCGCTCGCACTGGATGGCAGTGGTGAACTGGATGCCGGGATCGGTGCTGCCCCGGCCGAGGAAAGTGAACCATGCGCAGGCTTCAAGCGGGTTGGTCGGGGTGCCCGGATTGGGGGTTCCGGTCTCGGGCACCATGAAGAAACCAGCGATGGCCGTCTGGGCGAAGAAATCCCCGGCCATGGCGGCGACGAACCGGTCGACGAAGTGCAACTCGGTATTGAGGCATTCGACCTGGGTGTCGGTGTTGGCGAAGTCGCAGGTGGGGAGGTAGCGGCGGGCCTGTGCCTCGGTCTGTTTCCAGCGGGTTTTGGTGGGGTCGATCGCGATCGGGGGCACGCGGCGGCCGTCGGCGGCGTAAGCGGCCGGCGTGACATCCTCCAGACGCTTGGCCGGCGCTTGGTCTTTTCGGCCGACCAGGACGGAGCAGGTGGCGATAAATAGGCAAACCACCAGCAAGCCTTTCCAGGCGTCGGTTTTCTGCGGTTTGGCGACCGGCTCGGTCATGGAAGTTTCGCGTTCGGTGCCTGTGGCTCCCAGTCCAGCGGGGGCATTCGTGCGGGGGCGGAGCGGAGTTCGGTTAGGAGCGCTTCGGCGCGACTGCGGACTGCGAGCCGGTCCTCATCGGGCAATGAGGCGCATAACGAAGCGATCATGTCCAGGAGCGGCCGAAAGCCGGGCTCGACAGTCGCGCGAACGATGAACCAAGCGCAGCTTTGTATGGCGCTGACGGGCAAGCCCATTTGTCCCAGCTTCCAACTTTCGTCGCGCTGTTGCTGCGCGGTGCCGGGGGCGAACGATGCGCCGGTGCTTCCCATTCCGCCGGTATCGCCGGCTTTGGCGTAGACATATTGTTCGATGAAAATGCTCTGATTCTGCCGGCAAAGCGATTGCAAATCTGCTGCTGGCCAGCGGCAGGGGATTAGGAAAGAACGAGCCTCGGCTTCGGCTTTACTCCATGGCGTTGCAGCAATCGCCGCCGTGGAAATCAAGCAGGCGGCGGCAAGGGCA
>JANXMB010000021.1 GCA_025354865.1 Acetobacteraceae bacterium | reverse complement strand
GGGCGTGCCACGTTACGGTGGCGCAGTCGTCGAGTGGAACAGGAACGAACCGTCCGCTCGCGCGGCGGTATAATGGATAAAAACGCGCCGCCGGATTGCGGGTGGCGTGTTCACGTCGATGGGGAGTGTCGCGAACGATGGTCGTTTCTATCACGAGTTCGACAACCCTCTCGGGAACCACCCTCGCCAATTTTTATATGACCACGGCCGGGATTACCGTTACCAATACCGGGACGATTACCAGTCCAGGTACCGACGCAGTGAACGCTGGGATCGCGTTCGATGCCCAGAACCAGGTGCTGATCAATCGCGGTGTCATTTCCGATGCCAATGGGGTCGATTTCAACAGTGGCACGCCTTCGGGTCTCAACGGGCGCATTACCAACGTATCGGGCGCGACGATTGCCGGCACCACTTACTACGGGGTCCGGGGCGATGTTCTGGGTTCGGTCTTCAATTCCGGTTTGATAAAAACGGGCGGCCAATTCGGTTCCATTGGTTGGTTGCGCGGCAACGGATATGTCAGCAACAGCAGTACCGGTTCGATTACCTCCGGCGGCATATATTTCGCCAGCAGTGCCGGTACCGGCACAATCGTCAATGCCGGTCTGATATCCGGGGCCGGTTTGATAGCCGGGGGTCTTACATCGGCTTATGGCGGCATCCTGCTGCGCAATGGCGGGACGGTCACGAATTTGGCCGGCGGCACGATCACCAGCAATGGTGCATCGGTAAACTTCGGTATTTGGCTGCAGAACGGCGGCGGTACGGTGTCCAATGCCGGGACGATCATTGGCGGTACAACTGCCTCAAACATCGCGGTTTATTTCGGGAGTTCCACCACTAACCGGTTGATCGAGAAGCCCGGGGCCGTGTTTGTCGGGACTGTGCAAGGCGGTGGCGCCAGTACGACACTGGAACTCGGTTCGGGCGCGAGCACGGGCACCCTGACCAGTTTGACGACTCAGTTCACCGGTTTCGGCGCAGTGACCATCGATTCCGGCGCCAGTTGGGCATGGGCGGCCAGCGACCTCCTGGCCGCAGGCATCACGCTGACCGACTCCGGGACGCTGATCAACAGCGTTGGGTTTGCCCCGGCCGGTAAGATCGTCCTTTCGCAGGGGGTGTTTTCGAACGCCAGTGCCGGCACATTGACAGGTGGAATCTACGGCGCCGCCGCCGGTGGGACGGTGATAAACGCCGGCAAGATCACCGGTACCGTGGCATTGGCGTCCGGTGTCGCCAACCGCGTGGTGATCGTCCCCGGTGCCACGTTCGGCTTGAATGTGAATGGCGGCAATACCTCCACCGCCACCGGCATAAGCACGCTGGAACTCGCGTCGAGTGCCAGTTCCGGCACCCTGACCAGCTTCGGGTCCCGCTACAGCAATTTCTCGCAGATCGTGATCGATACCAGCGCCAGTTGGAATGTGGGCGCGACGGACACGCTCGGCGCCGGTATCACCCTCAACAACGCCGGCACGCTGTCCAGCAGCGGCGCTGTCAGCGTGCTTGGCACGATGGCCAATTCCGGCACGGTGCTGATCGGTGCCGGCACGCTGTCGATTGCCAACCTCTCCGGTAGCGGAACGCTCGCCTTCGGCGCGACATCCGGGGCGATCCTGGCGATGTCGAGCGCGGTGGCTGCGGTTCAGCCGATCGGCGGTCTGACCATAGCATCCGGCACCATCAGCGGTCAGACGATCGAGATTACCGGCCAAACGGTCGCCTCCGCCGTCATCAACAATGGCACGACATTGGCGTTGGGTTTCGTCGGCGGCGGCACGCTCAATGTCCAGTTGGCAGCCTCGCAAGCCGGGAAATTCTTCCAGTTCCAGACAGCGGGCGGCAACACCTTCCTGGAGCTTTCGACCTCGGTCTGCTACCTCGCGGGAACGCGCATTCGGACCGACAAAGGGGAAATCCCGGTGGAGGCGCTGGCCATCGGCGACAAGGTCGTCACCCTGGATGGCAGCGCGAAGCCGATCAAATGGATCGGACGCCGCGCCTATTCGTCGGCTTTCGCGGCGGGCAATCGCGATGTGCTGCCGATCCTGATCAAGCGCGGCGCGTTGGCCGATAACCTGCCGATCCGCGATCTCTATGTATCCCCGCTGCACGCGCTGTACATCGACGCGGTGCTGGTGCCGGCCGGGCAATTGGTGAACGGTGCGTCGATTGTGCGCTGCCGGGAAATCGATCCGATCCGGTATTTCCATATCGAGCTGGACAACCACGACGTCGTCTTCGCAGAGGGGGCGCCGGCCGAAACCTTCATCGATTGCGACAGTCGGGGCATCTTCCATAACGCATCGTCGTTCGCGGATATGTATCCCGGCGATCGCGGGCGCCGCTGGGTGTCCTTTGCGCCGCGCATTGAATCGGGACCTGTGCTGCACCGCATCCGCCACGCGATCGCCGCCCGAGCGGGGCTGGATCGCGCGGGACCAGGACCGTTGGAGGGCAATTTCGACGGCCTCGACGGTAGCACGATCTCCGGCTGGGCGTTCGATCCTGCACAGCCGGAAATCCCGGTGGTGCTGGAAGTCCTGGATGGCGACGGGCTGATCGCGCGCCTGACCGCGAACCTGTTCCGATCCGACCTGGAATCCGCCGGTATCGGCGATGGGCGGCACGGGTTCGAACTGTCGCTCGCCCGCCCGCTCTCGCCGCTGGTGCGGCACGAATTGCGGGTGCGTCGGGCGATCGACGGACAGGAACTGGCAGGCTCGCCGTTGGTCAGCGAACCGCGCGACCGCCGGTCCCTGGTCAAGGATACCAATGCGGCGATCGACACGGCGGTGGCCGAGTGCGGCCAGAACGGCGCGCTGGACGGTATGCTGGATACGCTGCTGACGAGCATCGACACCGTCCGCCGCCTGCGTGCGACGCAAAAGACCGCGCCCGGCGACGATCGGCTGTTGGTGCCGGTCGCGCCCCACCGTGCGAAAGCAAGGGTGGCGCTGGTGGTGGCCGAGCTGTTGCCACGCCGGAATCGCGATGCGGCGACCGATGCGCTCCTGTCGCATATCGAGGCATTGCGTGGCTTGGGTTGGCAAATCGAGGTGGTGGCCTCCGGCGAGTTGGCGCGCGGCGACGACGCGACGGCGGGCCTGAAAGCCTGGGGGGTGACATGCCATCGCGCTCCGCTGGTCGCATCGGTCGAAGAAGTGCTGCGCCGGAAGCGCGGTTTCTACGACATGGTTTACCTCCATCGGGCCTCGACCGCCGATGCCTACGCGGCGTTGGTGCGTGCTTGGCAGCCCGGCGCGCAAGTGGTGTATGCCGCCGGCGGCGCGCCTGCGTCGGTGTCCGCGATGCGCATGGCGGATATGGTCTTGGTCGCCAACGGGATGGAAGCGGAACGTCTGCGCCAGCAAGCCCCCGACTTGCCGGTGCAGGTGGTGCCGTGGTCGCCCTATGCGGCGCTGCGGAAGCCGCTGCGCCAGCGGAACGGCGTCGCCTTCCCCGATGCGACCGCCGAAGCCCTCCTTTGGCTAGAAACCGAGGTCGTGCCGCTGATCTTGCAACGCGATCCCGACATGCAGACGCATGTGGAACTCCGACATGCCCGCGTAAGCGTCGCGATGTCGGTCGAGGCTTCCGCCCTGACCAGCTTCGCCGCCGGCATACCCTGTGCGATGACCCCTGCGGTCGCGCAGGCATTCCGGCTGCGTGGTGTGCTGCGTTCGGCGACGACCGACGATGCGCAGACGATGGCAGACCTGATCTGCGATCTGCACCATCAACCAGCGCTGAATACGGCCCACGCCCGAGCCGGGCTTCGCGCGATCGGTGGGGCTTTCAGTGCCGACGCCATCGCCGCAGCATGGGAATTGCTCGTCGGTCGCGGAAACGCCGTGCTGTCCGCCGAGGCCCCCGCGCGCGTCGCCTGACGCACGCCGGGCGCCCGCGCCGCACATCCGGCGCGCGCTATAGCGGCAGCGCCGTCTGGCCGAGGACCCAACCCTCCCACGTCGTGAGCCAGGGGTCCGGCGGGGCGGTGTCCGGGCGATCGCCATTCAGCACGCCGATCGCGCAGAGCAAGCCCAGCACGCAATCGAACCGATCCTCCCCAGCGGCATCGGCGCCGAAGCCGTCGCGCACGGCGGCGAGCATCGATCGATCCGGGTCCACGCCCAGCCGATCCATCGCATCCAGCAACGGCGCGGCGACGGCGGCGCGGTCGGACTGGCGGCGTTTGCTGCCCTTGGTCGGGATCGACAGGTGGCGCATCGCCTCGGCTGGGTAGGTTTCGGCGATTGCGACGGTGCCCGGTGCCAGCAGATCGTTGAACGCCCCATCGAATGGCCAGATGCGGATCGTGTCGAGCGCCGGCAGCAGCATATCCCGCCATGCGACGATGGCCGCCTTACCGGTCTGATTGGCCCCCAGAGTCCAAAACAACGGCGCACCCGCCGGACGCTCGGCCGTCGCCCGATCGCAGGCTCGGGATAACCCGCCGGGTCCGCCCAATTGCAACGCGGCGGCATGCGCGGCGCGGGTCATGCCCTTGATACCGCGCGCGGGATAGAAGGGGCGGTCGATCCGCACCTCGTCCAGGGTGGCGCAGACCCGCCAAAAATCCGGCCATGCGCGGGTGTTGGCCAGGAACGCGCGGAAGTTGCTCTCGGGGCGCAGGGCGGCATAGGCGCGGGGCACCCCGATCGGCAGGTCGGCACCCAGGGCAACCGGCTCGCCCCCGGCCTCGGCGAGCAGCCGAGCAAACAAGGTGTCCGCCGCGCCGACGGGTCGAGGTGGGCCGAGTTGCCACCTGCCGCTGCTATTCCGAGCAAGCGACATCCAGCGCTTGCGGGGATCGACGCTCCAATCGGCGTGGGCGGCGAGTGTTGGCCTAGCCTGCAACGCGCCCGCTTTCGCTCGCATATCGCACGCTAATCCATTGTTTTATCGCGCGATTCAGCCCTTCGGTCATCGCGCTCTGGATTGGATCGCGCGATTCAGCCCTTCGGTGTTGCCACCTACGGTCATCACGCTGCGCACCTTTGTTTGATCGCGCGATTCAGCCCTTCGGTGTTGCCACCTACGGTCATCGCGCTGCGCATCTTTGTTTGATCGCGCGATTCAGCCCTTCGGTGTTGCCACCTACGGTCATCGCGCTCAGGACCCCAGCGGGCGCCGCGCCCGTTCCAGCAGGCGTCCAAAGAAGCCCGGCTTCTTTGGCGGCGGCGGTGGTTCGCTCGCTTTCTGGCGGGCCTTTTCCTCGGCTTCCTGGTCGCGCTGCTTGGCTTGCAGCCATTTGTCCAGGCTCATTCCGGCTTTGACGGCCCGCTTGGCTTCGTAGGCACGCTGACCGTCGGTCATGGTTTGGGGTGTTTTCACGCTGGTCTCCCGCTCGTCGTATGCTTGTCGCAGCACCCGGCGCAGGGATCAAGCCGGTTGGCGCCGGGCGTGTCGGACGGCATGCTGGGGCGAATCGGATCGAAGGAATCAAGCGAATGACCAGCGGACTGGACGGCGTCGTCGCCGCCGAAACCATCCTGTGCCTGACCGACCCGACCGAGGGGACGATCTGGGTGCGCGGTGTGCCCTTGTCGGTGCTGCTGGCGCAACATGGGTTCGAGGGCACGGTCGCGCTGCTATGGGACGGGTTTTCCGGCGAGGGCCTGACCCAAGCCAGCATACAGGCGGACTTCGGCGCCGCCAGGCTTGCCGCTTACGCCGATCTCGGACGCTGGCTGCCGCTGGCGCGCGGTGCCTCGGTGTTCGAAGGACTGCGGCTGGCCCTGGCAGCGCAGCCGGATCGCAGCAAACCGGCCGATCTGGTTGGGGCGACAACCGTTGCCGTGGCGGCGGTGTTGCGCGCGCAACGGGGCCTGCCGGCCTTGCCGCCGGACCCTACTCTGTCCACTGCCGCCGATCTGCTGCGGATGTTCCACGGTGCGCCCGCACCGGCCAGCGCCGTCGATGCCTTGGACACCTATTTCACCGCCATGGTCGAAAGCGGCCTCAGTGCCTCCAGCTTCACCGCTCGGGTTGTCGCCTCCACCCGAGCGTCGCTGGCTTCGGCGGTCCTTGGGGCCTGGGGGGCGTTTACCGGGGCGTTGCACGGCGGTGCCCCCGGCCCGACGCTGGATATGCTCGACGCGGCCGAGGCAGCGCCGGACCTGGATGCGTGGTTGGAAGCGAAATTGCGCGCCGGGCAACGTCTGATGGGCTTCGGTCATCGGGTTTACAGCGGCAACGACCCACGCGCCGAGGCAATGCGAGTGTCGATGCAGCGTATGGGACATCTGGCCAAACGGCTCGCCTTCGCCGCGAAACTGGAGGCAGCGGTGGCGACGGCGATCGAGCGGGTGAAGCCGGGCCGCAAATTACCCCCGAATGTCGAGATCGCGGCGGCGTTGTTGTTGGATGCCGTCGGTTTCCCGCGGGAGGGTTTTACCCCGGTGTTCGCCGCCTGCCGGGTCGCTGGTTGGCTGGCGCACGCGATGGAACAGCAGAAAACCGGTCGGATGATCCGCCCGACCTCGGCTTACGTGGGTCCGCCCGTCGTGCGTTGAACGGGCCAACCGGCCTTAGATTGCGATACGTTCGCTCTCGCTCACGTGCCGCGATCTAACGTATTGTTTGTTCGCGCGATTCAGACCTCCGGTGATTCCACCTTCGATCATCGCGCTCTAGTTGTGCAGGATATTGTTCGCGCCCAGCAGTTGCCAGCCGAGGAGGTCGATCTTCATGTTGGTCGCTGTCAGCGCTTCGGCGGCGGACGAGGTGTTGACGTAAACGAAGGTATGGAAGCCGGAGATTTGGAAGCCGACCGACCCGGCCGCCAACTTGTTGCCGAACACCCCGCCGACGAAGGTCAGGGCAGTGGAACCGATGCCGGTCAGATCGATGAAATCCTTGCTGGTGCTGAAATTCGTCAGGATATCCATCGCGCTGGCGGTCGAGTCGCTCGTGGCGCTGTACAGGTAGCGGTTCGGCCCGCTGCCTCCGGTCATGATGTCGGCTCCGGCGCCGCCGTCGAGCCACAGCTTCCCGGTCATGCCGCTGCCATTCAGCGTGTCGTTGCCGGCAAGACCGTAGATGAAGGTGGGGGCGGCTTTGGACGCAGCGCCGACCAGGGTGGCGATCGGCACCACGTCGTTCCCGGACGACGCGACGACGATGTCGAAAGCGGATGGTGTCGAGGACAGGCCGGTCGTTGTATCGGTCGCGCTCAGGGTCAGGGCGTAGACGCTGCCGTTGCTGCTGCCGAGAACGCCGGTTGTGCCGGCCGAGAGCGTCGCGGTGTTATTGCCGTTGCTGGCGATCGCAAACGATCCGGCGCCGGTTCCACCGATCGTGTAGGCGATCGGGTCGCCGGCCGTGCCGCCCACGGCGGTCAAGGTCGCAAGGTGGGCGCCGGCGGTCAGCTTATTGGTGCCTTGCGCGCCGGCAAGGGCCGTTCCGATCGAGGCGATAGCCACCGCGCCGGGCGGCGACGGTGCCGGGATGGGGGCCGGCGAAGGGGAGGGCGTGGACGACGCCAGGGTCCATCCGATCGCGTCCATCTCGGCGATGTCGCCGGCGGTGATGGGATTGGCGATGCCGGAGTTGGAGAACGCGTCGTAGGAATTGGCCCCCATGCTGGACGCCCAGTCCGCCGCATCGCCGCCGGACACGGTATTGAAATTGCCACCGTTCGTGGCTCCGCCATTGACCGAGAAATATCCGGGCACGCTGGCAGAGAAATCGCGCACGCCTTGCGCCGAGTAGTGCATCAGATCGAGCAGGCTGTAGCTATTGGCGTAGGGACCGATCGTCCCACCTGTCAGCATCAGGCGGCCCATAACCTCGGTCAATTCATGCGACATGACGCCGTTGAAGTCGTAGGTGCCGGCGGCGACCGTGCTGCCGTAGCTGAAGGCGTAATTGCTGGCGAGGCCGATATAGCCATCGAGGCCGGTGCCGCTGGGCGTCGCCAGACCGAGGGCCTTGGCCTGCGCGGTCGTTACCCAGAGATAACCGGAAACCGGCGCCGTGGCCGGCAACGATGCCAGCACCGACGTATCGGGCGCATCGCTGGCATGGCTGGCAAGCGCGGAAACCAGCGAGGCGTAGCTAACATACTGGAGATAGGATTGGCTCTCCCCCAAGGCGCCATTGGGCATCGTGGTGTTGGCGATGGTGCCGAAGCCGATATCGAGGTCGATCGTGACCGCATTGGTGAATGTCGTCTCGAACGACGTAATCGCGGCAATCACCCCGGCCGTGAACGCGCTCGGCGCATTGCCGACGCTGGCTTCCCAGGTGATGTGAACGGCGAGACCGGACCCGGCGGTGGTTACAGTGATCGGCGCCGGAGCCGCAGATGCCCCGGTCTTGACTGCGGTCGTAATCGCCCCACCGACCGAGCTCAGATCGCCATACGAGTAGACCCCGGGCGGAATTCCGGACCCATCCCCCGAAACGAGGTCGGGATTCGGCGTCAGCGGGGGTGAATACAGAAAATCGGCGTCGATGCCCGAACCATTACCGGTCCCGACGACATTCGATGGCTTGAAGGCAGTGGGCATTGCAGTCCTACCCGTCGGTGCTGGGGGGCGGAGAGCATTTCAATGCCACCGGGAACCGATCGATGCAACTGAATAGGCCGTGAGCGATTGTAAAATTACGTCTCGCACCCCGCAGTTGTGCCGCGCTTTCATACGCAACTATGCAGCCGACTATCATCGTCTGTTACGTGAATACTGTCGTCTTTGCAGCCGTTCCTGTACCCTCAGGGTATGCCCTCTGGCCGCATACGGGGCGGCAGCGTCGCCAGGCTTTCGGTCGTGTCGAAATCGCGTAGCACCGCATCGTCGGCCATTTCGACCTCGACAACGACCTCGGCATGTTTGCCAACCAGGAAGCGGGCGCCGGAGTCGCCGGAGATCGCCAGAATTTCCGGAAAAAACCGCCGATCCCACAGCATCGGATTGCCCTGCTTGCCCCGGAAGGTGGGCTGGACGATCAACCGGCCGGCATCGGGATTGTACATCGAGATCAAACGATCGATCATCCGCCCGGTTACCAAGGGCATATCGCCCAGGCATACGATGGCCGCCGCGCAGTCCTCCGGCACCGCCGCGATCCCCGCTTTCAGGCTGGCAGACAGGCCCTCGGCATAATCCGCCGCATGCACATACCGCACCGGCCGCCCGCCCAGCGAATGTTCCACCTGCTCGGCTTGATGCCCGGTCACGACCATGATCGGCCGTGCGTTCGACGATAGAACGTTGTCCACAACCCGAGCGATCATGGGCTTGCCGGCTTTGTCGGCGACAAGGAGTTTGTTGTGCGGCGCCATGCGGCGGGACCGACCGGCGGCCATCACCACCGCCGCGATCGACGGTGCGCTCCGCGGGGCGGCGCCCGAACGTTCGGTGGATGGGGCTTTTTCCCGCGGCAAAGGGCGGGTTTCGGTTTCGGACAGCAAGCCGCCCACGCCCATGCGCATGATGTCGGTCGGGGTCACTTTCACCCCGGCGAACAACCGCGACAGCACATAGTCGATCCCATTGAGGACGGGGCTACGGGCGCAGCCGGGCAGCACCAGAGCGGGTTTGTCGTGCAGCCGCCCCAGGCAGATCAGATTGCCCGGATCGACCGGCATGCCGAAATGCAGGATCTCGCCGCCGGCCCGGACAATGCCGGCGGGGCCGACGTCGCGACGATCGACCACGGCCGAGGCACCAATGACCAACAGCAAATCAGCGCCATCGGCCAGGAGCCGGTCCAGCGCCTGGGCCACCGATTCCTCGTCGTGGTGGCAGCGAACGGGTGGCAAAAGGGTGCCGGTCAGGGCCGTCACCCGCTGGTCGGTCACTGCGATGGTCTTGTCGGTAACGCTGTCCTTCAATCCCGGCAGTTCGGTGACCACCAGACCCACCTTCAGATGCTGGAACGGGTGCAGCACGATCGGCGAGCCGCCTTGCCGCACCAGGGCCTCGGCCACCGTCAGGACCTTGCCGGGCACCGACAGCGGGACGACCTTGATGGTTGCCACCAAATCCTTGCGTGCCACCACCGCATAATCGGGCAGCGTGCCGACTGTCAGCGCCTCGTCGATGGTGTTCAACCGATCGATCGCCGCCGTGTCGATGCGTAGCAGGCCGGGCACCTCCGCCGACAAATTCACCCGCCCGGTTGCCGCGCGCGAACGGGCGATCAGCGGGGACACAAGGGGGCTGGCGAGACGGTCGGCGGCGACGTCTTCCGGCACATCGCCGGGTTCGAGCTGCGCGCAGATCACCTCGGTACGGCCGGCAGCGCGCATCGCAGCGATCATGTCGGCGTCCAGCAACGACCCTTTACGGATCATGCGGTCGCCAACCTTTTGGCTATGCGCCAGGATCGCGCCTTCCGCTTCGTCCAGGGGGGCAGGGCCGAACTTCATGACTTCGGTTGCCGAATGCCGAGCGAGGACCCGCGTCGGACGGCGACCAGTTCGGCGATGATGGAGAGGGCGATTTCCGGCGCCGTCACCGCTTCCAGGTCGAGGCCGACCGGGCCGCGAATGCGTGCCATGGCTTCGTCCGTGTGGCCCAGCGCCTTCAGGCGGCCCAGCCGCGCGGCATGCGTGCGACGGGAGCCGAGGGCACCGATATAGAACGCATCGGACTTCAACGCCCGATCCAGCGCGGGGTCGTCCAGTTTTGGATCGTGCGTAAGAGTGACAACGGCGGTGCGGCTATCGGGGACGAACTTGTCCAACGCCTCATCCGGCCAATCGTTGGAGATGGCGACGCCGGGAAAGCGTTCGTCCGATCCGAACGAACGCCGGGGATCGACCACGGTCACGGCGAAACCGCAGGGCGTGGCAAACGGCGCCAGCGCCTGCGCGATATGCACCGCGCCAACCACGATCAGCCGCAGCGGCGGATTGTGCGCATGCAGGAACCAGTCGCTGTCGCCGATCTTGACTGTGCCGCTCTCGTCCGATTGCAACATCTTGGCGGCCGCGTCGTTCAGCGCCGCCGATTGCCCGGGATCCGGCAACAGAACCTGCTCGCCGCTCGGCAGCCTTGTGCCGAGCACGACCGGACGTTTCGTGGCTTTGGCCCGTTCGAGGGCGGCGAGAATTTCCGGAGTCATGCGCGTTCGTCCCGTCTGGAGCAATGTCGGCTCGGCGGCGATCGCGAGGCGATCTCAGGCCGATTGCATTGCTCGCCAAAACATAGATCCAGAGCGGGGCCACCGAGCCGACGGTTCGAGAAGGACCGCTTCAGACACAACGACTGATAGACCCGTTCGGCACCGGGGCAAAGCGGTGTTACCGTGGCGTCATGCGCACCGATACCGACCCGAGGTGCCCGAAATCGGCGACCACCCGGTCCCCGCTCTCGATACCGACAGGGGGCATCACGATGCCTGTGGTGATGTAGTCGCCGGCTCGCAGATATTGGCCCTTTTCTGCGAGCGCGTTGGCCAGCCATGCGGCGGCGCCGAAAGCCCCGCCATCGACGTTGCGGCCGGACCCGACACCGCGCTCCACGTTGTCGATGCGAAGCATGATCGGCGCGTCCAGCAGATCGAGGTTGGACCAGTCGCGGATCGGCTCGCCCACGATCCAGTGGGCAAATGCGCCGTTGTCGGCGACCAGATTGGGCGCCCCGGCTTCGGTCCAGGGCACGAAATGGCTGCCGACCAATTCGATCGCCGGTAACACCGCTTGGGTCGCCGCTTCGATGGCGGCGGCGTCGAAGGGCACACCGGATGGCGGCAGGTCGCGCCCGATCTGGATGCCGATCTCCGGCTCGTACGCTCTGAAAAAATCCGCGACAAATGGGACTTCGGCGGGGGAGGCGGTGGCGGCCTGCCGGTACAGCCGGCCGTGGAACGGCGAAGCAGTGCCGAGGAACTCCCGCGCAACCCGGTTCGACGCACCGATCTTGTAACCGATCGGGACATACCCATGCTCGGTTTGCAGAATCGCGTCCGCTGCGGCCTGAATGGCGTAGGCGGTGGCGAAATCGTTCAATCGCTCGTGCTTCGGCAGCACCGGGTTGGGCGTCCGGTTCGCCCGATGCGCCAGCAGGGTGCGTGCCGCCTGTTGCAGCGATTGCATTGTCAGAGCAGTTTTTCCACGAAGACCTTAACTTTACCCCCGCAGGCGAGGCCGACTTCCCAAGCGCGCTCGTGCGAGATCCCGAAATCGAGCAATTGCGGCGTGCCGGTCTCGATCGTTTGCATGGCGGCGTCGGCCACCGCGCCTTCGATGCATCCGCCGGAGACGGAACCGGCCATCTTGCCCGATTTCGTCACCGCCAGCCGACTTCCGGCCGGGCGGGGCGAGCTGCCCCAGGTTTCGGTGACAGTGGCGACGGCGACCAGTTCGCCGGCTGCGCGCCAACCGGCGGCGGTGGCCAGGATATCCTCGGAGTCCGCGTGGTTCATTTCGGTATCCTCGTGCTGGACGTGGGGCGGGACAGCAGATCGATCAGGTCGCGCAGGCTCGCCAGATTGTGCACCGGCCGGAATTCATCGACATGCGGCAGCATGGCCTTGATGCCCTGCGATTTTGGCTCGAACCCGCTCCAACGCAAGAGCGGATTGAGCCAAATCAGCCGCCGGCAGGAACGATGGAGGCGATCCATGTTGTCGGCCAGCCCGAACGCGCCGTCGCGGTCGAGGCCGTCGGTAATCAGCAGAACGATCGCACCCTGGCCGAGGACCCGCCGCGCCCAAAGATGGTTGAACGTTGCCAGCGCCTCCCCGATGCGGGTGCCGCCGGACCAGTCGGGCACGGCGTGGGCGACCATTTGGAACGCAACTTCCGGATCGCGGGACTTGAGCTGCCGGGTGACGTTGGACAGTCGGGTGCCGAACAGGAAACTATGCACCCTGTCGCGCTGGCTGGTCACCGCGTGCAGAAAATGCAGCAGCACCTGGGCGTAGCGCGACATCGAGCCGGATATGTCGCACAGCACCACCAATGGTGGCGGGCGGGTGGTGCGGCGTTCCCGAGCGAGTGCGAAAATCTCGCCGCCGTGGCGGAGACTGTCGTGAATCGTGCGGCGGAGATCGGCGATCGGCCCGGTCGGATCCGGTCGCGTGCGACGCGTGCGCCGGAGGTCGAGGGGCAATGACAGGCGACGGATTTCGCGCTTGGCGGCGGCAATCTCCTCCGCGCTCATGGCCTCGAAATCCATGGTTTGCAGACGTTCCTGGTCGGATACGGTCAGCACGGCGTCCTGCACCGGCGGCTCGTCCTGCGGCGGCGGTCGGCGATCGGTCTTCGGCGCAAAAGCCTCCGCAAGGCGCCGCGAACCGGGTGGCGGGCGTTCGCGCTTCTTCTCCTTCTGCGCCTCCAGCAACGCCATTGCCGCCGCCTGCTCGGCCGCCGTCGGATCGCGCCAGAACAAGGCAAAAGCCTGGTCGAACACATCCTGGTGTTCATGGCGGTGGATCATCGCGGTGCGCAGCGCGGTGCGGGCTTCGGTTTTGGACGCCAGATCGATTCGGGTCAGCGCGTCCTGTGCGGCAATCGCCTCCGCCGGTCCGACGGGCAAGCCAGCGCGACGCAACAGGCGTGCGAAATGCATGACGTTGGCGGCCAGGGTCGAGTCCATCGTCGAGAGAGGAACGCTTTGCGGCGGCAGATGCAAGGGGGCGGTGCGATTCCGGCTGGGTCGGACCTGTCCTACCCGATCGATGCCAGTCCGCCGCCGAGGACGGCCTACGGCGACAGAAAAACGGCCACCGTCACGATCCTCGGCATATCCAGGGCCGCGAACCCAAGGATCGGGCTTGTACCGACGGTCAGTGCGATCGCTTGGCTGCCCGCGACCGCAGTGCCGAAGGTCTGTGGCCCGCCGCCGCCCGGTAGAACCAGCGTCAGATTGTCGACGCTCAGGGGCAAGGTGCCCTGCAGCACGGCGGCGTCGAACGCCTGACCGGCGAGGAAGACGCCGGCGTCGCTGCTTATGGCGATACTCGTCGGCGTTCCGACAAACATCAGGCTCGGCGCATTCAGCCCGGAGGAGGCAAATACCGTGTTCGCGCTGCTGCCCGTCTGCCCGATCGCACTGGTGGCACCCGCTGCGAGGCCGATCGTGCCGTCGCCGTTCAGGTCCTGTTGGAAGCTGGGCTCGAAACCCTCCAGCGTTGCACTGGTGCCGGTCACGACATTGGTGGGAGTCGAGACAAGATTGCCCGATGTGTCGGTGTCCCAGATAATATACTCGTCCAAAGTGCCGTGTTTCCAGGCAACCTCGAACCCGCTGGTGGTCTGTTCGACGCCGAGCGGCGTCCAGGTGTCGCGTTGGCCGGCGATCACCGGGAGGTTTTGGTCCTGCAGGATTGCGCGCGTATTGCTGCCGACGGCGAAGACGTATTCGCCACCGACGACCCATAGTTGGGTGGTGCCGGCGGTTTCGATGACCTGCTCCGGCCGGATGCCGATCGTCGAGTCGCCGTTCAGGTCTTGCGAGAAGCCGGTTTCGAGCTGTTCGAACGTTGGATCGTTGCCAGCGACGGCGCCCTGCGTCAGGGTTGTTATTTCATTGCCGATGGAATCGGTTTTCCACACGACGTACTGCCCGCTGCCGGCACTGTGCCACGCGACTTGATAGCCGCCGGTTGTGGTTGCAGCACCGATGGGGGTCCAATCGCCGAATTGCCCAACGGTCAGAGGCACGTTGTTGAGTTGCAGGGTGGTAAGGGTGCTGCCATTGGCGACGACGTAGTTGGTGCCGACCCGATACAGATTGACGGTGCCATTGGTGCGGATGGTCTGGTCGGGATGGAATCCGATCGTGGAATCACCGTTCAGGTCCTGCGAGAAGCCGGTTTCGAGTTGCTCGAACGCGAGATCGTTGCCAGCGACGGCGCCCTGCGTCAGGGTCACGATTTCGTTGCCGATAGAATCGGTTTTCCACACGACGTACTGCCCGCTGCTGGCGCTGTGCCACGCGACTTGATAGCCGCCGGTTGTGGTTGCAGCCCCGATCGGCGTCCAGTCGCCGAATTGACCGACCGTCAGAGGCACGTTGTTGAGTTGCAGGGTGGTAAGAGTGCTGCCATTGGCGACGACGTAGTTGGTGCCGACCCGATACAGATTGACGGTGCCATTGGTGCGGATGGTCTGGTCGGG
>JANXMB010000189.1 GCA_025354865.1 Acetobacteraceae bacterium | reverse complement strand
GGATGCTTTCTGCTGGCGCAATGGACCGAGTTGAAGAAGCAGCCCTGGCGCGCGTTCTTCGCCAAACTCTACCCGCCCGCCTGAGCCGCGCTTTGCTCGGGCGGCACTTCCGACCCACGGGTTGGAAAACCTACCGGCCGGTTGACATCCCCGCAACGCTCGGTAACCGTTCGCGCAACCGAGCATCCGAGGATCCAGAAATGACCGCAACCGCCACTGCCACCGTAGATGCCGCGATCGTCGGCGCCGGGTTCGGCGGGATGTATATGCTGCATCGCCTGCGCAAGCTGGGGCTGAACTGCCGCGTTTTCGAAGCCGGCACCGGTGTCGGCGGCACCTGGTATTGGAACCGCTACCCCGGCGCCCGCTGCGACGTCGAAAGCATGCAGTATTCCTACTCCTTCGCCGAGGACTTGCAGCAGGAATGGTCCTGGAGCGAGTTGTTCGCCGGCCAGCCGGAAATTCTGCAATACGCCAACCATGTGGCCGATCGCCTCGATCTACGGCGCGACATGCAGTTCGAAACCCGGGTGACCGAGGCCAATTTCGACGCCGAAACCCACCGCTGGACCCTGCGCACCGATAACGGCGATGTCGTGGTCGCGAAATACTGCATCATGGCGACCGGCTGCCTCTCG
Organism: Acetobacteraceae bacterium; assembly: GCA_025354865.1. Lineage (GTDB taxonomy): Bacteria > Pseudomonadota > Alphaproteobacteria > Acetobacterales > Acetobacteraceae > Rhodopila. Next base: position 5,885 of record JANXMB010000189.1, on the reverse strand, counting down.
ACCGCGCGCAAGCCCGATTTTCCCGGCATGGACTTGTTCCGGGGCCAGACCTACCACACCGGTCACTGGCCGCACGAAGGGGTCGATCTCACCGGCATGCGGGTGGCGGTGATCGGCACCGGTTCCTCGGCCATCCAGTCGATCCCGGTCATCGCGCAGGCGGCCAAGCACCTGACGGTGTTCCAACGCACGCCGAATTTCAGCATCCCCTCCCGCAACACCGCCATGCCGGCGGCGTACGAGCAGCAGTGGAAAACCACATACCCCGAACAGCGGGCGGCGGCGCGGGCCTCGCGCACCGGGGTGCTGCGCAATCCCAACGATTTCTCCGCGTTGTCGGTGTCGGAGGAGGAGCGGTTGGCCATTCTGGAGGACCGTTGGCAGCGCGGCGGCACCAGCTTCATGGCCTCGTTCAACGATTTGGTCGTCAACCAGCAAGCCAACGATTACGCCGCCGAGTTCGTGCGCAACAAAATCCGTTCGCTGGTGCGCGATCCCGCGACCGCCGAATTGCTGGCGCCGAAGGGCCATCCGATCGGCACCAAGCGCATCTGCGTCGATACCGATTACTTCCTGACCTATAACCGCGACAACGTGACCCTGGTGGATGTCGCCAAGACCCCGATCGCGGCGATGACGGAAACCGGGCTCAAAATCGGCGACACCGCATACGATTTCGACGCCATCGTGTTCGCCACCGGCTTCGACGCCATGACCGGCACTTTGACCCGGATCGACATACGCGGGCGCAATGGCGAGAGCTTGAAGGACAAGTGGGAAGCCGGGCCGCGCACCTATCTCGGCCTGATGACCGCCGGGTTCCCGAACATGTTCTTGATCACCGGCCCGGGCAGCCCGTCGGTGCTGTCCAACATGATCGTGTCGATCGAACAGCATGTGGACTGGGTCGCCGACTGCATCGCCCATATGAACGATCGGCAACTGGATTGCATCGAGGCGGATCGTGCCGAGGAGGATCAATGGGTCCTCCATGTAAACGAGGTCGCGTTCAAGACGCTGTACCCCTCGGCCAACTCCTGGTACATGGGCGCCAATGTCCCGGGCAAGCCGCTTGTGTTCATGCCGTATATCGGTGGCGTCGGTAGCTACCGGCAAACCTGCAACGAGGTCGCCGCCCAGGGTTATCGCGGCTTCCATCTGGCCCCGCCCGCGCGGCAAGCCGCCGCCGCCGAGTAATCGCGGTTAGAGCGTGATCGCTTGAGGTTGACTTCAACCTCGGGCGTGAATCACCCTCTCAAACAAAGGCTTAGACCATGATCCAACGCCGAGATCGCGTGCGACCTCAGGCGATCATGGTCTAAGCGGCCGAGCTGGCGTAGGCTTTCAGGGCTTGCGCCACCGATTGGCTGGGCGGCTGGCCCACCGGGCCGGTATCGCCCTCGTTGCGATGAAGGTGGTGGTGCGGCATCCCCGACAGCGGCCGGTTGGCGGCGGTCGGCGTCGAGCCGCTATTCTGCTGCGACATCGTGGCTTGCAAGCTGTCCGAGAGGGAGCGGAAGAACGACCCGATATTGTCGGTGGACGCCGAACCGGTGTTGGCGACGCTATCGGTTGCGTCCTTTGCCGCGGCCAGTCCGCTCGATGCGGCTGGCGACGATGCGTGGGGTCGCGCGGCGGGCGGATGGAACGAGAGCGGGGCGACGGACATGCGGTTTCTCCTGCTGACCCCCGGGGCTACGCAGGTTTCGTGCCAAGCTGCCGGGCGCGCCCGTTCCGCATCCGATCCCGCCGCAAACCTGGCAGTTCTGCCCGCGCATGCGCCGACCGAGGCACCGCCCGGCGCTCGGCAGTTCCTGCCTAACCCGGCAAACTCAGCCGCACCGAGACCGGGCAGTGGTCGGATAATCGCTCCTTCCATTCCGCGTCGGTTTCCCGGTACCGCAGTACCCGCAATGTATCCGGACGGATCCATTTCGCCGCCTCCCCGCCTGCGAGGATGTGGTCGATAAACGTCTCCGCCCCCCAACACGGGCTGCTATGGCCCTCGGTCGCGCGGACCAGCGGCGCGGCCTGCCGTAGCGCGGCCAGGAAATGGTCCTTGCCATCCATCCACCGATTGAAATCGCCCAGGATCAGGAATGGCGTGTTTTCGGTAACCCGAGCGGCGATCCAGGCCTGGATCGGGGCCTCCTGCTCGCGGAGTTCGTTGCAGGAACGGCGGTTGGTTTTCTGCAGCGGTTGGGCAGCGCAGCCGGTTTTCAAATGCACGGCAAGCAGCCGCAGCGGGCCGGACGGCAGCCGCAACGTGATGTCGGCGCCGCTGCGCAGATGCAACACTGGGTTGCCGGCGATCGCCGTCGCGTCGGGGTTGATGTCGTAGCGCAGCCCGCGGCGCACGATCAGGCCGACCCGCTGCATCAGACGATCCCGGGTCATGTGGATCGAATAGCGATCGAGCGGAAAAACCTTGCTCGCGGCCTCCCGGCCATCGACCTCCTGCACCGCGATCACGTCGGCGTCCAGTTCCAATGCGTATTGCCGCAGCAACGCGAAATCGTCCGGTGCGCGAGATTTCACATCCGGCGGCAACCCCGGCGCACCGGTCGGCCGAGCGGTGAGCCAGTTGAGATTCCAGGTCGCGAACTTCAGACTATCGGCTGGGGGTGGTGGGGTCTCGGCTCGGACCGGCGCCGCAATCGCGACCAGCAGCGCCAGGGCGGTCGGCAACAACGCCCCGACGCGCCACCGCGTCATGCGCCGACGATCGCCCGTCGGAGGTCGCGGCGCGCAAGACGGCCCGCCGCAAGATCGGTGCAGTTCACAATGGCAACGCGAAATCCGCCGGGCGGCATGGCATGGAGGGCGGGGTCCTTGTCCGCATGGAAGGGGATTTGCACACTGGCGATGCCCGCCCGGCGCTCGATCTCGGCGACCAACGACGCGGCGGGGTGGCGGTAGCGAGGCCCGTGCGGCGCGAACAGCACCACGCTGTAGCCGTCGCGGCGATCGGTGTCGGGAAAATCCCAGATCCCATCGGTATAAAGCCGCACCACGGCGGCGACCCAATGCGCGCCGTACAGATCGGGCCACTGGTCGGCGAAGCGCAGATGCGCCTCGATTATTTTGCCGCCGATGGTCTCCAGGTTGGCCATACCGGTGTATCCGAGCAGATGCTTGCGCAACCAGGGGTCGCACCATTGCTCGACGGCAGGCATCGCGGCGGCATGGATATGCCAGTAATCGAAGGTACCGCCGCCGGCAGCGATACCCTCGGTATGGCGCCACCACATCGGCACCCCATCCACCAACGCGATGTCGGAGCTGACATGCCGCCCGGTCAGCAACTCGGTCCAGAAATGCCCGGCGGTCAGATTGGCGGTGTATTCCGCTTCGGTGGCGAAGGCACGGCTACCGATGCCCATGCCGCGCAGGTTGATCGTCGGCTTGGAGAAAACCGGATAATGCGGCGGCAGCACGCCATGCGGCGCGGCGGGCAGGCCTTGCGACAGGGCGACGGCCAGCTTGTCGTAAATCCAGCGGTGGTCGGGGTACCATGCCCAGGAGTCCTGGTCCTCGGTCGAAATCCAGACATTGTCCGGGCATGGCACGTTATCGAAATATTGCATGCGCCAGGGATCGGTTTCGCGGATGGGCATCGGTCCCCTCCCCCTGGTGTGCTTGCGATCGAACCGGGTTCGATCAGGCGTTGACCTTGGCCATCAGGTCCGCGATCTCGTCGATGACCGGCAGCGCCTGGTCGGCGCCGACCGATTCCACGTTGAACACGACCCGTTCGACGCCGAGGTCCATGTACCGCTTCATCAAATCCGGCTCCTTGCGCGGGAACCAGACGGTGATTGCGATGCTCGCGGGATCGCGGCCCGCTTCGACGCACATCTTGCGGAATTCCGGGATCATGTCGGCAATTTCGGTGTAGCCGCCGCGCGCCGCCTGGGGAATCCAGCCATCGCCGTAACGGATCGCGCGCCGGGCGGAATACGGGAAAGCGCCGCCGACGATCACCGGAGGATGCGGCTTCTGCACCGGCTTCGGCCAGGTCATCATCGGATCGAAGTTGACGAACTGGCCGTGATACTCAGCCTTCGACTTCGTCCAGATCTCCTTCATCGCCTCGATATTTTCGCGGGCGCGGGCATGGCGGGTTTTGAAGTCCGTGCCATGGTTTTCCATCTCGTCCTGGTTCCAGCCGTTGCCGACACCGAACAGGAAACGGCCCCCGGTCACCTGATCGATCGACGCCACGAGCTTGGCCGTCTGGATGGGATCGCGCTGCTGGATCAGGCAGATGCCGGTGCCGACTTTCAAGGTCGTGGTCGCCATGGCTGCGGCGGTCAGGGTCACGAAGGGGTCCATGCAGTCGTAATATTTCTTCGGCAGATCGCCGCCGCCCGGAAACGGGGTCTTCCGCCCGACCGGGATATGCGAATGCTCCGGTGCCCAAAGGCTCTCGAAGCCACGGCTTTCGAGCGCGCGACCGAGTTCGCCGGGCCCCATGGAATAGTCGGTAAAGAACATCGATATGCCGGATTTCAGCATTTTTGCCTCCTGTCGGATTGCCTGGATGGAACATGATGCCCGATCCCGCGTTTGGCGCCAGCCCTCGTCGCTTGTATCCTGTATCGCCGCCGCCCCACACGAAGGATTCCCCATGCGACCGCAACATCCCTGGGCAGCGGTCGCCGCCGCCACGGTGCTGAACCTGCCGTTGGGCTCGATCTACGCGTTCAGCGTGTTCCTGAAACCGATCGAAGCGGAATTGGGCATCCATCGATCGGCGATGTCGCTGGTATTCGGGCTGGCATCGGTCGGGTTCACCATCGGCATGCTGCTCGCACCCTATCTGTTCGGGCGGATGTCGGCGGGCCGACTGGTCGCGCTCAGCGGCGCCTCGGCCATCGCCGGCATCGCCCTCTCCGCAGCGGCAAACGGTCTGCCGCTTCTGCTGCTTGGCTACAGCGTGCTGTTCGGCCTCGGCGGCGGCGCGGCCTATATCGTCGCGCAGCAGAGCGTGAACATGCTGGTGGTCGCCCGCAAAGGGCTGGTGAACGGCTATATCGTCGGGCTCTACCCGGCGGGAGCGATGGTGTCGGCCCCGCTGTTCGGCTGGGCCAATGCCGCTTTCGGCTACCGCACCACGCTGATGGCCCTCGCGGCAGTGCTGGTGGTCAGCACGCTGGCGGCCGTCGCGCTGGTGACCCATGCCGGCGCAATGCTGCCGCGCCCCGGCGCCTCGGGGACCCAGGGCCAGGGCCGCACCGCCATCTTCGCACGGATGTGGACCGTCTTCTTCGTCGCGGCGGCGGCGGGGCTGACCGTGCTCAGTCAAGCGGCGGGCATCATCGCGGCCTATGGCGGCAACACCGGCCTGGCCCTGGCCGCCACCACCGCGATTACCGGCGCAATCGCGGTCGCGCGCCTCAGCGGCGGGTGGCTGACCGATCGGTTCCCGGTCCCCTTCGTGGCGGCCGGTGCGCAATGCTGGGCGCTGACGGGTGCCATCCTGCTGACGTTATTCCCCGTTCCCCTCGTTGCCGCCGTCGCGCTGGGCATGGTCGGGATGGGATATGGTTTCATCTCCGGCGCCACCGCCGGCGGCATCGCCCGCTATTGGCCGCCCGAGGTCTACGGCCGCATCGCCAGCCGCCTGTATATCGCGTGGTGCGTCGCGGCGGTGACGCTGCCGATCCTGGCGGGCCACCTGTTCGACCTTACGCACAGCTACGGCACCACGATGATCCTGGCCGGCTGCGGCAATCTGATCGGCGTCGTGGTCGCGCTCGGCCAGCCGCGAGGGCCTGTGGGCGGGATCAAGGCCGCAGCATAACTTTCGAGGCTGCCCGCTGGCGATTGATACTCATACCGAATTCTGTGCAACGTCGAATGAATGCATGGAGGGTTGCGTA
>JANXMB010000146.1 GCA_025354865.1 Acetobacteraceae bacterium | reverse complement strand
CGGGTTCGCCGCCTATGGCCTGACCCCAGGATGCCGCGCCGATCTGGTCCTGGTGGATGCCGAGACCCTCGCCGAGGCCGTTGCCCGACATCCGCCGCGCCGATTGGTCGTGGCAGCCGGGTGGACGATCGGACGGGACGGAATGCCGCTGGCCGAAGCAGTCGGCTGAAACGACGATATCCGCCGCCCCCTCTCTACCCAAATTACGATCCTGTGATATCCATCTTCGCGCAGCACCCCGGCCAACCAGCGATACCGAAGGAAGCAGCCGATGTCCGAGACTCACCACCCAGAAGGCCAACTCTTCCCGGTCCGGCCCGAGTTCGCCGCTCGCGCCCATGTCGGCGCCGCGCGTTATGCGGAGATGTTCGACAAAGCCGCCCGCGACCCCGACGGTTTCTGGGCCGAGGAATGCAAGCGCATCGCCTGGATGAAGGCGCCGACGAAGATCAAAAACACCAATTTTACCGGCGACGTTTCGATCCGGTGGTTCGAGGACGGGACGCTTAACGCCTCGGTCAACTGCCTCGACCGGCATTTGGCGACGCGCGGCGACCAGACTGCCATCATCTGGGAAAGCGACGATCCCACCGTCAGCAAGCATGTCACCTACCGCGAATTGCACGAACAGGTGTGCCGCCTCGCCAACGCCATGAAGGGACTCGGGGTCGCCAAGGGCGATGTCGTGACCATCTACCTTCCGATGGTCGTCGAAGCCGCCGTCGCGATGCTCGCCTGCGCTCGTATTGGCGCCATCCATTCCGTGGTGTTCGGCGGCTTTTCCCCCGACAGTCTGGCGAACCGCATCCAGGATTGCGGGTCGGCGATGCTGATCACGGCAGACGAGGGCCGGCGCGGCGGGCGCAAGGTGCCGCTGAAAATCAATGCCGACGCGGCGTTGGAAAGCTGCCCGAGCGTGAAGAATGTTATCGTGGTGCGGGTGACGGGCGGGGAGATCGCGATGGCGCCCGGCCGCGACCACGACTATGCCGCGTTGTGCGCGGCGGCGTCCGCCGATTGCCCCCCGGCCGAACAGAACGCGGAAGATCCGTTGTTCATATTGTATACGTCCGGCAGCACGGGGAAACCCAAAGGCGTGCTGCACACCACCGGCGGTTACATGGTCTGGGCCAGCTACACCCATGAAATCGTGTTCGATTACCACCAGGGCGATGTTTACTGGTGCACCGCCGACGTGGGCTGGGTGACTGGCCACACTTATATCCTGTACGGGCCGCTGGCGAACGGCGCGACCACCATCATGTTCGAAGGGGTGCCGAACTATCCGGATTCCTCCCGTTTCTGGCAGGTCGTCGATAAGCATCAGGTCAACATCTTCTACACGGCACCCACCGCGATCCGCGCTTTGATGCGCGACGGGGAAGGGCCGGTGAAAAAGACCTCCCGCAAATCGTTGCGCTTGTTGGGCAGCGTTGGCGAGCCGATCAACCCCGAAGCATGGCTGTGGTACGAACGCGTGGTGGGCGAGCACCGCTGCCCGATCGTCGATACCTGGTGGCAGACGGAAACCGGCGGCATCCTGATTTCGCCCCTGCCCGGCGCCACCGCGCTGAAGCCCGGCTCCGCCACCCGGCCGATCCCCGGCGTCAAGCCGCTGATCGTCGATGGCGAAGGGCACGAACTGCATGGCGCGACCGAGGGCAATCTCTGCCTCGGCGATGCTTGGCCCGGCATGATGCGCTCGCTTTACGGCGACCACGAGCGATTCGTGCAGACGTATTTCTCCACTTTCCCCGGCCTGTATTTTACCGGCGACGGCGCCCGGCGGGACAAGGACGGATACTACTGGATCACCGGCCGGGTCGACGACGTGATCAACGTATCCGGCCACCGCATGGGCACGGCCGAGGTCGAAAGCGCGCTGGTTTCCCATCCCAAGGTCGCCGAAGCCGCGGTCGTCGGCTTCCCGCACGACATCAAGGGGCAGGGCATCTATGCCTACGTCACCCTGAACCTGGGCGAGGAACCGACCGACGCCCTGCGCAAGGAACTGGTCGCCTGGGTCCGCAAGGAAATCGGCCCCATCGCCTCCCCCGATGCGATCCAATGGGCGCCCGGCCTGCCGAAAACCCGCTCCGGCAAGATCATGCGCCGCATCCTGCGTAAAATCGCGGCCAATGAAACCGATAGCCTGGGCGACACCTCGACGCTGGCCGACCCGGCCGTCGTGACCGAACTGGTCGAGAACCGGGTGGGGTGAACCCTGCCCCCCCGGATCGCCCCCCGGCACAATCCGGGGGGGACGTGGCCGGTGCGACACAAGGCCGGTTTCCCAACGACGCCCTGCTGCTGATTGCCCATGGGTCGGAACGGTACCCCGATGCCGGCCGAACCGCCCTGGCGCTGGCCGATACTCTGCGCGCTCGCGGCCACTTCGCCCAAATCGCCGTCGGCTTCCTGAACGGGCGCCCATCGGTCGCCGATGCGCTGGCGTCGCTGGCACGTTGGCCTATCCATGTCGTACCCTTCTTCATGGAGGACGGCTATTTCGTCCGGGTCGCGGTGCCGAACGCCTTGGCCGGCACACCCGATCTCCGCATCTATCCCCCTGTCGGCACCCATCCGGGTATGGTGGACGTCATCCGAGCCCGCATCGGCGATCGGGAGGGGGCGGATATCGTGCTGATCGGCCACGGATCCGCCAAATCCCCAGGCCGGCGTTTGGCCCTGCACGACCACGCCCGGCGGCTTGGCGCCCGCGTCGCGTTCCTCGAAGAACCGCCTTCGCTCGCCGATGTGTTGCGCGACGCGACAGGCCCATCGATCGTTGCGATCGGTGTTTTTGCCGGCGAGGGCGGCCACGTTCGCGACGACGTCCCAGCATCGATCGCTGCCGCACGCGCGCAATATGGCGATCGCCCGATCTATCTCGGCTCCATCGGGGGCGATGCCGGCATGGCCGAATTGGTGCTGAACCGCGTCGCCGGGGTTTAGGCGGGCCGCTGAAAAGCCGATTTTTCCAGCCTTACCCGACCGTCACCGCAATATTCCCAAACCCATCGACTTCCGCCGTCGCCCCGTGCGGCACCAGACAGGTCGCATCGTATTCCTGCACGATCACAGGCCCGACCCGCGGCCCGGTCGCCAATGTCGCGCGATCCATCACCGGCGTTTCCGTCCACCCGCCATTGGGGAACCAAGCCAACCGGCTTTGCGGTCCCGGGGAGGCGAAGGGCGGGATTCGTTCCGGTAGCCGAGGCCGCTCCGCGATGCCGCGCACGATCGTCGACAAACCCGTCAGTTCCACCGCCTCGGTCGCCGGTGCTCGGAATCCGTAAGTCCGTTCGTGCTCGGCCCCGAATGCTTCGGCGATCGCGGCCGGGCTCGTGTCGCCGGTCAGCGGCACTTCGATCTCGCTCGACTGTCCGACGTAACGCGCCAGCGCAGCCCGCCGCACGTCCTGCCGAGCCACCGGGAACCCGTCGCGCGCCAACTGCGCTGCGCCGGCCGCTTGCAATTCGGCCAAGGCGGTCGCGATGCTGGATGGGTCGGCCTTGTCCAGGCGGGTGCGCAAACTACGGACCCCGTGATGTTCCGCATCTGCCACCAGCAGGCCAAAGGCGCTGAACACCCCCGGCAGCGGCGGAATTAAAACCCGAGCAATGCCTAGTTCGCGGGCAATGCCGGTGGCGAACAAGGGGCCGTTGCCGCCGAAGGCCAGCAACGCAAACTGCCGCGGATCGCGCCCCCGCTCGACCGACACGGCCCGAATGGCGCGCATCATGGTGGCCGACGCCAGTCGCAGCATGCCGAACGCCGCGTCTTCGACCGAACATCCCATCGGTCCTGCAAGGTCGCGTTGAACGGCCGCGCGCGCGGCGTCGCGATCCAGTTTCATCGCCCCGCCGACCAGCCCGCCGGGATCGAGATAACCCAGCACCAGATTGCAATCGGTGATGGTCGGCAACACGCCGCCGCGCCCGTAACAAACCGGCCCCGGATCGGCTCCGGCGCTGATCGGCCCGACTTTCGGGGCGCCCGCCGCGTCCAGCCTACAGATCGATCCGCCACCGGCCCCGACCTCGGCCAGATCGATCGCCGGGAGTTTGAGCATATAGCCGGCGCCGACCAGCAGCCGCGAACCGACCATGACGCCGCCGCCGACCTCGATCGCTTCGGATCGCAGGACCTCGCCGTTTTCGACCAGCCCGGCCTTGGCCGTGGTGCCGCCCATGTCGAATGTAACGATACGCGGTTCGTTCAACCGCCGCGCCAATGCGGCGCCGCCGACGACGCCTGCGGCCGGGCCGGATTCGATGATATGCGCAGGCACGGCAGCCGCGAAAGCGGCAGAGGCGAGGCCGCCATTCGATTGCATCAGTTGCAAAGGCGCATCGATACCGAGCGCCTGGAGACGCGCATCGAGGGAGGTGATGTAGGCGCGGACGACCGGTTGCACATAGGCATTGATCACGGTGGTCGAGGTTCGGGGATATTCCTTGATTTCAGGCAATATCTCGCTGCTGATCGAAATCGCCACATGCGGCAACGCCGCCCGCACCGCAGCCGCGACAGCTTGTTCGTGCGCGGGGTTAGCATAGCTGTGCAGCAGGCAGATCGCCAGACCGCGTACATCCTCCTTACGCAACATTTCGATGGCGGCCGCAACGTCGGCCATGTCCAACGCTTCGGATACGGTTCCATCCGGCCGCATCTTCTCGCCCACTTCCAGGCGCAACCGACGCTCGACCAATGCGCGCGGTTTGGTCCAGGAAATGTCGTAAAGCACCGGCATTCTGAGATCGCGGATTTCGAGAATGTCGCGGAAACCGCGCGTGGTAATCAGGGCGGTACGGGCGCCTTTGCCCTCCAGGATGGTATTCGATCCGACCGTGGTGGCATGCAGCACATCGGCGACGGGCCCCGGCTCCTGCGTCAGCAGCGCGGTCAGGCCGGTGACAATGCCCTCCCCATAGTCGCCGGGGGTCGATGCGGTTTTATGCGTCACCACCCGTCCGTCGCCAGTGATAGCCACCAGGTCGGTGAAAGTGCCGCCGATATCGATGCCGATGCGTAGGGTCATACGAAGACGGTACAAGCCACACTCCGCCCGCGCAAGTTGACCCGGCCCGGCATCTGTCGGCATCTTCGTCGGCAGATACGTCGAGGGAGTGCGTCGTGAGCAAACAATTCCAGTTCGGCCTGGTGGTTCGTGGCCAGGCGGAAGAGGGCGAGGACATTTCCCGCCGCTTCCAGGAAACGCTCGCGTTCGTGCGCCTCGCGGATCGGGCGGGTTACGACTCGGTTACGAAAACCGCCCATTACAGTGCGCATCCGTTCCAGATGCTGCAACTCGTGCCGATGCTGGCACGTTTCGCGGCCGAGGCACCGAACATGCGGCTCAATGCCGGGGTGCTTTTGTTGCCGCTGCTGTCTCCGCTGCATGTGGCCGAGGAATTCGCCACCCTCGACGTTATCACCGGCGGCAAAATCATCCTCGGCGTCGGGCTTGGCTATCGCGATGTCGAATTCAAGGCATTCGGCGTGCCCCGCAACCAGCGCGCCAAACGGTTCGAAGCCAATCTGACCGCCATCAAGCGCCTTTGGACCGAACAAACGGTCACGATGAAAACCCCGTATTTCGAGTTGGAGGAAGCATCGTGCAGCCCCCACCCGATCCAGAAGCCGCACCCCCCGATCTGGATCGGCGCCAATGCCGATGCGGCAGTGGAACGGGCCGCTCGCATGGGCGATTGCTGGTATATCGGCCCGGCGGTCGAGATCGGCGCCCTGGAACGGCAGATGGATCTTTACAAACGCGCGCTGGATGCGGCCGGCAAACCCTTCCCCGACGAACTGCCGATGCGCCGCGAAGTCTTCGTCGCCAAAACCCGCGAAGAGGCCATCCGCCTATGCGCGCCGTATCTGGGCGCGAAGTACAAAGCCTATCACTCCTGGCATCAGGAAATGCCGGAAGGCGATCGCGGGCTGGGCCAGTCGTTCGAGGATCTGATCCGGGATCGGTTTTTCATCGGCTCGCCGGATGAGGTTGCGGAACAAATCCTCGACGCGCACAAGCGGATCGGCATGAACCATATCGTCATGAGCACGGAATGGGCGGGCATGCCGGAAAGTCTGGCGATCGAAACAATGGAAACGATCGCGCAGGAGGTCTTTCCCCGGGTCCGTCAGGGTTTATAACTCAGGCCGCCGGCTCCCACGCGACATTCGGCAAAGGCGCTCGTTGCGTGCGCAGTCGTGCGCGCAGCGATTGCGTCGCGGCAAAATCCACGATCGGCGGGTCGCCCGCAGCAACCACCCCGTAATCGCGCGCCGCGCCCTCGATCGTCACCAGTTCGTCGCGCAAGTCCCGCGCGACCGCATCCAGATCGCGGTCCAGCGCCGGGCCCCAGCCGCCTGCGCCCGGCAGTTCGTGTCGGAAGACCTGCCCTTGTTTCAACGTCATGGTGATTTTGGCGTGCAGCGTTTCCTCGGTGTCCGCGCCGGGGTCCATGACATTGCGCCCCGGCATACCCGGCCCGCCGCCGTACAGCCCATAGGGCCGGATTGCCTGTCGATCCGCCCGGACTTGCAATATTCCCTCATCCGCCAGCATCCGCCAGGTCTTCCGCTGCGACATGCCGCCGCGATATTTGCCGGCCCCACCGGTATCGGGGACGAATTCGTAATCCAGCACCTCAAGCGGATTTTCCGCTTCGATGACCTCCACCGAGAAACTGGCCATATTGGCAAACATCGTGGTGTTGCCATCCAAACCATCGGCCCATGGACGGCCGCCCCAGCCGCCCGATATGAAATCGACATAGATGAACGGCTGCAAATCCTTGTCGTAACCACCGATCGTCAGGCCGGTATTGCCGCCATCGGATGCCGCAAACACCTTGTCGGGATACAATTGCGCCAGCGCACCGAACGCACAGTCCGTGCCGCGAAAACCGGTGAGCCCCCGAGCGGCACAGGCCGCAGGCAGCTTGCCGTGGGTGACGGTGCCGGCGGGGGCGATGACCTCGATGGCGCGAAAAACGCCGTCGTTATTCGGCATGTTGATCGACAATACCGACTTGACCGCCGTGTAGCTCATGGCCTGCGTATAACTGAGGGTATTGTTGATCGCCCCCTTCACCTGCGGCGCGCTGCCGGTCCAATCGACCTGCATCGTATCGCCCCGTTTACGAACGGTACAGACCAGCCGAATGGGCACGCCCCGGTCGATCTGATCGTCGTCGATCCAATCCGTAAACGTTGCCTCCCCATCCGGCAGCTCCAGCAAGCAATGCCGGGTCAGGCGCTCGGAATAATCCATTGTCGCAACCATCAACGCCCCGACTTCGCCGGCACCGTAGCGGGCTACCAGATCCGCCATGCCGCGCGCCGCGATCTCGCAAGCGGCGAGCTGGGATCGCAAATCCCCGAACACCCGGCCGGGCAGCCGCACATTGCGTTCGATGATGCGAAACAAAGTGCTGTTCGCCACGCCTTTTTCGTAGAGTTTCAGCGGCGGGATGCGCAAACCCTCGGCATAGATTTCCGTGCTGTCGGACGCGTTCGACCCCGGCACCCGGCCGCCGACATCGGTATGATGGCAAATCGTTGCCGCATAGGCGATCGGCCGCCCCTCCGCGAATATCGGCTTGAACACGAAGATATCCGGCAGGTGCATGCCGCCGTCGTAGGGGTCGTTGTTGATGAAGATATCGCCCTCGTACACATCGTCGCCGAACGCCGCGAGAACGGCTTGCAACGATACCGGAATGGACGCCAGATGCCCGGGCAGGCTCAGGCCCTGGGCGACCAACCGACCCTGCGCGTCGCAAATCGCCGCGCTATAATCCATGATGTTCTTCAACACCCCGGAATAGGCCGTGCGATAAATGGTCAGCACCATCTCGTCGCCCAAGGCGGAGATGGCGTTGCGGAACAACTCTTCGGTGATAGGATCGGCCACGGGCGCCTCGGCGGCTTCAGGATGCGCCATCCGACCACCGAAGCCCCCCCAAGGCAACAGTGCCCCTATGGCAACGCTACACGGAGTTCTCGTGCCAAGTCCGATCCGCGCCTTCGCCTTACTGGCACTGGCCATGCTGACGACCTGCGGCCCAGCGCCGCCAACAGCCGAGGAACTGTATCGGCAAGACCGCATCCGGCAAGGCAAAGTCGCCCCTCCGGCTGACGCCGCCGCAAACTGCGAGGCCGTCGCGATTGCCCGCCTGCCGATCGAGGTGCGTGGCCGGCTGCTGACCGTGCCGGTGCATATCGACGACCAGGAACTCACGATGATCGTCGATAGCGGCGCCGAGCGAACGACGATTTCCGAACGAGCGGCAGCGCGCCTGCATTTGCCCCGAGACATGAGCCGTATTCGCACCTCTACCGGTCTCGGCGGCTCCGTGGTCAGTGCCGATGCCGTCGTATCCAATTTTGCGCTCGGCACCGTGCGGCTGCCGCCGATCGATCGGGTCGCGGTCGGGAAATTCGGTTTCGACAACGATGCCGTTCCGTTGGCCGATGGATTGTTGGGGGCGGATATTCTGCTGGCGTTCGATCTGGATATCGATGTCCCCGGCAAAGCCTTGACGCTTTATCGCGTGCGCCGCTGCCCGAACAACCTACCACCCTGGCAGGAACCCTTCGTTGCCATCGACGGCGTCACGCAGAAAAAGGATCGCTTGCTGATACCCTTCGTCCTCGACGGGGTGCGCGGGCAGGCCATTCTGGATACCGGGGCCTCGGCCACCACCATCGGTGTGCAGATGGCCACCCGCATGGGCTTGACCGAGGAGAAGATGGCCCTCGATCGCAAGGTCGTGCAGCGCGGTGCCGGTGCCGGCACCATGACGTCCCACCTGCATTGGTTCCGGGAATTGCGCATCGGTCCGGCAACCATCCAGGGGCTTATGCTGACGGTGCTGCCAACCGATGCCGGCGTCGGCGACGCCCTGATCGGGGAGGATTTCCTGCAAGGCCGCCGCGTCTGGATGTCGTTTCCAACCCGACAGGTCTTCGTATCCAAACTGGCGCACGAAATGGGGCAGCAACCATGATGGATATCCGCGTCGTCGGCGACGGGATCGGGGTCGAAGTATCCGGCGTCGATGTCAAAACGATGTCCGATGCCGATTTCGCGAAACTCTACCAGGCCTGGATCGACTGCTGCGTGCTGACGGTGACGGACCAACACCTAACAATACCCGAATTCCTCGCCTACAGCCGGCGCTTCGGGACGATCGAGCCGCACCCTTCCAAATCCACCCGCCACCCGGACTATCCCGAAATCACTCTGCTCGGCGTCGATAAATTCAAACCCGATGGGTCCCTGAATCAGACGATCTACCGACGCGGAGGGGAGGGCTGGCACACCGATGGCGCCTACGAGAAAATCCCCTTCAAGGCGACGCAACTCTACGCTTTGGCCATTCCCGATCGCGGCGGGAACACGTTTTTCGCGTCGGGCTACGCAGCGTACGATGCCCTGCCGCAACGCCTGAAGGATCGTTTGGACGGCGTCCTGGGCGGCTTCGTTTACGGCACGCCGGGCCTGCTGAACCCGGAAGACGAGAACTGGAAGCCGGCCTTCCACCCGATCGTCCGAACCCATCGCGAAAGCGGCCGTAAGTCGCTGTATTTCGACGAATTGAAGATCGTCTCCCTCCAAGGTTTCGAAAAAGCGGAAAGCGACGACCTGATCGCCGAATTGAAGTCCCGCATGATTCTCCCGCGCGGCCGGTACGAGCATAAATGGCGGGTGGGCGACATCGTGATTTGGGACAATCGGTGTTCCTATCACAAGGCGGCCGCCGATTATCCCCCCGACCAGGACCGGATTCATTGGCGGGTGTCGATCGCGGATTGGCAGTAACCGTCGGTTTGCCTCGCCATGCGGCGAAAACCGGGGTAAACCGCCCGCCGCTTCATTGTGCGGGACAAGGATGGATCAGCGCTTCGACGTCGTTGTGGTAGGGGGCGGGCATGCCGGCTGCGAGGCAGCGGCTGCC
Source organism: Acetobacteraceae bacterium (assembly GCA_025354865.1). Lineage (GTDB taxonomy): Bacteria > Pseudomonadota > Alphaproteobacteria > Acetobacterales > Acetobacteraceae > Rhodopila. Next base: position 23,424 of record JANXMB010000146.1, on the reverse strand, counting down.
GCAGCGCGGGCCGGTGCGCGCACCATCCTGCTAACCCACAAACTAGAAACCATTGGCGAGATGTCGTGCAACCCGTCGATCGGCGGTATCGGCAAGGGCCATCTGGTGCGGGAGGTCGATGCGCTCGACGGCCTCATGGGCAAGGTCGCCGACGCGGCGGGCATCCATTTCAAGCTGCTGAACCGGTCCAAGGGTCCGGCCGTGCGCGGCCCGCGTGCCCAGGCCGATCGGGCGCTGTATCGCCGCGCCATGCGCCGGTTCCTGGACGAAACCCCTCGGCTGACAATCCGAGCGGGCGCGGTCGAGGATTTGGAGATCGGGCCGGATGGGCGGGTGGCGGCGGCGATCGTGGCCGACGGAACCCGCATCCGCACGGCCGCTGTGGTGTTGACGACCGGCACATTCCTGCGCGGCACGATCCATGTCGGCGATATTCAAACCGATGCCGGCCGGATCGGGGAGGCCCCCTCGATCGGCCTCGCCCATACGCTGGCGAAGCTCGGGCTCCCCATGGGGCGGCTGAAAACCGGCACCCCCGCTCGGCTGGACCGCCGCACGATCGATTGGGAGGGCCTCGCCGCCGATCCGGGCGATGCCGACCCGGAACCGTTCAGCACCCTGACCGACCGCCTGCACAACCGCCAGATCGAGTGCCGCGTCACCGCCACGACGCCGGCCACGCACGCAATCATCCGGGAAAACCTGCATCGTTCCGCCATCCATGCCGGCAATATCACCGGCGTCGGGCCGCGCTATTGCCCATCCATCGAGGATAAAGTCGTGCGCTTCGCCGCGCGCCAGAGCCATAATATCTTCCTGGAGCCGGAGGGGCTGGACGACTGCACGATCTATCCCAACGGCATTTCCACCAGCCTGCCGGAAACGGTGCAACGGGCCATGCTGGCGACGATCCCCGGATTGGAACGGGCGAAAATGCTCCGCCCGGCCTATGCCGTGGAATACGACTATGTCGATCCCCGGGCGCTGACGCCGGGTTTGGAACTGCGCTCGCTGCCGGGGCTGTTTCTCGCCGGGCAGATCAACGGCACGACCGGATACGAAGAAGCCGCCGCCCAGGGCTTGTTTGCCGGCCTCAATGCCGCCCGTCTGGCCGGCGGATGCGAACCGGCGCGACTGGATCGGTCGGAAGCCTACATCGGCGTGCTGATCGACGATCTCACGACCCAGGGCGTTTCCGAACCGTACCGCATGTTCACCTCCCGCGCGGAATTCCGCCTGAGCCTGCGCGCCGACAACGCCGATCTGCGTCTGACCGCAAAAGGCATGCAGTGGGGCTGCGTCGGTGCGGAGCGTGCCGTGCCATTCTCGGCCCACCGCGACGCGGTAAATGCGGCCTTGCAACGCGCCCGCACCGAGGAAAAGCCGGCGGCGGAATGGACCCGCCTCGGCTTTCCGCCGCGCGCCGATGGGCGGTGGCGTTCGGTGCTGGATATGGCGGCGATCGACACCGTGTCCTGGGCCGATCTGGGCGTGGCGGTGCCCTGGCTGCGCGACCTCCCGCCCCGCGCGGCCGCGCAGGTGCATGCCGAGGCGCGGTATGCCGGGTATTTGCAACGCCAGGACGCCGACATCCGACGCTTCCGGAAGGAAGAAGCGGTGTCGCTCGATGGTCTGGATTTCGCCGAAATCGGCAGCTTGTCGGCCGAGGTGACCGATAAATTGACCCGGTTCCGGCCCGAATCCCTGGGCGCCGCCGCCCGCCTGCAAGGCATGACTCCCACCGCTCTGGCCTCGATCGCCGCGCATGTGCGCAAGCGGCGGGCAGCGGCCGCCCACGACGTGACCGTGTGACACCCAGTTCGGCCCCCGCCGCCCCGCCGAAAGCCGCCCGTGGCGAAGGTGCCACCCCCGGCATGGTGCAATGGTTCGCGTCCAAAGCCGACCATCCCGACGCGGTCCTGTTTTTCCGCATGGGCGATTTCTACGAGCTGTTCTTCGAAGACGCCGAAGCCGCATCCGCCGCCCTGGATATCGCCCTGACCCATCGCGGCGAGCATGCCGGCCAGCCCATCCCGATGTGCGGCGTGCCGGTGCATTCGGCGGAATCCTATCTCGCTCGTTTGATCCGGCGCGGTTTTCGCGTCGCGGTGGTCGAACAGATGGAGGATCCGAAAACCCGTACCGGCCGAGGTCCCATTCGGCGAGAGGTCGTGCGGCTGGTCACCCCGGGAACCCTGACCGAAGAATCGCTGCTGGAGGCCGGCCGGCCGAACCTTTTGCTCGCCATCGCCCGCGATCGCGACGGGCTGGGGGCGGCCTGGCTCGACGTTTCCACCGGCCTCTTCGAAACCGCCGCCATATCCGAACTCCCCGCGCTGCTCGGTCGCCTGGAACCGGCGGAGATTCTGGCGCCGCGAGATGTGCCCCTGGGCGACTGGGACGCCCGACGCGCGCCGGAAACCGCGCCGTCCCCGCCATTGGTCGCCCGCCGACGGTTGGCGGATGCTTTCGGTGCCGCCAGCCTGGACGCGTTCGGCACCTATTCGGATGGGGAGGCGATCGCCGCCGCATTGGCGGTCGATTACGTGCGGGCGACGCAGGTGGGCAATCTGCCGCGCCTCGCGCATCCGGTCCCGCAAGGGCAAACCGGGGTCTTGCTGATGGACGCGGCAACCCGAGCGAGTTTGGAAATCCAGCGCTCGCGCGACGGGGGCACGCAGCACACGATCCTGGCGTCGGTGCAGAAAACGCTGACCCCGGCCGGGGCGCGCATGCTGGCGGGTTGGCTTTCGGCTCCGCTGACCGATCCCACGGGGATCGCCGACCGGCAGGATGCGTGGTCGTGGCTGCTCGCCAATCCCGACGCCGCCGTGCAATTGCGCCAGGCGCTGCGTACCACGCCGGATATTGCCCGAGCCCTGGGCCGTTTGTCGTTGAACCGCGGCGGTCCGCGGGATTTGGCGGCGATCCGCGATGGGCTCGCCGCTGCCGCCGCCGCCCACGCGCCGTTGCAAGGTCCCCTCCCGCCCGCATTGGCGGCGGCGCGCGGTGCCCTGCCGATCGGGCTGGGTCTCGGCGCCCAATTGTCCGCTGCACTGGCCGATCCGCCGCCGCACCGGCTGGACGACGGGGGCGCCATCGCGGCCGGTTTCGACGGCGAACTCGACGCCCATCGATCGTTGCGCGACGACTCGCGCCGCGTGCTTGCGACGATGCAGTTGGACTACGCCCAGCGGTTCGGCGTCGCGAGCCTGAAGATCAAACACCACGCGCAGCTGGGCTACGTCATCGAGGCCCCGGCCGTGGCCGTCGAAAAGCTGCGTGGCTTTCCCGAACTGACGCTGCGTCAAGGGCTGGCGAATGGGGCGCGTTTCACCGAACCCGCGCTTTCGGACCTGGATCGGCGCATTTCCGAAGCCGGCGAACGCGCCGCAGCACGGGAGAAGCTGGTCTTCGGCCATCTGGTGCGGGCGGCCCTGGATTGTGCCAATGCGCTGGCCGACGGTGCCGATGCGCTCGCGTTCCTCGATACCGCGCAATCGGCTGCTCGGCTGGCGGAACCCGGCACCTGGTGCCGCCCCGTGGTCACCGACGGCGATACCTTCGTCGTCCAAGCCGGGCGCCATCCGGTGGTGGAAGCCGCGCTGGCCGGCAAAGCCGCCTTTGTCCCCAACCGCTGCGATCTGTCGGCCGATCGGCGGGTGCTGCTGCTGACCGGGCCGAACATGGCGGGCAAATCGACCTTCCTGCGACAGAACGCGCTGATCGCCGTGCTGGCCCAAGCCGGGCTGCCGGTTCCCGCCGAATCCGCCCGGCTCGGCGTGGTCGATCGCTTGTTCAGCCGGGTCGGCGCGGCGGACGATCTGGCGCGCGGCCGTTCGACCTTCATGGTCGAAATGACCGAAACCGCCGCCATCCTGCATCAGGCCGGGCCGCGATCGCTGGTCGTTGTCGACGAAATCGGCCGAGGCACCGCCACCCTCGACGGTCTGGCGATCGCATGGGCGGTGCTCGAAGCGCTGCATTCGTCCATCCGGTGCCGCACGATCTTCGCCACCCATTTCCACGAACTCGCCGGCTTGGCCGACCGTTTGCCCCGGCTGCGGCCGCACACCATGCGGGTCAAGGAATGGAAAGGCACCGTCGTGTTTCTGCACGAGGTCGCCGAGGGCGCGGCTGGCCGGTCCTGGGGCGTGCACGTCGCCGAACTCGCCGGCGTGCCCGCCCCGGTGGTGCGACGGGCGGCGGCTTTGCTCACCGCCCTGGAAAAACACGGCGGACCATTGGGGGCCGGCGCGCCGCTCGGCGCCTTGCCGCTGTTCGCCGCAGTCGAAGCAAACACGCCATTGTCGCCCACGCCATTGTCCCCGGCGCAGGAGGCGGTTTTGCCCCCGGCCGACCCTTTGGCGACGGCATTGGCGGCTCTCGATCCCGATCGGATGACCCCGCGCGACGCTTTGGACGCGCTTTACCGCTTAAAAGCCCAGTTCCCTATTCCCGACGGCGCCGGGTGATACTAGGCTTTCTCCCATGCTCACACCGATCCCCCTGCCTCGCGCGCCCGAGGCCGCCGCTCACGTCCTGTCCGACGCCCTGGCAGCCCTGAGGGCGGAAGAAAAGGGGGCGATTCCCCGCGATCAAGCGGTCGCAGCGTTCCGCCGGCACCTCGCCCGTATCCAGGCCTATGTGCAGAATGCGTTCGAACAAGAACAGTTCACCGGCTTGCAAGCGGCCCGTCTGCTGGGTGCGCTGATCGACGGCGTCATCGACATTCTTTACGCCCACGCGACGGACGAACTTGGCTTCAACGAGCCCGCGAATCTAAGCGTTGCTGCAACCGGCGGCTACGGACGGGGGGTCCTGGCGCCGTTCAGCGACATCGATCTGCTGTTTCTGACCGCCGAAGATCCGTCCGCCAATTCGTTGCGGGTTGTGGAGTACATGCTCTATTTCCTGTGGGACCTGGGCTTGAAAGTCGGCCATGCGACGCGATCGATCGAGGATTGTCTGGTCGAAGGTGCCAAGGACACCACCATCCGCACCGCCCTGCTCGATGCCCGCCACGTCACCGGCAACGAGGCGCTGTTTGCATCGTTCCATCGGCGCTTCCGGGCGGCCTGCAAGGAAGCGGGCGCGGCCGACTACATCCTGGCCAAGCAAGCCGAGCGTCAGGCGCGCCATCGGCGGTACGGCGAAAGCGCGTTTCTGGTCGAACCCAATATCAAAGAAGGCCGGGGCGGACTGCGCGATCTGCAGACGCTGTATTGGATTTCTCGTTATGTTTTCGACACTCAAACAATGGGCGAGCTGGCCGATATCGGTGGCGTCCTGACCCACACGGAAGCGCGGCACGGTCGCCGTGCCTGGAAATTCCTGTGGACGGTGCGGTTTCATTTGCACTACGTGGCCGGCCGGGCGGAAGAGCGCCTGACCTTCGACGTGCAGCCGGTCATCGGCGCCCGCATGGGCTACCAGCGGCACGGGCGGCAGGACGGCGTCGAGCGTTTCATGCGCCACTACTTCCTCAACGCCCGCGAAATCGCCCGCCTGACCCGTATCACCGAACCCGCCCTTATGCGCGCCGCGCTCGGTCCCCCCGCCATCGAGGCCGAAACCGACAAAGCCCTGCTGGCATCGGGCTTTGTGCTCGCCGAGGGCAAACTGCTACCGGTCGGCGGGCGGGATTTCGATTCAGAACCGTTGCAGATGCTGCGCATCCTGCGCGTCGCTCGCGATCGGAATTTGGAACTGCATCCGTTGTCGATCCGATCGTTCATTCAGAACGAACGCCGAGCCATCGCGTTGCGCGACGACCCGCTGGCGGCGGATGCGTTTATGGATTTGCTGTGTGGGCGGCAGCCGGCGACCCGTGGGCATGCCGGCCATCCCGACGGCGCCAAATGGCTGAACGTGCTGAACGAGACCGGTTTCATCGGCCGTTTCCTGCCCGATTGGGCCCGCATCGTCGGTAAGATGCAATTCGACACCTACCACATCTTCACGGTCGATGAGCACACGATCGAAGCCGTTCGCGTCCTGAACGCGCTGGAACGCGGGGAACTGGAGGAAATTGCGCCGGTCGCCTCCAGCCTGATGGACCAGATCCAGTCCCGCCGCTCCCTCTATCTGGCCATGCTGCTGCACGATATCTGCAAAGGGCGTGGTGGCGATCACTCCCAACTCGGCGCCGAAGTGGCGGTGTATATTGGGCCCGCACTCGGTTTGACAGCCGAGGAAACAGAAACCGTATCCTGGCTCGTGCTACATCATTTGCTGCTGAGCACCACGGCGTTCAAACGCGATATCGACGATCCGAAGACGATCCTGGATCTGGCGGAAACCATCCAGTCGCCGGAACGGCTCCGGTTGCTGCTCGTGCTCACGGTCGCGGACATGCGGGCCGTATCGGCTCGGGTGTGGAACGGGTGGAAAGCGGCCCTGCTGCGGGAATTGTATTCCCGCGTCGCCGAGGTTCTGGCCGGCGGCTTGGCGACCACGGAACGCGACGTGCGTGTGCAACGGGCGAAACAAGCGGCAGCGACCCTGTTGGCGGGCTGGACCGACGAGGATATCGCCCAGTTCACCGAACTTGGTTACCCGAGCTACTGGCTGTCCTTCGACCCCGAAACCCACGCTCGGCATGCGAGCTTGTTGCGGGATGCCGAAAACCGCCAGGCGCCGCTGACGGTCGATACCCAACCCTTGCCGGCGCGATCGGTGACCGAGGTCACGATCTACTGCGCCGACCATGCCGGGCTGTTCAGCAAAATCTCCGGCGCCTTGGCTGTGGCCGGCGCCTCGATCGTGGATGCCCGCATCCATACCATGACCAACGGCATGGCGCTGGATACGTTCTGGATTCAGGATGCATCCGGCGGCACGTTCGACGCCCCGCACCGGATTGCGCGCTTGTCGGTGCTGATCGAACAGGCCCTCTCCGGCCGCCTTCGCCTCAACACCGAAATCAAAAAATTGTCGAAAATGGTGCTTGGGCGCCGGATGCAGGCGATCCATGCGCCGCCGCGCGTGGTGATCGACAATCATGCCTCCAACACGCACACGGTGCTGGAAGTCAACGGCCGCGACCGGCCGGGTTTATTGCACGACGTCACCGCTGCGATCAGCGAGCAAGGTTTGCAGATCGCATCGGCGCATGTCACCACCTACGGCGTGCGGGCGGTCGACGTGTTTTACGTCAAGGACGTCTTCGGTTTGAAAATATCGAACGAACGCAAGCTGAGCCAATTGCGGGATGCGTTGTTGAAAGCATTGGCCAATCCCGATGAGGTTGCCACGCCCGCGCCGACCCCGAAGCGTCGGCGCGTCGCGGCCTGAAATATCGCGATCGGAGCTCGCCCGATCGCGTCGGCCCGGTTATCGGGTGCTTAGACCATGATCGTTTGAGGTTGCACGCGATCTCGGCGTTGGATCATGGTCTAAGCCTTTGTTTGAGAGGGTGATTCACGCCCGAGGTTGAAGTCAACCTCAGGCGATCACGCTCTAACCAGCGTTACGGCGCGGCGGGTACGACGCTGTTGGCCGGCACAGGCTGACAGTCGGGGCCGGTCGTGTTCGGCATCCCGATGGCAATGCGGGCGGCGGTATCCGCGAGGCATTCTGCCATCCGCAATTCCACCGCCTGCTGGGCCGGGGTCTGCCCGCTGCAAGCCGCCAGCGACAGGCCGATTGCCGCAAACACCGCCAAACCGATCGCCGCCTTGCCCGGATCCGGCGGCAAAGGCGCACTCGCAGCGGTCGCGACGGCATTGGTGTTGTACTGCGCGTAGAGTTTTTCCAAATCGGTCGCGACCGTCTGCGCCGCATCTTTCAGTGGCGCATTTTCCGGCCATGCCAGTCCGACCACGCCCGCCGCAAGTAACGGCAAAGCAACGTTCCAGGACATGGTACCCGCAATCGCCGCGCACAGCGTCGGCACGAGCACCATGAAGCCGTGACCGGTCGTAACCTGACCGATCCAGGTGTTTGTTGTAAGATTCAAAATTGTGGCTCCAATAAAGCGTGATGACGGAAGGTCTGAATCACGCGTTCGAACAAAAAATATACCGAGCGACCGAATGGCCGAACGGTATGCGCGCAGGGTTGGCGTGGCGGCTGCGCGCGAAATCGAGAGGATACCAGCCGACCGACCGCCTGCATGAGAGTCAGAGGTTCGGTCGGCTGGTATAAATCAGGATAAGCGTGGGTCGGACGACGGATACAGAACGCCCGTCGATAGAGGAAAATTTGCCCAGGTAAATTTTCGCGTCAAGAAGAATCGACGTGGAGCCGGCAGGTGTCTGCGAAGCCGGACTCGCTCCGGCACTCAAGCAGGCTGCGGAACGTGCGCGTGGATCGGCAGACTATGTGGTGCGCGTGCTCAATGGGGTTACGACTGTATGCGCACCGGGTCGGACGCGAACAGGCACTCCGCGATTCGCCCGTTCTTCGGCGGCCGGATCGGGCTTTCGATACGGCACCGGTCCGCCGCGATCGGGCAACGCGGATGGAATCGGCAGCCCGAGGGGATGTTGGCAGGATCGGGATAAATATCGCCCAATCCGACATCCGGGATGGCGATCCCCGGTTCCGCCGTCAGTACCGACGCCAACAACGCACGCGTATAGGGATGGCGCGGTTCGCGGAACAAGTCGTCCGATGCTGCCTGTTCCACGAAACGGCCGAGGTACATGACCGCGACCTCGGTCGCCACATGCTCGACCACTGCCAGATTATGGCTGATGAAAATATAGGTCAGCCCGAGTTCGCGCCGCAGATCGGCCAGCAGATTGAGAATTTGCGCCTGCACCGAAACGTCGAGCGCGCTCGTCGGCTCGTCGCACACCACGATCCTCGGCCGCAGCACCAGGGCGCGGGCAATCGCCACGCGCTGCCGCTGACCGCCCGAAAGCTGCGCCGGATACCGCTCCGCCATTTCGGCCGACAATCCGACACGGGCGAGCATATCCATGACCTCGGCCCGTTGTTTGGCAGCGGGCATGGCGCCCTGCGCGGCCAGCGGCAGGCCGACGATGTCGCGGATCCGCTGACGCGGATTCAGCGATGAATACGGGTCCTGGAAAATCGGTTGGATCAACCTCGCCCGTTCGCGGCGATCGAGGTCTGCCAGGCTTTGGCCCTCGACCCGTATGTCCCCCGACGTGGTGGGCAGCAGGCCGAGGATCAGGCGCCCCAAGGTCGATTTCCCGCAGCCGGACTCGCCGACGATGCCGAGCACCCCGCCCTTCGCGAGGGAAAAGGATATCCCATCGACGGCGCGCACGACGCGATCGGCGGAGAACAATCCGGTGCGCCCGCCGAAATGGCGATAGACGTCGCGAACCTCGATCATGCCGGCACCATTGTGCAAACCGCGTCGTGATCGGCGGCGACCGTGCGACGCGGCACGGTGCCGCCGCAGGCGGGCTCGGCGTGGGCGCAACGATCGCGGAAGGCGCAGCCAACGAAGCCCGGACCGATGCGCGGGACCACGCCTGGAATGCTGCCCAGCGGCTGGTCGCGCGGAGTTTTGCCGGGGATGGGCACGCAGGCCAGCAGGCCGCGCGTGTAGGGATGGGTGGGGGCGCGGAACAATGCCTCGGCCGAACCGCTTTCCACCACCTGTCCGGCGTACATGACCGATACGCGCTGCGCCATGCGCGCAACGATGCCCAGGTCGTGGGTGATCAACAGCAGCGCCAGACCGAGTTCTCGCTGCAACTCCTGCAACAGGCGCAGTATTTGCGCCTGCACCGTTACGTCCAGCGCCGTAGTCGGTTCGTCGGCGATCAACAACTCCGGCTCGCACATCAGCGCCATTGCGATCATGACCCGTTGGCGCAGACCGCCGGACAATTGATGCGGATATTGCGCCAGTCGCATGCCCGGCGCGGTTATGCCGACCCGCCCGAGCAGATCGGCTGCACGTTCCAATCCTTTGGCGCGGGATACGCGGCGGTGGCGTTCCAGGACCTCCGCCATTTGCGATCCGATGGTGTAGGCCGGGTTCAGGCTGGTCATCGGTTCCTGGAAAATCATCGCGATTTTATCGCCGCGCAGCCGTGCCATGTCGCGATCGGACAGGCTGGTCAGATCGTAGTCGTGGAACCGCATGACGTCGGCCGATCGACGCGCGCCACGTGCGAGCAGGTTCATGGTCGATAGCGCGGTGACGGATTTGCCGCAGCCGGACTCACCGACTAGGCAATGGGTTTCCCCACGCGCCACTTTCAACGACACGCCACGGACGGCGGCGGTGCCATCGGCGAACCCCACACGCAGGTTTTCGATTTCCAGCACCGGCTTCATCGACGTTGGGAAACCCCAAGAAAGTCGCGCAACCCGTCCCCCAGCAGATTGATACCGAACACCAACACGAACAACGCCACACCCGGCACCACGATGACCCAGGGGCTGAAGAACATGTAGTCCTTGCCTTCGGCGATCATCAGCCCCCACGACGGGAGCGGTGGCGGCACCCCGAGGCCGAGAAACGACAACGCTGCCTCCAACAAAATCGCCAGCGCCATTTCCAGCGTGGCGACCACCACCAGATGGGTCATAATATTCGGCAGGATTTCCCTCAGCAGAATATGCGGCGTCGATGCCCCGGCAGCCCGCGCGGCGGCGACGTAATCGAGGTTGCGGACCTGCATCGTTGTCGTTCGCGCGACGACGGCGAAACGCTCCCACAACAACAGCCCGAGCGTCAGCACCACCACTGTCAGGGAACTGCCGATCAGGGCGACGACGGTCAGCGCGACAAGGATCAAGGGAATGGCCAGCCGGCAGGTGATAACAAACATCACGATGTCGTCCGTGCGGCCGCCGAAATAACCGCCGACCACGCCCAGCGCGGTGCCGATCAACCCGGACGTCACCACAGTCAGAGTGCCGATCAGCAACGAAATGCGCGCCCCATAGATCAACCGCGACAAATAATCCCGCCCCAGTTGATCCGTTCCCAACAGATGCTCGACCGATCCACCGTCCATCCAGGCCGGTGGGATCATGCGTTTCATCAGATCCTGTTCGAACGGATCGTGCGGCGCGATCCAGCCGGCGGTTAGCGCGACCAGCAGCAAAAAGCCGACGATCGACACACCGAGGCCGGCCGAGACGGTACGGGCGTTCATCCGGCGCGCAAGCGGGGATCGAGCACCGCGTTCATCGTATCCGCAAGCAGGGTCAGCCCGATGTAGATCATGGCCAGCAGCAGCACGACCGCCTGCACGACGGGGAAATCGTTCTTGCTGATCGACTCCCAGGCCAGATACCCGACGCCATGCAACGCGAAGACCGTTTCGATCACGATAGAACCGCCGAGCATGAAACCGAGTTGCACAGCGGCGACGGACACGACGGGCATGGCGGCATTGCGAAGGGCATGTTTCAGCACGATCGACGCGGTACTCAGGCCCTTGGCCCGCGCAGTGCGAATATAATCGGACGACAATGCCTCGATCATGCCCGCTCGGGTCAGGCGCATAAGGGCCGGTATGGCGGAGAATGCCAACACGGTTCCGGGCATGATATAGCCTTGCCAGGTATCGACCCCGGAAATCGGCAACCATTGCAATTTCAGGCCGAACCAGATCACCAGAATTAGACCCAACCAGAAACTCGGCATCGCCTGACCGAGCAGCGCCACAAGACCGATGGCGCGGTCGAGCAGCGTGCCTTCGCGCATGGCCGAGAGAATACCCAATGGAATCGCCGTCAACAGGGCAATGGTCAGCCCGCTCAGCCCCAAGCCAAGCGTGATCGGCAGCCGTTCCCGGATTAGTCCGGAAACCGGTGCTCGGTATAGATAGGACCGCCCGAGATCGCCGGATGCGGCATTGGCCGCCCAGTCGACGAACTGCACCGGGAGCGGCCGATCGAGGCCATAATTTTTACGGATGGTGGCCACGTCTTCCGAAGTGGCGTTCGGCCCGGCGATCGAAACCGCAAGGTCGCCGGACAGGCGGGTCAACGCGAATGCCACCACGAGCACGGTCAGGCAGACCGACAAAGCGAGCACAGCGCGGCGGAGCAGAAATTGCAGCATGGCGGGAGCGTAGGGTGTAGCGGTGGTGCACTGCAATATCCCTCGAACCTTGGCGATCCCGTCGGCGGGCGTTAAACCGGATGGCGTCGCCGGCGGACCAACCGAGACCGGCATTGCTCAGGGAGAAACCGACCATGGCCGAAGCCTTTATTTGCGACTTCGCCCGCACGCCGATCGGCCGTTATGCTGGTGCGCTGCGGGATGTCCGCACCGACGATCTTGCGGCCCATCCGATCAGGGCGCTGAAAGAGCGTCATGCCGGCATCGATTGGGATGCGCTGGACGATTGCATCATGGGCTGCGCCAACCAGGCCGGCGAGGACAACCGCAATGTCGCGCGCATGGCCGTGTTGCTGGCCGGCCTGCCGACGACGGTGCCCGGCTCCACCATCAACCGCCTGTGCGGGTCGGGCCTGGATGCCGTCGGCTCCGCCGCGCGCGCCATCCGGGGCGGCGATGCCCAGTTCATGTTGGCCGGCGGCGTCGAAAGCATGACCCGTGCGCCGTTCGTCATGGGCAAAGCGACCGAGGCGTTCTCCCGCTCGAACGAGACTTACGACACCACCATCGGCTGGCGCTTCGTCAACGCGCAGATGAAGAAGGTGTATGGCACCGATGCGATGCCGGAAACCGGCGAGAATGTTGCCGAGGAATTCCAGATCTCCCGCGCCGATCAGGACGCCTTCGCCTATCGCAGCCAGATGCGGAACAAAAAAGCGCAGGACGCCGGCTTCTTCGCCCGCGAAATCGTGCCGGTGACGATCAAAGGCCGCAAGGGCGACACGGTCGTGGCACAGGACGAGCATCCCCGCCCCGAAACCACCATGGAAATGCTGGCCAAGCTGAAGACCCCGTTCCGCGATCCCGGCACGGTTACGGCGGGCAATGCCTCGGGCGTGAACGACGGCGCTGCGGCGCTGATCATCGCATCCGAAGAAGCCGCCAAACGCCATGGCCTGACGCCGCGCGCGCGCATTGTGTCGATGGTGACGGCCGGCGTGCCGCCCCGGATCATGGGTATCGGCCCGGCGCCGGCGGTTCAGAAGCTGCTGGCCCACCTGGGCATGGGCATCGGCGACATCGATATTATCGAGTTGAACGAGGCGTTTGCCAGCCAGGGCATCGCGGTGATGCGTCAGTTGGGCCTGCCCGACGATGCCGAGCACGTGAATCCCCATGGCGGCGCGATCGCGATGGGACATCCGCTAGGCATGTCCGGCGCGCGTCTGGCGATGACGGCGGTGAACGCGATGGAGACGACCGGAACCAAGCGTGCGATCGCCACGATGTGCATCGGCGTCGGCCAAGGCATCGCCGCGCTGATCGAACGCGTTTGATACCAGCCGACCGAAAGGCCGATACCGTTCGAGCAGTCGGCCGGTAAAATTGTCGATCCGTCCTGCGGTCGGGCCCTGAAAAGGGTTCGATCGTAGCGCGGGCGATGCAGGTTGCGGCGAGGGCCGTTAGACCATGATCGTTTGAGGTTGCACGCGATCTCGGCGTTGGATCATGGTCTAAGCCGTTGTTTGAGAGGGTGATTCACGCCCGAGGTTGAAGTCAACCTCAGGCGATCACGCTCTAAATGTCGGTTTCGGTCTCGCCGAGCAGCAGAATTAAACCACCACCGTCGGGCACGACATCGACGTAAAGCGCGCAGGATCGGCCGTTCCGATCCAATTGCGGCAATACCGCACCCGCCGGCTCGGCACGCAAGATAGCGACGCGCCGGGCAATTTCGGCCTCGATCGCCTCGGAAGCCTCGCTTCCGAACACCCCGATCAGCCCGGCATGCGCCTGTTGGCGGAACATCTCGTCGATCGGCAACGCTTCCCGCATCGCGTCCGCTGCCACACCGCTCTCGGCCGCGAACCGTTCGTTCCAGGCAACCAGCCGGAGATCGGCATCGACCAACGCCAACCCATCCGGGGCAATGCGCAGCAACGCGCCCATCCGTCGGATCGCTATGGCCGAGCGTGCCCGGATCATCGCGATTTCCGCCTGCAACGACCCCAGATCCGATTGCGCTCGGGTAAACGCCCTCTGGCGACGCCGATTGGCGCGAAGGTTGAAAATCTCCCACAAGATCAGCCCGCCGACCGATACAACGACGACGCTGGCGGTCAGCGCAACCCACCATGCCCCGGAGGCGATGGTATCGGCCGCCGCCATGGCCTCGGATTGGGCGATCGCCACGGTGACGTACATTTCGCGGCCGGTCACTTTGGCGAAACCGTGGATGCGCGTCACGTTGTCCATGGCGGTCGGCCCGGTCCAGGTACCGACGACTTTGGTCTTGAAGGCTGCCAGCATGTCCGATTGCGATAGATCGACGCGCGGCCGGCGAGAGGCCGGGCCGGCGATGGCCTGCAATGTGCCACGCTGCGAGTCCATCAAGGCGACCACGCCATTGATGCCGATGGCGATCTGACCGTACATCTTGGTCAGTTCTTCGGTTCGGAACGATGCGCCGATCAGCCATTTTGTGGGTTGGGCCAAGGGACGGACAATATATATCAGGTACCGGCGGGTCTCGATCGTGCCACCTGTGTCGCCGATGAGCAGTTGTCCGGTCCTGGTTTGCTGCCCTTCCTTGGTCAGCAGTTCCAACGTCCCATGCGGGAAATTCAGGTAGGGGCCACCGATACCCTGGCCGATCGCTTGCGGCATGATGTCCTGTCGCACGACCCGTTTTTCATCGGCGATGAAGATGTCGTTCGCAACCGATGTCAGGGCCGGAGTCAGTTTCTGGAACGCCAGAAGGTCGAAATGTTCCTCGTCCCGGTTCCAGGCATCCTGCAGCAGCGACAGCGATTGATCGACCAGCAACAGTTCGTGGCGCACTTCCTCGGCCAGCGTGACCGCCTGGGCGGTGACCATGCGTTCGGCGCGATCGCGCACCTCGGTCGTTTGTTCGTTGATATTCCGCATCGACACGACCCAGACCAGCACGACGATCGCGACGACGACCAGGGCCACACCGATGGATGCCGAAATCTCCGCCATGCCCATCCGGCTGCGGCGCCGGGGCTGGATCGGAACGAGTTCCGACGGCTTGTAGCGGCGCGAGGACGAGCCGGTGCGACGCCTCCGGCTACCGCTGCTGCTGCTGCCGCTCATGTCGGGTGCCTATCGCCGGGGGTGTGCATGACTGTCGGAACGGTGCTGCGCATCTTGTCGGCTCACCCAGGTTAACGACCGAAGGAAACGTACGAGATAGTTTAACCAAGCCCGGCAGCGCGAGCAAATTTGTCACAGTGCGATCTTGACATACGTGGTATACATTATACTGAATACCGAAGTCGCAAGGAAGGAAGCGCGTGTCCGACGCGGACCAACAACCAAGGCTCAAGATCGAACCGCTCGACATCGGCCTCGGCCTGCGCCAGCAGGCTTGCGAGGCGATCAAGCGCGCGATCATGGCGATGGACATTTACGGCCATCACGAGGACATCCGTCTGGACGAACGGCAGCTCTCGCAAGATCTCGGTGTCAGCCGCACCCCCATCCGCGAGGCACTATCGGTGCTGGAACAGGAAGGATTCGTCCGGTCCATTCCTCGGCGCGGCATTCATGTCGTGCGCAAATCCAAACGCGAGGTGGTCGAAATGATTGCCGTCTGGGCGGCGATCGAAAGCATGGCCGCCCGGCTGGCCGCACCGCGTGCGACGGCCGCCGAACTGACGCAACTGCGGGCGTTGGTGGATGCGTTCCGGGACGACCCGAGCGGCCATATCAGCGAATATTCGGATGCCAATATGGCGTTTCATCGGGCGA
This sequence comes from Acetobacteraceae bacterium, assembly GCA_025354865.1. GTDB lineage: Bacteria > Pseudomonadota > Alphaproteobacteria > Acetobacterales > Acetobacteraceae > Rhodopila. Next base: position 7,643 of record JANXMB010000146.1, on the reverse strand, counting down.
TCATCCGCATGGGCGATGTTGCGCTGATGTCGTCGCTGACCGACACGCTGTTCATTCACATGCGCGCCGTCCGCGCCGTAACGATGACGCAGGACAACCGGGCGCAACGATCCATCGCCGACCATCGCGCCATTATCGCAGCGCTGGAAGCACGCGATGCCGATCTGGCCGCGCGACTGGTGCGCGAGCACACGATGGGTTTGGCGGCCCATGTCGAACGGCACGGGGGCTTCCTCGATCCGCCGGTCGCCCCCCGCCGCCAACCGCAATGCGTATAACGGGAGAAACACCATGTCCGACGAAGCCGAAACCGAACTTACCGACGGGTTCCACCTCGTCATCGACGCGCTGAAGCTGAACGGGATCCAGAATATCTATGGCGTGCCGGGCATCCCCATCACCGATCTCGGACGGCTGGCGCAGGCCGAGGGGATGCGCGTCATCTCCTTCCGGCACGAGCAGAACGCCGGCAACGCCGCTGCGATCGCCGGCTATCTGACGAAGACGCCGGGCATCTGCCTCACGGTGTCGGCGCCGGGCTTTCTGAACGGACTGGTCGCCCTGGCCAACGCCACCACCAACTGCTTTCCGATGATCCTGATCTCGGGTTCGTCCGAGCGGGAGATCGTGGATTTGCAGCAGGGCGATTATGAGGAAATGGATCAGCTCGCGATCGCCCGGCCGTTGTGCAAGGCGGCGTTCCGGGTGCTGCACGCCGCCGATATCGGCATTGGCGTTGCGCGTGCCATCCGGGCGGCGGTGTCGGGGCGTCCGGGCGGCGTCTATTTGGACCTGCCGGGCAAATTGTTCGGTCAGGTGATGGAAGCCGAGGCTGGGCGTCGGTCGTTGGTCAAAGTCATCGACCCCGCCCCGGCGCAGATTCCGGCCCCATCGGCGATCGATCGCGCGTTGGACGTGCTGCGTGCCGCCAAGAAGCCGCTGATCATCCTGGGCAAGGGCGCGGCCTATGCGCAGGCCGACGACGACATCCGCACGCTGGTGGAAAAAAGCGGCGCTCCCTACATCCCCATGAGCATGGCCAAAGGTCTGCTGCCCGACACCCATCCGCAATGCGCCGCCGCCGCCCGTTCCACCGTCCTCCAGGACAGCGACGTCGTGCTTATGATCGGCGCTCGTCTCAACTGGCTGCTGAGCCACGGCAAGGGCAAGCAGTGGGGGCCGCCGGGTTCGAAAAAATTCATCCAGATCGATATCGAACCGCGCGAGATGGACAGCAACGTCGAAATCGCCGCGCCGGTGGTGGGCGATATCGGGTCCTGCGTTGCCGCGTTGACCAAAGCCATGGGCGAGAACTGGCCGCAACCGCCGGTCGAGTGGACCAAGGCGATCGACGACAAAAAAGCCTCCAACGTCGCCCGCATGGCATCGCGGTTGGGCAAGAACTCCATTCCGATGGACTACCATTCGGCGCTGCGCGTGCTGCGGGATGTCATCAAGGAACGGCCGGACACCATCCTGGTGAACGAGGGCGCGAACACGCTGGATCAAGCGCGCGGCGTGATCGACATCTACCAGCCGCGCAAGCGCCTGGATGTCGGCACCTGGGGCGTGATGGGCATCGGCATGGGCTTCGCCATCGCCGCTGCCGTCGAAACCGGCAAGCCGGTGCTGGCGATCGAAGGCGACAGCGCGTTCGGCTTCTCCGGCATGGAGGTCGAAACCATCTGCCGTTACAACCTGCCGATCTGCATCGTGGTGTTCAACAACGACGGCATCTATCGCGGCGACGGCGTGAACCCGACCGGCGGTGCCGATCCGGCCCCGACGATGTTCGTGCCCGGCAGCCGCTACGACAAAATGATCGAGAGCTTCGGCGGCACCGGCGTCAACGTCACCACGCCGGACGCGCTGAAGGACGCCGTGGACGCGGCTATCGCCTCGGGCAAGCCCACTTTGATCAATGCGGTTATCGACCCGGCAGCGGGAAGCGAGAGCGGCAATATCGGCAATCTCAACCCGAAAAGCGCCCTTACGAAAAAGGCAGGAGCATAATCATGAGCGGCAAAGCACTCGACGGGGTCAAAATCCTCGATTTCACCCATGTTCAATCCGGTCCGACCTGCACCCAGTTGCTGGCCTGGTTCGGCGCCGATGTGATCAAGGTCGAACGCCCCGGCGTCGGCGATATCACGCGCGGCCAGTTGCAGGACATCAAGGGCGTGGACAGCCTGTATTTCACGATGCTGAACCATAACAAACGGTCCATCACCATCGACGGCCGGGACAAGGCCGGGAAAGAGGTGCTGGAAGCGCTGGTGAAGACCTGCGACGTGATGGTCGAAAACTTCGCTCCCGGCGCGCTGGATCGCATGGGCTTCACCTGGGAACGCATCCAGCAGCTCAACCCGCGCATGATCCTGGCGTCGATCAAAGGCTTCGGCCCCGGTCCCTACGAGGACTGCAAAGTCTACGAGAACGTCGCGCAATGCGCCGGCGGCGCCGCATCCACCACCGGCTTCGACGATGGCCCGCCCGTTGTAACCGGCGCGCAGATCGGCGATTCCGGCACCGGGTTGCATCTGGCGCTCGGCATCGTCACCGCCCTGTTCCAACGCAACACCACCGGGCGCGGGCAGAAGGTCGATGTGGCGATGCAGGACGGGGTGCTGAACCTCTGCCGCGTTAAGCTGCGCGACCAGCAACGCCTCGCACACGGCCCGCTGACCGAGTTCCCGCAATATCCCGACACCCCGTTCGGCGACACCGTACCGCGCTCGGGTAACGCCTCGGGCGGGGGGCAGCCGGGCTGGATTCTGAAGTGCAAAGGCTGGGAGACCGATCCCAACGCCTACATCTATTTCATCGCTCAAGCCCCGGTGTGGGAAGCGATCTGCGATGTTATCGGCAAGCCCGAATGGAAAACCGACCCCGATTATGCCAAGCCGCCGGCCCGGCTGCCACGCCTGAAGCACATCTGGGATACGATCGAAGCCTGGACCATGACGGTGACCAAGTTCGAAGCCATGGATATCCTGAACAAATACGACATCCCCTGCGGACCCATTCTGTCGATGAAGGAAATCGCCGCAGAAGAATCCCTCCGCGCCACCGGCACTGTGGTCGAGGTCGATCACCCGACCCGCGGCAAATATCTGTCCGTGGGCAACCCGATCAAACTGTCCGACAGCGTGTCGGAGGTGACGCGCTCCCCCCTTCTGGGCGAACACACCGCCGAAATCCTCAGCGATGTGCTCGGCTTCCAACCGGGCAAAGTGGCGGAATTGCTGGCATCGCCCGGCTTGGGCGGCGGTCGGTAGACGCCGGAGGTCGGGATCGCACGAACGGCCCGACAAATAGACTGCGGTACGGGCGCGAAAGCGAACGTATCGCGGTCCGACGTCAAAGACGGCTTGCGCGGCGGTCCCAGCGACCGTATACGACGCGCCTGCCGTTCGCCGGCGCTGCTGTAGCTCAGTGGTAGAGCACTCCCTTGGTAAGGGAGAGGTCGAGAGTTCAATCCCCTCCAGCAGCACCATAATTTCATTGGATAATTTGGGTTTTCCGGGGTGGCCGGGCCGCGAATTACCATACACACTGGCCCTGTTTATGCTGACAAGGCGTCCACGGCACGCCGCAGGTAATCAGGGCTGTGCTTCGCATAGACCCGTTCGGTCAGGGCCGAATTGGAGTGCCCAAGCACCTTGGCAATCTCGATCATCGGCACGCCCTTCATCGCCATCCAGGTCGCCGCCGTATGACGCAGGATGTGCGGCGTTACGCCCGGTAGCTCGGCACGGCGCGCTGTGGCGCGCGTTCCTGTCTTGACGCTCGCGACTCGCGCGCCGGCAAATTCGACCACATGCGCGCACGTTGCCACGGTCCGAGCCTCGTTCAGAATCGGAAGTAGCCGGTCGGCGATCGGCACCACAGCCCTTCCCTTCCCGCCCGGTGCGTGCCCGAGGTCGATCAGACCCGCGGCCAAATCGACCCGGTCCCAGGTCAGCTCAAGGACCGCTCCGGCCCGCGCGCCGGTATAAAGGCATGTCGCGAGAAACGTCTTCACATGCGGCGTTTCGGCCGACGCCAGCAGCCGGTCGGCTTCCTCCCGCGTAAGCCACCGATCTCGTGGCGGCGCCTGCCGCGGTGTTTCGATGTCAGGAACGTCGCTGATCCATTTTTCGCCACGCGCCCAACTGAGCGCCGCGCGTAGCGTCACGAGTTCGCGGATCACCGTGCCGTCGCTGGTCGGCTTCTTCCGCCGGGCATCTGCCGGTCCGACGATATGCCCCTCGGCACGCCGCTGTCTGGCATAAAACCGCGTCCGCTCCTTTGTCAGGTGGTTCGGCTGCAGGTCACCGAGGTGCCGCCGCAACGCCTTGGCGGCTGCCTCCAGTGTTCCATACGCCCGCACTATGGGCCTGCGGTCCGCAAGGTAGCCGTCAAGGATCGTCGAGACGCTGGGTTGCTCCGGTGCGGCTGGGGTTCCACGGCCGGCTACGAACTGCGCGAGCCAGACGGCGGCGCGCCGCTTGTCTGTCTCCCCCGTTGAAATGCGCCCGAAAGCGCCGTCCTGCCACCAGCGGACATAGAAACGATCTCCACGCCTGACGAGCCGGTAGTTTGGGGCGTCGAGTTTGGGGCGTGCCATTGTCGTGCCTCGTATGCTTCCCGGTCAGCCTGCCGGATACGGATCAAAGCACCGATGCGAAGATGGCCCAAGGAGCCGCGAGCGCAAAGGTCATAGACGTGGCGGGACGACACACCCCACGCGGTGGCGAGCTGCGAGACAGAGTAAGCGAATGGACCAGTGTCGGTCATTTTGTGCCCCTGGCCAACGGCCGGTAGCAGGCGGCGAGCGGATCCGGCAAATCGGCCCTCTGCATGTTCGTAGGCATACCCGGCGCCGAAGAGTTCTCGCAGGTCCAAATGCCGCGCTGCCGCATTTTCTCCTTGGCCTGTTCGGGGTAGATGCGTCCCGCTTCAAGATCGAGGACGAGTTCGTTGAACCATTCGGGGCTGGATAAGCCGTCCACGGCGAAGCCGGGCACCGAAACATAGCCGTTCCGGAAAAGATAATCAGCCATCAGGGTACCCCGAACGGCGACGATCCGTGGCTCGTTGTCGATAGGGGTCTCGACGGGCATGGACCTGTTGCCGAAGCGCGGGTCGGTCCATTTGACGAAATGCGAGGCGTCCAACTGACCGGCGAAGATCATTTCGACCAGCCGGCGCGCCGCCGCCTCTGTTCCTGGGCCGCCGAACGTCAGCGTCTTGCAGACGCGAAGCTCTATGTCGATCTCCCACGTTTTCATGCCGCTATACCCTTGGCGTCGGAGTGGCATGGACGGCATCGGTCCACGGGCGTTCTCGTCGCGGGGCAAACCAATGGAAGCCTGAAGCCGAGTGTGCCGGGGCGGTCAAACATCGGGCGTCCTCCCATCGGAGCCGGAGTGGCCCGATAAGTGGATATATGCAGATATTCTGCATTCATCAATAGGTATTTACAGGATAACTGTAATTTTGTCCGATACAGAAATTGGTCACTCTTGCGACGCCGCGGGACGAATATGGATTGGTGCTGCGCCAACGAGGCCCGCAAGGCCGAATCCGCCGCCACGGCTACGAGGCCGCGAATCGGCAATCACCCGAGCGGTCAGAATAACCGGGCTCATCGCAATCTCTTGCGAGGTCGCTGGCGACGTGGGGCGCCAACACGCGCCCGAGCGTTCCCTGTTCCGCGAATGCTGGTGAAAGTCGGCTGAATTCGACGTACGGCGGCGAAAGTGACCGGATCGGGTTTACGCCTCCCGTCGGGCGGCCGTCATGGGAGGAGCAGGGGTAGCCGTCCGGCGCTTCCTGGTCGCCGCAACGGTTCCGGCCTCGACGTCGGCAACCTTATTGGGATTTGCCGGCGACGCGCGTGGCTGGCGGACGGCGCGCGGTGCTTTCGCGTCTTGTGGCGAGGCGGATTGTTCCGATGCCCAGAGAGGATCGGCCAGACTTTTGGCCATCCCGGTTACGATCCCGCGATAAATCCAGTCCGTGGTGATGCCGTACCGGTCGCAGAACCGCGCCACGAACCAGGCGGCGGGATAATTGTCGCCTCGGAGCCAATTGCCCAGTTTGCTTGGAGTCACGCCCAGGGCGTTGGCGACTTCGGTCTGGGAAAGGCCCAGTACCTCGATCGCGGCTCGGAGTCGGCGCCCAACCTGCGCCTTGTGAATCTTCTCTGACACCGTCGGATGATCTTTCACATGCAGATTTCCTGCTATGCAGAAGATTAACGATTGCTATAATGCAGACATTCTGCAAATTAACGCCATGCCCAAGTACGACTCGGCTCTCGCGAAGGTTCTGGAGATCGCCGGCGGCCCAACCCGGGTGGCCCGGCATCTCGGCATCGTGGCTTCCGCAGTGACGCAGTGGTCGCGCGTTCCGGCTCGCCACGTCCCGCGTCTTGAAGCCCTGACCGGGCTCCCTGGGCGCGTCATCCGGCCGGACCTTTATCCGGCCGAGGAGTCGGACCCCGATCGGATGGTGGCGTGATGACGCCGCGCACCACGACATCCGCCGACAGGCGGCGTGAGCCGAGCGGCGGCGCGCGGCAGCTCGCGGCCGCGACCGGACCGCCTTGAACTGACGTGGAGGGGCCGCCGAGGCTCAACGATCGGCGGCGTAACGAGGATGGCTGGCCCACCTGTGGGGGAGGCGTCGGCATGAGAAGCGGCCCTTAGGCGGCCGGTTCTGCCTGTCCGCAACAACTACCGGGATCGAAAGGAAAATCAGGCGCCTGGGACGGTTCGCCCCGTCCCAGGCCAAAGCGGAGGTACGTCGTGTCAGAGGCCAGTTTATCGCCGATCCCTCCGGGTTTTTCAAGGCTTTTGCCTTGGGTGGAGGTCCCGGCCGTTCCGCGTCCGGTTCCTGGGCCGGTTCAACCTGGGCTTGCCCTGGTTCGGTTCCCGGACGGGTTGGCGTCGCTGTGAGCGAGTCCGGCAAAGACGGCGCGGCTGTCGTTCCCGAACCGACGTCGCCGGAACGGGACGCGCCGGGTACGGGATCACCCGATGCGACGCTGCGCGCGGTTGAAACCCGCATCGACAACCTGATCGTGTCGAACCACGCGCTTGCGTTCCGCCTTGGCGAGGAAAAGCCGCCCTACACCGCCGGCGCCGCGGAAGGGATCAGGCACTTCCGGCCGGGGCCTTCGTTTGAGGTCTGGCTGGTCTGGTGCGCGGTCGAACGGCTGAGGGTGGCGAACGAAACCTGGCGTGGAACCACGACGCCGGTGCCGGACAGGCTGGAAAAACCCGAAGCGCCCTCGCGGCTGTTCTGATCATGCCAGAGGCGGGCTCAATCGTCGTTTTTGTTACGATTAAGTCGGCTTCGGGCACGTCAACCTCCGGGGGCGAGTTCGGCTGGTTCCCGGTGTGCCGGGGCTTCGGGGAGTACGAGCCGCCGGTCGAGGCGAGAGAAATCGATTCGGACCGTCTGAGGCGGATCACCCGGGAATGCGCCGCGTCATGACCGGCGCGCGTTCATGGTAGTGTCGAACCGCGAGCTGCGCGCCCGTCTTCTGGAGGAATCCAATCGCAAGGCGCGCGAAGCGCTGATGCGCCGGTCCGCGCCGCCGTCCTACCTTCCTGACCTAACGGTTCCGGCCGTCAGCGATGCGGCTCTCGCGG
>JANXMB010000143.1 GCA_025354865.1 Acetobacteraceae bacterium | reverse complement strand
CACCAAGATGACACGATACCCCTCGGCTCGGAGGGCCTTACAGGCCTGGGCGCCGGAGTAATCGAATTCGCACGCCTGCCCGATAACGATGGGGCCGGCGCCGATGATCATGATGGATTGAAGGTCGGTGCGCTTGGGCATTGATCGAGGGCCTTGGTTCGGCGTGGATGGCGGGCGATGGGGCGGCGAAGCGGCTATCGGGATCGTCGCGCGACTTCGACCCCGGCTTGTGTCAGGGCCAGGTGCCAGTGGCACTGCAACGCGCCTTCCGGCAGGCGGATAGGGTCGTCGATCAGGCCGTTGCGAAGGCAGGCGGCAATGGCATCGCAGAACGCGCCATAATCGATCACGCCGTCGGTCAGGGCCGCAAATCGTTCGAACCCAGCCTCGATATTCGGTTCGTGGATGCGGTTGGTCAGGGCCGTCGCGAGCAGCCGCGCGGTCGCGTCCATGTCACGCCCGCCCTTCCATCATCGCCACAAACCGCCCAAACAAATAATGGCTGTCACTCGGCCCGGGGCTTGCCTCCGGGTGATACTGCACGGAAAACGCTGGCCGGTCGGAGCACGCCAGACCCTCATTCGATCCGTCGAACAACGACACATGCGTCACCACAGCCGAGGCGGGCAGGGTTTTCGGATCGACCGCAAAGCCGTGGTTCTGGCTGGTAATCTCCACCTTCCCCGTGGTCAGGTCCTTCACCGGCTGGTTCGCGCCGCGATGGCCGCGATCCATCTTATAGGTGGACGCACCCAGCGCCCGCGCCAGTAATTGATGACCGAGGCAGATGCCAAACACCGGCAGCCCCGTCGCCAGCACACCCTGGATGGCCGGCACCGCGTAAACGCCGGTTGCCGCAGGGTCCCCAGGGCCGTTGGACAGGAACACGCCATCCGGCTTGTGGCGCAGAATGTCGTCCGCCGTCGCGGTGGCCGGCACCACCGTCACCCGACAACCGGCCGAGGCCAGGCACCGCAAAATATTGCGCTTGGCCCCGAAATCGACCGCCACCACGTGGTGCTTCGGCGCATCCTGCCTTCCGTTGCCCACGCCCCAGGCCCACTGCGTCTCGTCCCAAACATACGTCTGCGCGCAGGTCACGTCCTTCGCGAGGTCCATACCTTCCAAGCCCGGCCAACCGGTTGCCCGCGCCCGCAACGCATCGAGGTCGAAGCGCCCATCGGCCGGAAAAGCCAGCACCCCGGTCGGGGCGCCGCCGTCGCGGATGCGCACCGTAATCGCCCGCGTATCGACACCCGACACGCCGGTAATCGCTCGGGCTTTCAGCCACGCGTCCAGATGTTGCCCCGATCGCCAGTTGGACGGTTCGGTGATGTCCTGCTGCACCACAAGCCCGCGTGCCGCGACGGTGCCGGCCTCCAGGTCTTCGTTGTTGGTGCCGACATTGCCGATATGGGGGAAGGTGAAGGCGATGATCTGCCCAGCATAGGACGGATCGGTCAGGGTTTCCTGGTATCCGGTCATGCCGGTGTTGAAGCAGACCTCTCCGACCGGACCGGCGGCCGGGGTGTGGGCGCCGATGCCGCGTCCCCAGAAGACGGTGCCGTCGGCGAGGATGAGGCAGGCTGTGGCACCTTCGGGCACGTCGGTCATGTCGGGTTTTTCTCCGGCCGGTTCGGCTTGCAAATCTGCGAATGTCAATCCGGTGGCAGCCATGACTGCGGCCCAGTGGCGGGATGGAATGGCGCCGGCCTGGCGCCATTTGCGCACGGCTTCGGTGCTGACTCCGGTCAGGCGGGCGGCGGCTTCGGCGCCCCCCAGTCGATCGACGATTATGTCCACAGCGTATGCCATGGGGACACTGTATGGGAGGATATTTCCGCGAACAAGTTCGAAATCGGCCTCCGGAAATATTTTCCGGGCCGCAATCCGATACAAGTCGCCCGAACGCCCTAACGCCCGAACGCCCGAACGCCCGAACGACGATCGGGGGTTCGGTCGGCTGGGATGCTCGTCGCGGAACCCCGCCGCGAAATTTCCTGGCGCACGGTTTTCCGACGGGAGGATGTTGAATAAACCGCCCCCCGATCCTCTATAGTGGCGGTCGATTAACCGAAGGACCGCGATTATGGCGCTGCGCGACCAGTTTACCGACGCACTCAAAACCGCGATGCGGGCCGGCGACGCCCCGCGCGTGTCCACCCTGCGCATGATGCTGGCCAAAGTGAAGGACGCGGACATCGCCGCCCGCCCGAAAGGCATCGACAAAGTTCCCGACGAAGACGTCCTGTCCGCCCTGCGCGGCATGGTCAAATCCCGCCGCGAGTCCGTCGAACTCTACCGCCAGGGCAATCGCCCGGAGCTGGCCGCGAAGGAGGAGGCGGAAATCGCGGTCATCGAGGATTTCCTGCCGCAACAGATGGACGAAGCCGCCACGGCGCAGGCGGTTGCCGATGCCATCGCGGAAGCCGGCGCCACGGGCATCAAGGACATGGGCAAGGTCATGGCCGTGCTGCGGGCGAAATACGCCGCCACGCTGGACATGGCGAAGGCCGGCCCGATCGTGAAAGCCAAGCTGTCGGCCTGATGGCGCTTCCCCCCAACTTCCTCGACGAGCTACGCGCCCGCACCCCGCTGGCGGCCGTCATCGGGCGGCGGATGCGGCTCGCCCGATCCGGACGACAATGGAAAGGATGCTGCCCCTTCCACGGGGAGAAAACGCCCAGCTTCTACGTCTACGACGATCATTTCCATTGCTTCGGGTGCGGTGCGCACGGCGATGTCATCGGCTTCGTCATGCAAAGCCAGGGCGCCGGTTTCATGGAAGCGGTCGAGCAACTGGCCGCCGAAGCCGGCCTCGACGTCCCGAAACCCACCCCCGAAGCGGCCGAGGCCGAACGCGCCCGCCATACCCTCGCCAGCGTGCTGCAAGCCGCCGAAGCCGCTTTCAAGCGCCGGCTTCGCCTGCCGGAGGGGCGGGCCGCCCTGGACTATCTGCATCGCCGCGGCCTGACCGACGAGACGATCGAACGTTTCGGTCTGGGCTGGTCCGGGGAAGGGCGCGGCGCCCTGGCAGCCGATCTGGCGCGTGAAAACATCACCCAGGACCAACTGATCGAGGCCGGGTTGATGCAACACAATCCCGACACCGGCCGCACCAACGATCTGTTCTTCAATCGCGCGATGTTCCCAATCCGCGATCGCCGCGGCCGCACCATCAGCTTCGGCGGCCGCACCATGGGCGATGGCCAGCCGAAATACGTGAACGGGCCGGAAACCGCGCTGTTCTCCAAGCGCCGCAATCTGTACGGACTCGATCTCGCGCGGGAAGGCGTGCGCAAGGGCGCAACCCTCGTTGTGGTCGAGGGCTATATGGACGTCATCGCCCTCGCCCAAGCCGGCTTCGCCGGCGCCGTCGCGCCGCTCGGTACCGCCCTCACCGAAGAACAGATGGGGGAGTTGTGGCACCTCTCGCCCATGCCGATCCTCTGTTTCGATGGCGACGCCGCCGGGGCCAGAGCCGCCGCTCGGGCAGCCGAACTGGCATTGCCGATGCTGGCGCCGGACAAGACATTGAAGCTGGCGACCCTGCCGGCGGGCGAAGATCCGGACAGTCTGGTCCGCCGCCAGGGGAAGGCTGGATTCGATGCGGTGCTGCAAGCGGCCGCGCCGCTGGTGGACGCGCTGTACGATTTGTTGCGGCAGGCCGGCGGCGATGCGACCCCGGAATTGCGCGCGGCGTTTCGCACCCGATTGGAAGAGGCGGCGAGACGGATTCCCGACAAAGCGCTGGCCAGCGAATATCGGGGCGCGCTGCTCGACCGGTTCTTCGCCAGTCGCAAGCGCCCGCCGGTCGGGCGTTCGGGCAAAGGCTTCGCGCCGCTGCCCCCCGTGCGCACGGCGCCCCGGCCCCTCCCCGCCATGGATACCACCGCGCAAGAACGCCGTCGCATTCTGACCGCCATCTTGATCCGCCATCCGAAGCTGCTGCCCGATGTGGACCATGCATACGCCGATCTGGACCTGACCGGATTCCTGGCGCGGGTGCGGGATGCGTTGCGGGAATGGGCTTCGCATGCAGAGAACCTTGACTCTGGCGACCTGATGGACCACCTGTCGTCGGCTGGACTATCGGTGGATGTTGGGCAGGTTATGGCAGCGGTTCCCGTCCCTCTGCCGGAATGTGCCGCCGCCGCTGCGATGCCGGCGGAAGCCGCGACGGGTTGGTGGCACATTTTTGGCTTCCTGAATGTGCACCGGTTGCGGGAAGAGTTGAATTTGGCGCAAGTCGCCGCAGCGCGGAACCTGACCGGCGAGACCGAACGGCGGGCTGTGGCTCTGGCGGAAGCGTTGCAGAAAGTACTGCGCGGCGAACCGGACGGCGTGGACCTCGCCGCTGCGTAATGGACAGGGGGCGGATGCCTCCGAACGATGTAGGAGTGTCTTGAGCGATGGCCACGAAGCCGACAACCGCCACCACGGAAACCGTGACCGCCGAACAGGATGTTGAGTCCAACCTGCTGGATACCCAGACGGTTGCCGTCAAAAAATTGATCGCGAAGGGTAAGGAACGGGGCTACATCACCTTCGACGAGCTGAACGCGGTGCTGTCCCCCGAGCAGAATTCGTCTGAACAGATCGAAGATGTGATGGCGGGATTCTCGGAGATGGGAATCCAGGTCGTCGAGTCCGAAGAAAGCGAAGAAGGCGACGCGCCTGCGGTCAAGGCCGACAAGGCCGAGGAAGAAGAAGCCGAAGAGCAGACCGGCAACGTCGACGAAGCCAGCCTGGGTCGCACCGACGACCCCGTCCGCATGTACCTCCGCGAAATGGGCAGCGTCGAGTTGCTGTCGCGGGAAGGCGAAATCGCCATCGCCAAGCGGATCGAAGCCGGCCGCGACATGATGATCAACGGGCTGTGCGAAAGCCCGCTGACGTTCAAGGCGATCATTTCCTGGCACGATCAGCTTAAAGCCGGTCGGATGCTGTTGCGCGACATCGTCGATCTCGAAGCGACGCAGGGCGCGGGCGCCCCGTCCCCCGACGCGAGCGGCGAAATCGAAGAGGGCGCGGCCCCGGTCGAAGCCTTCGCCCCGCCGCCCGACGACGTGGGCGACGACGACGAGAACGAGGGACCGAGCATGTCCCTGTCCGCGCTTGAGGAGAAGCTGAAGCCGGAAGTGCTGGCGAATTTCGAAGAGATCGAAAATCTTTACAAAAAGCTGCACAAGATGCAGCACCGCCGGCTGGAAACCATGACGTCCGGCGAAGATCTGACGGCGCGGTCCGAAAAGGGCTACGAAAAAATCCGCGAAGAGCTGGTGCAGAAAGTCAGTCAGGTCCGGCTGCACAACAATCGGATCGAAGAACTGGTCACCCAGCTCAAGCAGCTCAACCAGCGTCTGACCACGCTCGAAGGCCAGTTGATGCGCATGGCTGAGGGTTGCAAGGTCAACCGGGAGGAATTCCTCAAATTCTATCGCGGCGCCGAATTGGATCCGAACTGGCTCGAACGGGTGGCTGTTCTGCCGGGCAAGGGCTGGCGCTTGTTCGCCGCCAAACACCCGACCGACATCGGCAACGTGCGGGCGCAAATTTCCGCCGTCGCGACCGATGCGAGCCTGCCGATCGCCGAATTCCGCCGTGTCTACATGACGGTTTCCCGCGGCGAACGCGACAGCGCGCGCGCGAAGAAGGAAATGATCGAGGCCAACCTGCGGTTGGTGATCTCCATCGCCAAGAAATATACCAATCGCGGACTACAGTTTCTCGATCTGATTCAGGAAGGCAATATCGGCCTGATGAAGGCGGTGGATAAGTTCGAATACCGCCGTGGTTATAAGTTCAGCACCTATGCCACATGGTGGATCCGGCAGGCGATCACCCGCTCGATCGCCGATCAGGCGCGCACCATCCGCATTCCCGTGCACATGATCGAGACGATCAACAAGCTGGTCCGCACCTCCCGCCAGATGCTGCACGAAATCGGCCGCGAGCCTGCCCCGGAAGAATTGGCCGAGAAACTCGGCATGCCGCTGGAGAAAGTGCGCAAGGTTCTGAAAATCGCCAAGGAGCCGATTTCCCTGGAGACACCGATCGGCGACGAGGAAGACAGCCACCTGGGCGACTTCATCGAAGACAAAGCGGCGGTCATCCCGTTGGACGCGGCCATTCAGGCCAATCTCCGCGAAGCCACCACCCGCGTGTTGTCGTCGTTGACGCCGCGCGAGGAACGGGTGCTGCGTATGCGTTTCGGCATCGGCATGAACACCGATCACACCCTGGAAGAAGTCGGCCAGCAGTTCAACGTGACCCGCGAGCGCATTCGCCAGATCGAGGCGAAGGCTCTACGCAAGTTGAAGCATCCCAGCCGCAGCCGTAAGCTGCGCAGCTTCCTGGACGATTGATACACTCCGCCGCCGCCTCACCGATAATTTCGGTGGCGCATCTGTGCCGAGGGCCGATATCGTTCCCCCTCTCAGGAGGAGGGAATGATCGTGCCCGAAATTGTCCGCGTGCCCATAACCAACACGCTCACCGGCGGACAGTTTGCGATGCCGATCGCAGTGGGGAGCCAGCAGCAGCGGGTCAACGTCATCCTCGACACCGGTAGCGGTGTGTTGGTGGTCGATGGCGCGATCTACGACCCCACTGGCGACGCGGGCGTGACCACAACCCAAATTCTGGCAAAAGAATCGTTCGGGTCCGGCGAATTTCATGCCGCCATCGTGCAGGCGTCGGTCGGATTGGTCGCCGGTCCCGGCGCCCCCGTGGCAAAGCTGGCCGGCACCGATCTTGCCGTCGCCTACGATAATCCACCGGGCACCTTCGATCGGGCCGATGGCATTTTCGGTCTGGCGTTCGCCGCGCTCAACACCGGCTACCGGATGCCGGCCAATACCTGGGAGACCAAATACACGGCGGACCTACTCCCCTTGGGGCAGCCCGCCGCTATCGTGCCGTTTTCGGATCGATTGGTCGCCGCCGGTCTGGTCGCCGACACATTCGCCTTCGCCGTGCAGCGGTCCATGACGCGGGAGGTTTTGGACGATCCGGCCGCCGATCCCGCAAACCAGGGGCTTTTTGTGCTGGGCGGCGGGGCCGATTGCACCGATTTATACGTCGGCCCAATCGCCAAAATCGCCGTCGTGCACGAGCGTTATTACAGCGTCGATTTGATGTCGTTGCGGGTTGGCGACCGTTCGATCGCGGTGTCCCCAGTTGCACCCGGCGGCGCGGTCGCCTCCACCGCGATCGTGGATAGCGGGTCGCCCTATCTGATGTTGGATCGCGCGCTGTTCGATCGGCTGCTCGATGCGTTGCGCGCGTTCGATCCGCAGGTATCGCAGACGTTGCAGGCCTACCTGCAATCCGCCGGCGCCAATTTCGACCAGACCCGGATCGATCTGACCCAGTGGCCGGTGCTCGGTTTTATCCTGCGAGGTAGCGACGGCGCGGCGGTCGTGATCGATGTCGCGCCCAAGGATTACTGGCAGTTCGACGTCGGGGCGGCGGGCGCGGCCATGTTGGCGATCGTGAGCGACAACGGCACGCTCAACGGGCAGTCGAACCTCGGTCTGCCCCTTTTTGCCAACCGGTTCGTCGTTTTCGATCGCACCGGCGCGGCTGGCACCGGCACGGCTGGCACCGGCACGATCGGTTTCGCGGATCGGGCGGAGAACCCTGCGATCGCGTAACAGGATCGATCACGTTACAGCGTCTTCATGTATTCGATCAGCGCCCGAATATCGGCTTCCTTCAGGCCGGCGTTGTTGTAGTCGTGCCCGGCGTTGGAATTGCCGTCGATCGCAACGCCATTGGCGTCCTTGGTGCGGAACTGGAAGGTGTTCCCCGGCGCTGCGGGATCGGTCGAGAACCCAACATCCACCGGATCGAACTCCCGCGTGCCAAGCGCGAACGCGGTTTTGCGTTGGGCCGGTGGCAGCAACAATTCTCGCAGGTTGGCGACGGAGCCGTTGTGCAGATAGGGGGCCGTCGCCCAGATGCCCTGCAACGGCCGGCCTTTGTAGACCATTTTGGGATTGGCAGGATCGTCTTCCTTATAGGCCTTGCAAGCGGCCGCGCGGACCTGTTTCGGCGACAACCCGGCCTGGAAGATCTTTTTGCTCGGCAGCGGCAACCCCTGGGAGAAGCCGAACAGGCCCTGGAACGCGGCGCTCGCAAGGTCGAGCTTTCGGTCCAGCAGCGCGCCCAACGCCGCATTGCCGGTCAGGGTGAAGCTGTTGGAGGTGGCGCCGAAGGTGGTCTGATTGACGAACTGCGTCGCGTTGCCCTTGAACAGCCCGGTATTCGCCCAATCCAGAATGGCATTGCAGGCCATCCACATGTCGGTATTCGCCGGATCGGGTCCGGCCATGACCGGTTGCAGGGTCACAGTATATTTTTCGGCCAGATTGGCGCGTGACGATGGCACGCTGTGGCAGGATGCGCATTGGGATTTGAACAGCCCGCTACCGGTGTCGGCCAGTCCTTTGTCGATGGCCGGAAGGACCGCAGGCCATGCCGGCGGTTGCAGCGAGGTCAGCTGCGTTTCCATTTTCACCAGATTGGGCAGGTCGATGCTGGATGTATAGCCCTGCGCGAAACCGGGTTTGTTGCGGATGGCGATATCGGCGAACACGCCCACCACCTCCCCGGTGTTGCGAACCATGGCGCCCGCTCGGATGTCGTTCAGATCGATATTCGGTGCGCTACCGTTCCACTCCACCTTGTTCAACTGCGGCACGTTCCAAAGGAACGGATAGCTGACCGGCGCATCGGACGGATTGGCATTCTGATGCGCCACGTCGGCCGGGTTCGCGATCAGGGCGACTTTGTTGAAGATGTTGCCAATTGCATCCAAACGCCCGAAGCCGTACCGCAGGCCGCCCGGATTGTTCAATTTCGCGAGATCGCTGTTCCACTTGTTCAGTTGCGCCAGAGCGGTGATCAGCAGCCCCGTGTCCTCGGCGGACGCACTGAGTCCCAGCACCCGGTTGGCGAAACGATTGAATTTACCGGGATCTCTGGGATCGGCGATCTGTCCCAGCGCTTTGTTCAGCGCTTCCATGAACGACTGGAAATCGGCCAACGTGGGGGCGCCGTCCACCCGCAGGCGGGTCGATTTATAAGTCAATTCGGCGGTATGGCAGGCGGAACAATTCATCCCGACCCAGGGTTCGTTCTCCCCCTGCTTTGCTTTCCAGCGCAACTTTGAATTGCTGAGATTGGCGTCCGACTGGCAATCGACGGTAAACCCGAGGGGGATCGCCGGGTCGTACGGGCAATTTCGATCAGGGCTGGTCCAGCCGGAAGTCGGGTTCGGCAGATAGCGGAAGGACGCGATGTAAGCGGGATCCAGGAACATCGCTGTGCTGTCGGGCTGTTCCAGCGCATCCAGCCAGGCCTGAGGAATCAGCCGAGACCCTTGGCTCGCGGTCCACCACGCAACACGTTGCGCATCCGACCAACCCTGCGGCACATCCGTCCAACCGGCGGTTTCCGCTCGGCCCGATCCCATCAACGCCATGACCGCGATGGCCGTGACAATCGACAAACGGCTGAGAGTCATCGCGACATTCCCCTTATCGTTCGATTCAGCTTGTACGGCGCTGGATCGTTAGTACCCAGAAAAAACCTAGCATCGAGATATCGTACGCGCAACAACGAACTGGCGCACCGATGCGGGCATGCCATCTCGCTCCATCGGCGGAATGCGATTAAACAAGGCGCTCAAGCAATGCGGACGGGCAGGATGGAAGCGGTGACGAGGGTGACTGTCACGGTCACTTTTTTGCGAATGGATCGGCCGCCAGCCGAGCGGGCGCCGGCCCTTCCCCCGGGCTACCAGATCGTTCGGGCGGCACAGGCGAGCGTGCCGTTCTATCGGTATCTCTACGATACCGTCGGCGCCGACTATGTCTGGTGGTTGCGGCGCACCCTGTCCGACCACGAACTCGCCGATCTCCTGGCCGATCCGGACGTGTCGATCCACACGCTGTACGAAGGCGGCGAGCCTGCCGGATTTTTCGAGCTGGACGGCCGCCATTGGCCCGATATGAACCTGAGCTATTTCGGCCTGATGCCGCGCGTCGTCGGCACCGGCGTCGGTTACCGTTTTCTGCGTCATGCGATCGACGCCGCCTGGGCGGCCGGAGCCAAGGGGATGACGGTCAATACTTGCACCGCCGACCATCCGCGCGCGCTGCCGACCTATATCCGCTCCGGCTTCCGCCCCGTGCGACAGGCGCGGGAACAATGGAATGTGCCGACCCGGCTGGGGTTACGTATCCCCGCGCACGTCCGCACCTAGCGGTCAGAATCCGACGAAAAGAACCGTCGGATTCTGACCGCTAGGCTTTGATTTGGTGGGCCGATTCACCTTCGGACCATTAGCGCCCCGGTCGCCTCCCGCACGCGCTCCACACTTCCTTGTCCACCGCTGCCCGACATCGCCTATATCTCGTCCATGGAACCTCTCGCCCTTTATATCCATTGGCCGTTTTGCCTGTCCAAGTGCCCCTACTGCGATTTCAACTCGCATGTGCGCGACCGCATTCCGCAGGCGCGGTTTCGCGACGGGTTGCGGCGGGAACTGGCATGGGAAGCCGCCCGCCTGGGGCGTCGGCCGCTGACATCGGTGTTCTTCGGCGGCGGCACCCCGAGCCTGATGGAGCCTGAAACCGTCGCCGCCTTGTTGGACGACGCCTTCCGCCTGTTCGATCCGACGCCCGACATCGAAATCACCCTGGAAGCCAATCCCACCAGCGTCGAATCTGGCCGCCTCGCTGCGTTCCGGCAGGCGGGGGTCAATCGCGCCTCCCTCGGCGTTCAAAGCCTGGATCCCGCCGCACTCCAGGCGCTCGGGCGCCAACACTCGACGACGCAGGCCATCGCCGCGCTGGAAACCGCCCGCGCCATCTTCCCCCGGCTGTCGTTCGATCTGATCTATGCTCGGCCGAACCAGACCGAGGCATCCTGGCGTGCCGAGTTGCGGACGGCGCTGGCGTTGGCGGCGGATCATCTGTCGCTGTATCAATTGACCATCGAGCCCGGCACCGCGTTCGAGGCGTTGCACCGCAAGGGCGAACTGATCCTGCCGGACGACGACGATGCCGCCCGCATGTACGAGGCCACCGCCGAGGAAGCCGCCGCGTTCGGCCTGCGGCCGTACGAAATCTCCAACTATGCCCGACCGGGCGCCGAGAGCCGGCATAATCTCGCGTATTGGCGCTATGCCGATTATGCCGGCATCGGGCCGGGCGCGCACGGGCGGGTGACCGTCGATGGGCAGTTGCGGGCGACTCGCCGCCATCGCGCGCCGGAACCCTGGGCGGAACGGGTCGAGCGCGATGGCCATGGCTCCACCACCGAAACGGTTTTGCGGGCCGAGGAGAAAGCGCAGGAAATGCTGTTGATGGGGCTGCGGCTGGCCGAGGGCATCGACATCGCCCGCTTCGAAGCCCGCACTGCGGTTGCTTTGGCCGATGCCATCGACGGCGACGTACTGCGTCAAGCGATTGACGCCGACTATATCGTTATGGAAAGCGGTCGCCTGATCGCCACGGCGGAGGGGCGGCTGCGTCTGGACTCCTTGCTGGGCGCCCTGGTCAGGTAAACAGGCGACGTACGCCGAGCAGCCTGCCGAGGGTGCCGGAATCGGCTTGGCCGGTGATGGCCTCTTGCCGCCAATGGCGTTGAAAGGCGCGCAGCACGATTGCCAAAGCAGGGTCCAACGGCCCCTCCGGCGCGACATCGTAGCCGATTTCGGTCAGCGCGAGGCGGACATCCCGCAAGCTGGCAGCATCCCGCACCGGCGCGCCCGTGCCGAGGTCGGGCACCCCGTCCGGCCATAGTCCCACGCCATTGCGGGCGAGATCCGCCCAGCCGAAGCGCTCGCCCGGGTCTTGTTTGCGATCCGGGGCGACATCGCTGTGGCCGACCACGTTGCGGGCCGGGATGGCATGGCGGGCGAGGATGTTCAGGCTTAGATCGCAGACGGCGGCCATTTGCAGGACCGGGAAATCCCGATAGCCCCATTCGTGACCGGGGTTGACGATTTCGACCCCGATCGACCGAGCATTGAGGGCTTTGTGCCCCCGCCAGATGGAAATGCCGGCATGCCAGGCGCGGCGATCTTCGGGCACCAACGCGAAAACGGCGCCGTCCTCGTCCACGACGTAATGCGACGATACCTCGGCTGCGGGATCGCGCAGCCGATCGATGGCCTCTTTGGCCGTTTTCATGCCGGTATAATGCAGCATCAGCATATCGACCGGCATGCCGCGCGCGTCGTGGTTGGGGCTGGGGCGGTCGTAAATCACAATCCACGCTCCCGTTTGATGCGGTCCCAGGCGGCGTTGATGCGGGCAACCTTCTCGCTGGCGCCATCGATGAAGGCTTGCGGGACACCCCGGCCGGCGAGGCTGTCGGGATGGTTTTCCCGCATCAGTTGGCGCCAGGTGTCGCGCAGTTGCTTGTTGTCGGCATCGGGGCCGACGCCGAGCACGGTGTAGGGGTCGGGTTCGGCGGGATCGACTTGCGGGGTCGTGCCGCTCGCGCGGTCCCAGGCCGGCCGATCCAATCGGAATGCGCGGTGAACCGCCTGCAAATAGGCCAGCTCGGCTTTGACGATCGGCCCGTCCGCCTGCGCGATGGCGAACAGGCCACGCAAAGCCGACTCCAACGTCGTCTGGCTATCCGCAAACGCCTCCCCCAGTTGCTCGGCGTACGGCAGGAATAGCTCTGGCTTGTCGCGGGCCTGGTCGAACAGGCGGCCGATGTCGCGCGCCGATTCCGGGGGGAAGCGGAACTGGCGTTTGAACGCGTCGATTTCCTCCCGATTGACCGGACCGTCGCAGCGAGCGAGTTTGGCGGCGAGGACCACGACATCGATCGCGAAAAGCTGGTCGCGCCGGCCGAACATGGCGGCGACTTTCGCGGGACCGGCGACGGTGCTCTGGCCGAAGGGCAGCTTTATGCCGCCGGAGTCTGCCGCATGTCCCAGCGCGGCGCCGATCACGGCACCGGGGGGGCCACCCAGGGCAAAGCCTGCCACGCCGCCGACGATCTTGCCCCAGAAGCCCATGGGGTTAGATGGTCATCCGTCCAGAATGGATGGATCGCGCAACGTCGTGTCCTGGCCGACGACGGGATCGGCGATCGCCGCCTCGATACTCGGGGCGCCTTTCCATTCGTGCGGCGGCCGTACCCGGCCTTCGGAGCCGACTTGATCGATGCCCCAGTAGACTTCCAGCCGATGCCCATCGGGATCGCGGAATTCGACTGCGATCTGCACACCGGCGCGACGACGGCCGGCGAAATCGATCTCGATCTCCAGGCGGCGGAGGTGGTTTCGGAACTGCACCACCTCGTCCAGGGTGCCGACCTCGAACGCCATGTGGTTCATGCCGGTGCCGACCACCTTGCCGCGGCTGGCCTGAAACAATGCGACGCCGTGATGGTCGGTGTTCAGCCGCATGAACACCGCACCGCCGGGCATCGTCTCGGGTCCGTAAACGTCGGAGACCTTGAAGCCCATGACATCGGCGTAGAATTTGGTGGAGGTGGGGATGTCGGCGACATGTAGCACGACATGGCCGATCTTGCGGATCTGGAACGGCAAGCCTTGCGGCGGGGCGATGGCGGCAACGGCCTCGATGTCCATGGCGGCGGTCCTTTTCAGTGCTGCGCCGACGCAAGGTCGTGCAGCGTGGTGTCCTGCCCGAGAACGGGATCGGCGATCGCCGCCTCCAGGCTATCGACCGATTTCCACTGCTCGGCCGGCCGAGCGAGTCCATCGGAGCCGATTTGGTCGATATTCCAGTAAATCTCCAACCGGTGTCCGTCGGGATCGCGGAATTCGACCACCAACTGCACCCCTGCACCGCGCCGCCCGTCCAGGTCGATCGGCACCTGGTGGTCCCGCAGATGGGTGCGCAC
This sequence comes from Acetobacteraceae bacterium, assembly GCA_025354865.1. Taxonomy (GTDB): domain Bacteria; phylum Pseudomonadota; class Alphaproteobacteria; order Acetobacterales; family Acetobacteraceae; genus Rhodopila. The sequence continues at coordinate 58,915 of JANXMB010000143.1, read as the reverse complement.
CCGCATCAGTTCGTCGAGGGTCGCGACTTCCATCGCGATATGGTGCAGGCTGCCGCCGGCCTTGTTGGCCTCGGTCGCCTGGAACAATGCGATGGCATGATGGTCGGTGGCACAGCGCAGGAACACGGCGCCCCCCGGCAGCGGCCCGCCGGGTGCGATGATGTCGGTCACCTGGAAGCCCAATACCTCGGTATAGAACCGCGCGGATCGTTCGAGGTCCTGGGCATAGATGCCGATATGGCCGATTTTGCCGATCCGGAACGGTAGGCCGGTCGGGCGCTTCAAGGCGGCGATGCTATCAGGGTTCATCGGTGGGTCCTCCTGCGGGGAGTTTACGGCTTCCCGCGCGAGGATGGAACGGGGGATGTTCGCCCCCCGCCCCAGGGTGTTACCGATCCAGCCAGAGATCCTCGTACCGGTAGCCATTGTACGAAGAATTCACCATCGGCGTGAACCCGTGTACTTCCGGCGCCCAGCAGGTGCCGCCGCGCATATGCAGGATGATCGGGCGGGCCACGTCGTTCTGGATGCGGCGATCGATGTCCCAGACCAGCTGCTTGCGCTTTTCGACATCCACTTCGGCCGATTGCTGGTCGAACAGCTTTTCCAGTTCCGGATTGCAGTATTCGGAGTAGTTGCGCTCCGACTTGCAGGCGTAATTCTCGTAGAACGCCTGATCGGGATCGTCCACCGCGTTGCCGGTCAGATTGAGGCCGACGGCATAGTCCTTGCGCGCGACCTTCGAGAACCAGAGGCTGGTGTCCACCGGATCGAGCTCGCCGTCGATGTAGATTTCCTTCAGGTGGTCGATCAGGATCACGGCGGGATCGCGATAGGCGGGGATGTTGCGGGTCGAAACCTTCACCTTCAGGCGATTGGACGGCCCGTAGCCCAGTTTTTCCATGATCGCCCGGGCCTCGGCGCGGTTTTTGGCGATGTCGGGATTGTAGCCGACCATGTCGCGCATGGCCGCTTCCGGCATGCCCCAAACGCCCTGCGGCGCTGGCAGCAGGGACCCACCGATATCGGCCTGTCCTTCGAACAGGATATCGATGAAAGCCTTGCGATCCATCGACAGCGCCATCGCCCGCCGGATATCCGCGTTGTCGAACGGCGGCTTCTCCCGGTTCACGATCAGGTTTTCATTCACGTTCATCGGGCCGAAATGGCACACGGCCTTGGGCAGTTGCGCTTTGATATCGCGCATCAGCGGCACCGTGACCTCGGTCGGGAAGGTCATGTCCAGCTTGCCCGCCTGAAACGCCAGCATGGCGGTGGAACGGTTGGCGATGATTGGCATCTCGATCGCGTCGAGGTAGGGCCGACCCGGCTTCCAGTAATGCGGGTTCTTCACCAGCCGGATCAACTCGTTCGTCTTGAACTCGGCCAGCATGAACGGGCCGGTTCCCACCGGGTTGGTGCGCATTTGCGCCGGGGCGACATGGCACGGATACATCGGGGTATAGCCGGACGCGAGCAGCGCCAGCAGCGAGGGCTGCGGCCGAGCAAGCTTGAACACGACTTCCTGCGGGCTGGTGGCGGTGACGGATTCGACGTTTTGGTACCACAGCTTGCGCGGGTTTTTCCGGAATTTCTGAGTGCCCTTCTCCTGAATCAGGTCGAAGGTGCACTTCACGTCGGCGGCGGTGAACGGCTTGCCGTCGTGCCACTGCACACCTTCGCGCAGCTTGAAGGTCAGTGCGGTGCGATCGGCGCTCCAGCTCCAGGACGTCGCCAATTCCGGCACGATGGACGCATCGGTGTTCCGCGGTTCGTCCTGTTTGTAGACGATCAGGTTGTTGAAGATCGCCATGAAGGGGATGTTGGTGGAGTAGGTCGCTTCCTCGTGAATGGAAGCGGACGCTGGGTTGTCCCGCTGATAGGTGTGGAATGTGCCGCCGCTTTTCGGTTGCTGCGCGTAAGCGGGGACAGCGGCGACGCACGCCGCCAGGAGGAGTTTCGCAAATCGCATCGTGCCAACACCTTCGATCATGTGTCGGCGGTTTAATCCTCTGCCGCCCCCGACGCCAGCGTTGATCCAATCCCCCGCCGCCTGCGTCGCGCTAATGTTGCAAAATTTTCGACAGGAACTGCTTGGCGCGCTCGTTGCCCACATCGCCGAAAAAGGCGTCTTTCCGGGCGTCCACCACGATCTCCCCCCGATCCATGAACACCACGCGGTGCGCGACTTTGCGGGCGAAGCCCATTTCGTGGGTGACGACCATCATCGTCATGCCCTCCTGCGCAAGCTGCACCATAACGTCCAGCACCTCGCTGACCATTTCCGGATCGAGCGCACTCGTCGGCTCATCGAACAGCATCACCACCGGATCCATCGCCAGTGCTCGGGCAATCGCCACCCGCTGCTGCTGACCGCCGGACAACTGGCCGGGGAATTTGTCGGCATGGGCCGAAAGCTCCACCCGCTGCAACAAGGCGACCGACTTCGCGCGGGCCGCCTGCTTGCCGCGGCCGAGGACCTTGATCTGCGCGAGATCGAGGTTTTCCAGCACCGACAGATGCGGGAACAGCTCGAAATGCTGGAACACCATGCCGACCCGGGCACGCAACTTCGGCAGATTGACGCCTTTTTCGTGCAGCCGGATGCCATCGACGACGATTTCGCCTTTCTGGAACGGCTCCAGCGCGTTGACGCATTTGATCAGCGTGGATTTGCCGGAACCGGATGGGCCGCAAACCACCACGACCTCCCCCTTGGGGACGGCCAGGGTGCAATCTTTCAGCACCTGGAAGCTGGGTCCGTACCATTTATCGACGTGTTCGAGCGCGATGATCGTGTCGGTCATGGCAAAGGTCACCGTATGATGGCCACGCGGCTTTGCAGGCGCCGCACGGCCAGCGAAGCCAGGAAGCAAATGGCGAAATAGACCAGGGCGGCGAAGCAATACATCTCGACCAGCCGCCCGTCGCGTTGGGCGATCTTCGACGCGGCGCCGAGGAAATCCGTCAGCGACAGCACGTAGACCAGGGATGTGTCCTGAAACAGCACGATGGTCTGGGTCAGCAGAACCGGCAGCATCGTGCGCAGCACCTGCGGCAGGACGATGTAGCGCATCGCCTGTGCGCCGGTCATGCCGAGCGCGAGGCCGGCGGCATATTGGCCGCGGGCGACGGATTGGATGCCGCCGCGCATGATTTCGCTGAAATAGGCGGCCTCGAACATGACGAATGTCAGCAGGGCGGAGGAAAATCCACCGACCTTGATCGGTCGCGGCGCGTGCAGCAGCCACTGCCCGATATAGGGCACCATGAAATAGAACCAGAAGATCACCAGCACGAGCGGCAGGGTGCGCATCAGGTTCACGTAGCCGGTGGCGATCGTCGCGAGCACCGGTCCGCCGCCGATCCGCACCAGCGCGAGTGCCGTGCCCAGGATCAGCCCGCCGATCGCCGATAGGATCGTGAGCGTGAGGGTGAAGACCAGGCCCTGTTCGAACAAATAGGGCAGGGCATGGACGATCGCCTGGAAGTCGAAATGCGCGAACATGCTATTTCGCCCCGTAGCCGGGCACGCGCATCCGCCGTTCGAGCAGACGCATCAGCACTGTCGCGATCGTGTTGATCGCCAGATAGATCAGCGTCGCGGCGGTAAAAGCCTCAAAAACCTGGAACGAGAATTCCTGAATCGCCCGTGCCCGCGCCGTGAGTTCCGCAAGGCCGATGGTCAGTGCGACCGAGGAATTCTTGATCGTATTGATCGTTTCGCTGGTTAGCGGCGGCAGCACGACCCGGAAGGCATTCGGCAGGATAACGTAACGATAGGTTTGCGGCAGGGTGAAGCCCAGCGCCAGACCCGCCGCCATCTGGCCGCGCGGCAAGGCGGCGATGCCGGTCGCGATCTGCACCGCCACGCGGGCGGACATGAACAAGCCCAGGCCGATGACGGCGGTGTAGAATGGGGCGTCGCGCAGGGACTTGAGCCAGTCGCCCCAGGCTTCGGGCACCACCTCCGGCAGGACGAAATACCAGAGGAAAAGCTGCACCAGCAGCGGGACGTTACGCAGCAGCTCGATATACGTGTTGGCCAGCCGCCTCAGCCAGGGATTGGGCAGGGACCGCAGCACGCCGACCGCCGAGCCCATACCGAGGGCGATGACCCATGCCAGGACGGAGACCGCGAGGGTGATCCGAAGCCCGCTGACCAACATATCCGCGTAGGTGCCGCCGCCTTCCGGCGATGCGTCCCAGAAAATCCCCCAATTCCAGTGATAGTTCATCCGGCTGGACGGGGCTGGTCAGTTGCCGTAGCTGGCCGGATCGGCGTTGTCGGACGGGTTTTGCAGCGCTTTCTTCATCGCCGCGCTCAGCGGCAGGTTCATGACGATGCCCTTGGGCGGGATCGGCTTGGTGAACCATTTGGCGTAAAGCGCCTCACCCTCGGTCTTGTAGACCCGAGCCGTTGTCGCATCGACCAGCGCTTTGAACGACGGATCGTCCTTGCGCAGCATGATCGCGTAGGGTTCGGGCTTGGAGAAGGCTTCGTCCCCGACGGCGAACACGGCCGGGTCTTTGGCGGCCGCCACCAGCCCGGCGACGATCACGTCGTCCATGACAAACGCCGCCGCGCGCCCGGTTTCGACCATCAGCAGCCCTTCTGCATGGTCTTTACCCGGCACAATGTTGATCCCCAGATTCTGCTCGGCGTTCGCCTTGTTGAGCTGGCCGATATTGGTCGAGCCGGCGGTGGATACGACCGTCTTGCCCTTCAGATCGGCGATCTTGTGCACACCGGCGCTTTTCTTCGCGACGAAGATCGATGCGGTCAGGAAGTGGGTGTTGGTGAAGGCGACCTGCTTCTGCCGATCGACGTTGTTGGTGGTCGAGCCGCATTCCAGATCGATCGTGCCGTTCGCCATCAGCGGAATACGGTTCGACGACGTCACCGCCGTCAGCTCCACCTTCAGGTTCGGCAGCTTCAGTTCGGCTTTCACCGCTTCGACCACCTTCATGCAGATATCCATCGCGTAGCCGACCGGCTTCTGATGGTCGTCCAGATACGAGAACGGTGCCGAGCTTTCCCGGTAGCCGATGGCGACCGTGCCGGTTTCCTTGATTTTCTGGAGCGTCCCGCCGCTTTGTGCCTGGGCGATGCCGGGCACGACGAGAGCAAGGCTCAGCAATGCCAACCGCGAAAATATGCGCACGGAATTCTCCATTCAGGGTCGAACAACGCGCATACCGCCCTGCCCAACAGGGGTCAACGCTTTATTCGGATTGACACGCAATGTGCGGCGATGACGAAATGCCCGATAGCAACAAGTGGAACGCAAAATGCGCGTTTGTGTATTGGGCGCCGGCGTGGTCGGACTTGCGACCGCCTGGGCCCTCGGTGAGGCTGGGTGCGAGGTGGTTATCGCCGATGCCGAAACAAAACCGGGACAGGGTGCCTCGGCCGGCAACGGCGCCCAGCTCAGCTACAATTTCGTTGCACCCTTCGCATCCCCCGATACGCTGCGCCATTTGCCCGCGTTGCTGCTCGATCCCGCCGCCCCGATCCGCATCGCACCGCGTTTCGATCTGGATTTCCTGCGCTGGAACCTTGCGTTCCTGCGTGCCTGCACCGGGCGGATGGAACGGGAAACGACGGTGGCGCAATTGGCCCTCGCGGCCTTGAGCCGGACCGAACTCGATCGCCTCGAAGCCGCAGCGGGCTTGCATTTCTATCGCCGCGTCGCGGGCAAGCTGGTCGTCTACCGGGAGGCGAATAGTTTCGCCGCCGCCCGCCGGCAGGCCGAACGCCAGCGCAAGGTGGGCGCCGAGCAGATCGTGCTGGATGGCGCGGCGTGCTTGCAGCAGGAGCCGGGGTTGCGCATCGCACCCGGCGTGTTGCACGGCGGTGTCTACACACCGAGCGAGGAACTGGGCGATAGTGCGGCTTTTTGCGAGGGGTTGGCGGCGAAGTTGGCGCAGCGCAACAGCATATCCTTCGCGCTCGGCAGCCGGGTCGAGCCGGTCTTGCGCGGCGGAAAACTGGTGGCGGTGCGCGCGAACGACACCGAGATTGCGGCCGATTGCTTCGTGCTATGCCTGGGCAGCGGGTCGGCCGCCTTCGCCCGCGCCTGCGGATTTCGCCTGCCGATCCAATCGATGAAAGGCTACAGCTTCACCTTTCGCCCGCGCGACCGCTCGGCTGCCCTGCGGCACTCGGTCACCGACGCCGACCGCAAGATCGTTTTCGCCCCGCTCGATCGGCCGGACGGTCCGGTCATCCGCGCCGCCGGCGTGGCCGATCTGGTGGGCGACGATCGCCGGATCGATCCCAAGCGGTTGGACGCGGTGCGCCGAGGCACGGCCGATGCGCTGGACGTCGATCTCGATTCCGATCCGACAGGCTGGGCGGGGCTGCGGCCGGCGACGCCCGATAGCCGGCCGATCGTCGGTCCATCGCCGATCCCCGCGTTGTTCCTCAACACCGGCCACGGCGCCCTGGGTTGGACCCTCGCCTGCGGCACCGCGCGACTGACAACGGAACTGCTGCTGGGGCAGGAACCGTCGGTCCGCGCGGCGGATTTCGCCTTCGGGCGTTAAACAGTCGTCGCCAAATAGCCGTCGCCCCGGGGCTTGCGCCCGACCGCAACCCGCTGTCCAGATGCGCCGGCAATGCGGAGCCCCCAATGACCCCGGCGAAATGGCAGTTCTGGATCGATCGCGGCGGCACATTCACCGATATCGTGGCGCGCGATCCCTCCGGTGCGTTGTCCACCCACAAGTTGTTGTCGGAAAATCCCGGCCGCTATGCCGATGCCGCCATCGCCGGGATCAAGACGATTCTGGGCATTCCCCTCGACGCGCCCGTGCCGGCCGACAAAATCGACGCGGTGAAGATGGGCACGACCGTCGCCACCAACGCGCTGCTGGAGCGTAAAGGGGAGCCAACGCTGCTGGTCGTCAATCCCGGTTTCGCCGACGTGCTGCGCATCGGCAACCAAGCGCGGCCCCGCTTGTTCGATCTGCACATCCATCTGCCGAGCATGCTGTACGAGGATGTCGCGGAGATCCCCGGCCGGATCGGCGTGGACGGCACCGAAATCGAACCGCTGGACGAAGACGCCGCGCGCATTGTCTTCGCCGCCGCCCGCGCCAAGGGCATCGACGCCTGTGCCATCGTGCTGATGTATTCGTGGAAATACCCGCAGCACGAACAACGTTTGATGGCCTTGGCGCATCGGGCGGGGTTTCGTCAGGTCTCCGCCAGCCATGTCGTCAGCCCGCTGCTGCGGATCGTGCCGCGCGGCGATACGACCGTCGTGGATGCCTACCTGTCGCCGATTCTGCGCCGCTATGTGGATCGGGTCGCCAGCGAACTCGGGGGGACAAGGCTGTTTTTCATGCAGTCGAGCGGCGGTCTCGCCGACGCCGGGGCGTTCCAGGGCAAGGATGCGATCCTGTCCGGCCCGGCCGGCGGGATCGTCGGCGCGGCGCGCACGGCGGCGATGGCCGGTCTGGATCGCATCATCGGCTTCGACATGGGCGGCACCTCCACCGACGTGGCGCTGTATGCCGGCGGGTTCGAGCGCGCGTTCGAAACCGTGGTCGCCGGCGTGCGCATGCGGGCACCGATGATGGCGATCAACACCGTCGCGGCGGGCGGCGGGTCCATTCTGCATTTCGACGGTGCCCGCATGCGGGTCGGCCCGGACTCGGCCGGCGCGGACCCAGGCCCCGCGTGCTACCGCCGCGGCGGACCGCTGACGGTGACGGATGCCAATGTTTGCGTGGGCAAAATCCAGCCGCGCCATTTCCCCGCCATCTTCGGCCCTGGCGGCGACCAACCGTTGGATGCGGCCATCGTGCGGGAGAAATTTGCCGCCCTCGCGGCCTCGATTTCCACCGCCACCGGCGAACAGCGCAGCGCCGAGCAGGTGGCCGAAGGGTTTTTGCAGATCGCCGTGGCGAACATGGCGAATGCGATCAAACAGGTTTCGGTGCAAAAAGGGCACGATGTCTCCCGCTTCGCCCTGCAATGTTTCGGCGGGGCCGGTGGGCAGCACGCCTGCCTGGTGGCCGATGCGCTGGGGATGGAAACGGTCTTCATCCATCCGTATGCCGGGGTGCTGTCGGCCTACGGCATGGGATTGGCGGATCAAACGGCCATGCGCGAACAGGCAGTGGAAACGCCGCTGCTCGCCTCCGCCCTGCCAGCCTTGCACGCCTTGGCCGATCGGCTCGGGCAGGAAGCCAGCGATGCGCTCGTCGCCCAAGGCGTCGATCCCGCCCGCATCGCCGTCGGTCGGCATCTGCACCTGCGCTATGTCGGCACCGAAGCCGCGTTGATCGTGTCGTTGACGGAATTGGATGCCATTGTTGCGGATTTCGCCGATGCGCATCGGTCCCGGTTCGGCTTTGTCACCCCGGAACGCAGCCTGATCGTCGAAACCGTGGCGGTCGAAGCCGTCGCCCCCGGCGAACCGGTGCGGGAGGCGCTGTTGCCCGCCCGCGAAGGTGCTCCGGCAGCGCCGCTCGACCATGCGATCGTGTTCACCGGCAATGCCTCGCGCGAGGCGCCGGTCTTTGAGCGTACTGCGCTGCGAGCGGGGGACTGCATCGTCGGCCCCGCATCGATTCGCGAAGCCAACGCCACCACGTTTGTCGAACCCGGCTGGGCGGCGGAGGTCACTGCCCTCGATCACATGTTGCTGCGCCGGACGGAGCCTTTGCCCACCCGCGTGCCGCCGGGCAGCACAAGGCCCGACCCCGTGTTGTTGGAACTGTTCAACAATCTATTCATGAACGTTGCGGAACAAACTGGCGCGGTGCTGCAAAACACGTCGATGAGCGTGAATATCAAAGAGCGACTGGATTTTTCCTGTGCGATTTTCGACGCCGAGGGGCAGCTTGTTGCCAATGCGCCGCACGTGCCGGTTCACCTCGGCGCGATGGGGGAGAGTGTGCGGACGGTGCTGCACAATCGCCGCACGACGCTGAAACCGGGCGATGTCGTTGCGTTGAACAATCCGTTCAACGGCGGCACGCATTTGCCGGATGTGACGGTTATTACCCCGGTCTTCGACGTGGCCGGGCGCGAGATATTGTTCTTCGTCGGCAGCCGGGGGCATCACGCGGATATCGGCGGCATCACCCCCGGCTCGACACCGCCGATGTCGCGCACGCTGGAAGAAGAAGGTGTCGTCATCGACGACTTTCTTCTGGTCGATGGCGGATCGTTCCGCGAACGCGAATTCCGGGACCTGCTGGCCGGCGCGCGATTCCCCGCCCGCAGCCCGGATGTGAATGTCGCCGATATCAAAGCGCAGGTCGCCGCCAACGAGAAAGGGGTGCAGGAATTGCACCGCGTCGTTGCGCAATTCGGTTGGCCAACGGTCAGCGCCTACATGCGCCACGTTATGGACAACGCGGAGGAAAGCGTCCGCCGCGCGATCGAGAAATTAGGCAATGGCACGTTCCATTACACGATGGATAACGGCAAACCGCTGTGCGTTTCGATCGCGGTGGACCGAGCAACCCGCAGTGCCACAGTGGATTTTACCGGGACGGGGCCGCAGGATGCCGGCAATTTCAACGCCCCGCCGGCGGTCACCCGTGCGGTGGTGCTGTATGTGTTTCGGTGTTTGGTCGGCGACGACATTCCGTTGAACGACGGCTGCCTCAAGCCGTTGAAATTGATTATTCCGCCTGGAACATTCTTATCCCCGCTGCCCGGGGCGGCGGTGGTGGCCGGCAATACCGAGGTGTCGCAGGCCACCTGCAACGCGATCTTCGGTGCGCTGGGGTCCTTGGCGTGTTCGCAGGCGACGATGAACAACTTCCTGTTCGGCGACGCCACACGGCAATATTACGAAACGATCTGCGGCGGCACCGGGGCCGGGCCGGGCTTCGACGGCGTATCCGCCATCCAGACCCATATGACCAACACCCGCATGACCGACCCCGAGGTTCTGGAATTGCGCTATCCCGTGCGGCTGGAACATTTCGGAATCCGTCGGGGTTCGGGTGGCGAGGGTCGCTGGGCCGGCGGTAACGGATCGATCCGTCGCATTCGGTTCCTGGAGCCGATGACGGCGGTCGTCGTCGCCTCTCGCCGCAATGTCGCACCATTCGGGCTCGATGGTGGCGCCGACGGTGCACCGGGCCGACAATTTGTATCGCGGGCCGATGGCTCGATCGAGACGTTGACCGGAACCGACAGCGCGGAATTGCGCCCGGGCGATGCCGTAACGATCGAAACCCCTGGCGGCGGCGGATACGGCCGAGCCGTTATGTAACCAACGGTTCGGCTGCGCGTTACGCCGCTTCCCGCATCGAGGCCAGGAAGTCCCGCACCTCGACTTTCAGGGTCGCGGATTGTTCGCTCAGATGTGTCGCGGCCCCCAGGACCAGGGACGACTGGGTGCCGGTGTTGCCGACGGCCGTACCGACCACGGCGATGTTTTCGTTCACCTCGCGCGTCCCGTCCGCAGCCTGTTGCACTGCGCGGGCGATCTCCTTGGTCGCGCTGCCCTGTTCTTCCACCGCGCCGGCAATGGTGGTGGCGATTTCGTTCATGCGTTGGATCGTCGTGCCGATGCCGCGCAGGGCCTCCACCGCCTGCCCGGTGCTTTGCCGCATACCGTCGATCTGCGCGGCGATCTCCTGGGTGGCTTTCGCGGTTTGCGTCGCCAGGGTTTTGACCTCGCTGGCCACGACGGCGAAGCCCTTCCCGGCCGCTCCGGCGCGGGCGGCTTCGATTGTGGCGTTCAGCGCGAGCAGGTTGGTGCGGGCAGCGATATCGCCGATCAGGCGGACGACATCGCCGATGCGTTCGGCCGCCTCGCTCAGGCCGCTGACGCAGCGGTCGGTGGCATCGGCTTCGCGCACCGCCTGATTGGCGATGCGGGTCGATTCTCCCACTTGTCGGCCAATTTCGGCGACCGACATGGCCAGTTCCTCGGCCCCGGCGGCGGCGGCGCTGACATTGCCCGATGCCCGATCGGATGCGCCGGAGACAGCGCCGAGCCGATGGCCGGATTCCTCGACGGCTTCGGTCATGGTGACGGCGGCGTGTTTCATGGCGTCGGCTGAATCGCCCACCGCCGTTGCGATGGCGCCGACACTGTCTTCGAACCGCGCGGCCAAACGGGTTTGGGCGGTCAGGATCTGCCAGACGACCATCGGCCCGACATAGGCACCGTGCCGGTCCAGAATGGCGGACGCAGTGCACTCCAGCGTTTCCGCCCCGATCGCGATCCGCCGCCGATGCGGCAGGCGCGCGGGGTCCGCCAACATTGCCCGCTCGGCGTCGGGATCGGGGTAGAAAATGCCCAGCGACTGTCCGGCGATGCGATCCGGCGGAACCGGCAAATGGTCGGCGATCAGCGTCAGCATGCGCTTTGCCTCGGCGTTCATGTAGCCGATCGGGCAATTCCCGCCGGCCGAGGCCGTGATCACCGGCACCGGAATCTGCTCGATCATCTGGCCCTGCACGAAGGCCTGCCGCATGACGCCGCGCAGCGTCTCCACCGCCACGGCCATCTGCCCGAGTTCGTCGCGGCGATCGCGATTGGGCACCTCGGTCGCGGTGTCGCCCTCGGCAATGGCGCGCAGCACCCGGGTCAGCCCGCGCAGGGGGGAGGCAATGGCATGGGCGAACAGGATGCCCCCAATCAGCGTCAGCGCGCCGATTGCGCCGATCAGCAGGATCATGTCCTGGATGGCGTCGGCTCTGGCCGCGTTGGCGGTGGTGGTGACCCGTTGGTCGCGTTCCGTCGTCGTGCGCACCAGATCGCCGATCGTTTTCTGCATGGCGAGGTTGGCGGGCTCGACCTCGTCGCGGGCGACGGCGTCCAGTTGCTTGGATCGATCGATCAGGTCCAGCGCGGCCTGGGCGATCCCGGTGCCGATGGTGCGGACGGTGCCGGCGCTGGCTTTCAACGCCTCCGGCGTGTCGCTGGACAGAATGCGCGCCATGGCTTTTTCGGCTTCGTCGGCGCTGTCGCGGACCTCGTTGGCGGCCGCGCCATTGCCGGTCGCCATGAACATCACCGCCGCCGCTTGCATCCGCGCGGTCGCCAGTCGGTAGGTTTCGAATGCCTGATAGACCGGGTCGCCACGCGCGGCGACGGCCTGCACGCCGTCGGATCGCACGGCATCGGCGCCGCCCAACAAGACGCTGCCGCTGCTCAGTTCCTGGGCGAACGATTTCGTCGCCGATTCAAACAAAGACCGGTTCTGGAACAGCCGTTTTTGCCGTACAGTCAGCATTTCGCTGCGTAGGGTGGCTTCGTGCCGCACGGCGGCGGCCGTTGCATCGAGTTGAGCAAGGGCCTGGGTCAAACCCTGCCTATCCGCGTCGGTCGTCGCGGCTTTACGCGCTTGCTCGATGGTTTCTCGTGCTACGGCAGCGGATTTCTCGGCGCCTTCCGCGACCCGATTCACCATGCCGATGGTTTGTTGCAGCGGCAATTCCCGGCTCACCACCCGCAGATCCGTGGCTGCCAGCAGGCCCTGCTGCATTTGCCGCCCCAATGCCGCCTGCGCGACCACGGTATCCTGCAATCCGCCGACGACGATCAGCCGGTCGAGTGCGAACCAGGACAAGCCTGCCAGCATCGCTAGGCCGGATACCAGCATGAAGGCCAGTTTCCAGGCGATGGGTAGGTTGCGAAAGATCGCGAGGCTTGGGACGACACGCTGCATAACGATCTGCTTTCCGACGGATCGGCGCAGATTGGCGCAGAAAAGTTAACGAATCGTTTACACCGGCAGAAAAAATCGATGCATCGCCGCGATCGCTGTCCATCCCACCAGCAGGGCCACGAGCGTGTACGGTCCGTTCCAGCGGGTGCAGATGGTGAAGGGCGATACCCCGGCCCAGCGCGCGGTGACGATGGCCGAGGCCGACATCGGCGTCATGCCCACGCCCAACCCCCAACCCAGCATGCAAGCGAACGCCAACGCGGCCGGCGGGACACCCAGCCGCGCGGGGTCGGGCAGCGCGGCGCCGAGAAGGGCGACGACGGCGATGGGGTTCAGCCCGATCTGCCCGGTGGCGATCAGCAGCACCGGCACCAGCATCGGGATCGCGATCGGCGGCAGGTGTGCCAGCACGGGCGCCAACGCGTCGGCGGGCAGGATGCCGCCGATCGTCGCGCCGATGAATCCCGAACTGGCGAGGACCGCTGCCTCCCCCCGGAAACCCGGCACTTTCGGCCAGTAGCGTGCAGCGCGGCGGCGTAGAACGGCGACGACGCGCAGCGGGGTGCCGGGCCGAGCGATGAAGCCCCAGGCTTGCAGGACGGTCCAGACAAGGCCGACCAGCGGCACGCATGCTGTCACGGCGGCGACCAGCGACACCCGTAGCGCGGCGCTGCCGGCCTCGGCCAGCAGCATCACCAGCGCCACCAGGGCGACGATGCGCAGGTGGATCGACCAGCCCTCGGTCGTTGCCGGCGGCGCGCCGCTGCCGCGCGGTGCGGACAGGAAATCCTCCAGCCAACCCAGGCCCATGAAGGCCAGGGACGCGACGAAGGCGACCGGCAGCAGCAGGCCCATCGGTGCGGCCGGTACGGCGGTGGAGACGACGGCGGTCATGATGTTCAGCGGGCTCCAGCAGTTCATCACACAGAAACCGCGATTGATCGCCATCAACATGCGCCGCCCCCGCTGCGCTCGATCTTCCACCGACCCGCCCCGATTCGCTCGGCCTACCATCGCGGCGAGCAGGTCGATCGCGCCATAGGAGAGGATGATGCCGAACACGTGTCCGCCGCCGGTCAGCGCGGCGTAGCGGCGGCCGGCGGGTTGGCCGACCAGATGCTGGCCGCAGCGGCGCACCAGCCGGCTGGTTTCGGCCGCGTCGCGCAAGGCGGTCAGCGCCAGGAAGAACGCGGCATAGGCAGCGCCGCGTCGCCAACCGCCCAGGAACGCCCCGAGCGGGTCGGCCGCTGCAGCCACCCCGGCGATGCCGGCCCCGACCATGACCAGGAACAACACCTGGGCGTAGCGCCGTTGGTTGGGGAATTCCCGCACCAGAAAGGCCAGGATCGCCAACCCGGCGGCGTTGCCGACCGCAGGCAAACCGGCGAACTGGTCCACCAACGTCGCGGCCCATGCGAAAATGTAGAAGCAGGCGCTGAGCATGCGTGCGACGATTCCGACTGCTGGGGTTGATTCAGGACTCGCTTGTCCTGCGAACCCGCGTAAAATCCAAATCCAGAGGGCGCACCGGGCGCCCCAACGCTGGGTCCGTGCCCGGTTATGCGCCTTCGGAACAACGAAGGAGGCGCGGCCATGTCAGGAAATCCAAACGGCAGAACTCCCCGCTCGGTGGCTCTTGTCGGACCTTATAGCAGCGGCAAATCGACCTTGTTCGACGCTTTGATGGACGCGGCGGGATCGCCCCCGAAGCGCCCGGCCGATCCGCGCAACCGACCGGCAACCGCCGAAATCCGTCTGGGGCATTGCAGTTTTCTGGGCGATGCGTGGTCGATTTTGGATTGCCCGGGGTCCATCGAGTTCGCGCACGAAACCGATGCCGCGTTGGCCATGGTCGATCTGGCGGTCGTGGTCTGCGAACCCGTGCCCGGCAAGGCGCTGACCGTCGCCCCGCTGCTGAAGAAGCTGGCCGATGCCGGCGTGCCGCACATGGTGTTCGTCAACAAGATCGACACGCTGGAAGGCAGCGTCGCCGATACGATCGCCGCGCTGCAAGCCCATGCGAAATCGCCGCTGGTGCTGCGACAGGTGCCGATCGTCGAGAACAATCGGGTCGGCGGCTACGTCGATCTCATGAGCGAGCGGGCCTACCGCTATCGCAAAGGCCAGCCATCCGAACTCATGCAAATCCCCGCCGCGATGCTGGAGGAGGAACAAGCCGCGCTCGGCAAACTGGTCGAAACGCTGGCGGACCACGACGATGCGCTGCTGGAAAAAGTGCTGGAGGATATGAAGCCGACACCGGAGGAACTCTATCGCGACATGCGCAAAGACCTCCTCGCCGGCAATGCCATCGAGGTTCTGATCGGTTCGGCGGAAAACCTCAATGGCGTGCAGCGGCTGTGGAAGGCGTTGCGGCACGACACGCCGGGGGCGGTGGAGACGGCGGCGCGCAAGGGCATCGATCCCGCAGGGCCGCCATTGGCGCAGGTGTTCAAGACGGTTTACGCCGGCCACACCGGCAAGCTGTCCTACGCCCGCATCTGGCGCGGCGGGATCGAGGACGGCGCGATGCTGAACGGAACCCGCCTCGGCGGCATTTATCGCATGGGCAACGGCGCCGACTTGACCAAAATGCCGCAAGCCGTCGCGGGCGATGTCGTGGCGCTCGGGCGGCTGGATGGGGTTGCGACCGGCGCGGCGATTTCGACGGGCGGTGTGCCGGCGGCGCTGGCGTTCCCGCCGCCCCCGCCCCCGGTCTACGCGATGGCGGTGCACACGACGGATCGCGGCGACGACGTGAAGCTGTTCGGTGCGCTGCAGAAATCGACCGAGGAAGATGCCACCCTGACCGTGCAACACGACGCCGATACCGGGGAGACGGTGTTGTGCGGGCAGGGCGAGATCCATCTGCTGACCACGGTTGCGCGCATGGCGAAGAATTTCGGCCTGAAGCTGCGCACCGACACGCCGAAAATCGCGTATAAAGAAACGATCCGCACGGCGGTGCTCGAACATGGCAGGCTGAAGCGTCAGACCGGCGGGCATGGCCAGTTCGCCGATGTGAAGATCGGGGTTGCGCCGCGTCCGCGCGGGGCGGGGTTCGAATTCGTCGACAAAGTGGTCGGCGGCGCGGTGCCGCGCAGTTTCATTCCTGCGGTGGGGGAGGCTGCGGCGGAGGCAACCCGGAAGGGTCCGTTCGGCTACCCGGTCGTGGATATCGCGGTGACGTTGATGGATGGCGGGTTTCACGCCGTCGATAGCTCCGACATGGCGTTCAAAACCGCGACCCATCAGGCGATGAAGGAGGCGCTGGCGAAGGCCGATCCGATCCTGTTGGAGCCGATCGATCGGGTCACCGTCAGTGTGCCGAATGCGTTTACGGCCCGAGCGCAACGGTTGTTGACGGGCAGGCGAGGTCAGATTTTGGGGTATGCGGAGCGGACGGATTGGCCGGGCTGGGACGATGTCGAAGCCCTGCTGCCGGAGGCTGAGATGCACGATCTGATTGTGGAGTTGCGTTCCCTGACGCAGGGCTTGGGCACGTATCGCTGCCGGTTCGATCGACTGGCGGAATGCCGGGAGGGGGAGGCGCGGCGAGGGGCGGCATAGAGCGCGATCGCCGGAGGCGTGAATCGCCCGACCGAGTGTGTCGCGCGATCGCGGGAGGCGTCGGCGCGTTCCGGCGGTCCGAACCGGGATGTGCTATGCCCCCGCGCATGGGGCGGACATCCACACTCGGCATCGTGCTTGGCCTGTTGGCATATGGGCTGTTCACCGTCCACGACGCGGCGGTGAAATGGCTGACGGTCGATACGCCTGTCTGGCAGATCATGTTCTTCCGCAGCCTGACAGTTTTTGTCGGCACGCTGGTGATCGGCGGGCGGCCGGTGCTGCGCCGAGTGCTGACGACGCCGCTGAAGCGCCCTTTGGCGGCGCGTGCGCTGCTGATGATGACCGCGTGGCTGTGCTACTACACCGCCTCCCGCAGTCTGCCGCTCGGGCAGCTCACAACGCTGTATTTCGTCGCGCCGGTGGTTGTCGTGCTGCTGGCCGCTCGGCTTTTGGGGGAACAGGTCACCCGAGCGCGTTGGGCTGGCGTGAGTATCGGGTTCGTCGGGACCATGCTGGCGTCCGATCCGTTCGGGGTCACCCTCTCCTGGCCGACGGCGTTGGTGTTGGCCGCCGCGACGATGTGGGCTTACGGCATTATCCTGATGCGCCGGATCGCCCGGCAGGAAACGTCGTTGCTGCAAATGCTGTTTGGCAACGCGATTTTCCTGGTCGTTTCTGGCGCGGCGTCGATCGCCACTTGGCATGTGCCGACAGCGGGGGAGTGGCCTTTGCTGCTGACAGTCGGCGTGTTCGGCGGTCTGGCGCAGTATTCTGTGTTCGAGGCCGCGCGCCGGGTGCCGGCCTCGGTGCTGGCGACGGTGGAATATTCCGGGTTGCTCTGGGCGTTTCTGGCCGGTTTCGCGATCTGGGGCGACGTGCCGACCCCGACGGTATTGGTCGGGGCCGGTGCGATCGCGGCGGCGGGGATCCTGCTGGCAATTGCAGAACGCAGGACCCAAGCCGGTCGGGGTTGAGGTCAGTGCTTCATCGGCGCGGCTGGCGCAGTGCCGTCGCCGTCGCGGAAAATCTCCGGATTGGGCGGGCCCTCGACAATCAGGGCGCCGACCAGGCCGCGCTCCATCCGCGACAAGGCGTGATCCACCAGCACGAAGCGGCCGGGCACCGGCAGGCTGATATCGACAACCGTGGCGCCGCCGGGTGCGACCGTGGTGGTCTGCACGCTGGTTGCCGGCGGGCTGGTCAGGCTGCCGGCGGTGTAGACGCGGTCGAAGATCGTCCCGATCGCATGGAAGGACGATGTGAAATTCGGCCCGCCGACGCCGAAATAAATGCGCACGGTTTCGCCGGTTTTCGCGTGCAGCGGATGTTCCTTCGTCAGCGCACCAACTGCGCCGTTGAAAACGAAATATTCCGGACGCTCGTTCAATAGTTTCTCGACCGAGAATTCCTGCAACCCGGTCCGGCCGAATGCCTCCGCCGTGTAAATCTCCCCCTGCATGACATAAAACTCGCGATCGACCTTCGGCAGGCCGGACACCGGTTCGACCAATATCATGCCGTACATGCCGTTGGAGATATGGTTCGACACCATCGGCGTGGCGCAATGATAGACATACAAGCCGGCTTGCGTGGCCTTGAAGGTGAAGGATTTGGTTTCACCTGGTCCGACCTCGGTCAGCACCGCCCCACCGCCCGGCCCGGCCACGGCGTGCAGGTCGATATTGTGCAGCATCACACTGTCCGGCGCGTTCTTCAGACTGAGGACGACGGTATCGCCGACCCGCACCCGCATCATCGGGCCGGGCACTTTGCCGTTGAATGTCCAGAAATCGTAGGTCGTGTTGTCGTCCAACCGGCCCACCCGCTCGATCGCTTCCAGCGCGTAGCGAACGGTGGTCGGCCCACGCTCCCCGACCGGCGGCGGCAGATCGGCGGGATCGCGGGAAATGCTGACGCCCTTGTCGGGTTCCCTGGCCACGGCGGCTTCGACCTTGATTGTGCCGTACATCCCCGCCTCGCGGTGCCCGCCGATGGTGCAGAAATACGCGAAGGTGCCGATGTCGTTGGCATGGAACACCAGCGTGCTGCTGGCGCCCGGACCGATCACTCGCTGCGAACTCGCCCGCAATTCCGGCAGCGCAATATCGTGCTCGGCGCCCTCGCCATTGATCAGCGTGATCTGCACGATATCGCCTTCGTGCACCGTCAGCGTTGGGTTGACCTGACCGTCGATGCTGCCGCCCTTGCCGATGTAGACCATTTTGCCCTGGGCAATCCCGGTGCGGAGGGTGAACATCGCATTCGGCATCGCATGCGACATGGCCGAATTCGCCGCCATCGTCGCAGCCGTAGGGGCTTTAGCTACAGGCGCCGGTGCTGAGGGGGCCGCAGTCGGACCGGCCGCGTAACTGCCCGCCGATACGATGGACAGCGCCGAGGCCAGCAGCATCGCCCGTGTCGAGGTCGAAATCATGGTCGTCCCTTCCGTGTTGGTTCGACCGGCAGAATAAAATATATTCAAAATAATCCTTTGACATGGATCAACTCCGCCGCTGGAACCCCGCACCCGAAGGTGGCAAACTGCCGCCCATTCACCCCAGGGGAAAAAAGACCATGAAACTGATCGTCGCCGTGATCGCGCCCGGTGCAATGGGCAGCGCCGTCGCCAACCGCCTGACCGATAACGGGGTGGAAGTCCGCAGCCTGCTCACCGGCCGCAGCGCCGCCACCCAGGCCAGAGCAAAAGCCGCCGGCATGATCGACGCCAACGAGGCCGGAATCGCTGCCTGCGATTTCATCCTCTCCATCGTCCCACCGGGGGAGGCTGTGGGCCTCGCGGAACGCTTGGCACCGGCCTTGCGCGCGTCCGTCACAAAGCCGGTTTACGTGGATTGCAACGCCATCGCGCCGTCCACCGTGCTGCGCATCGCCGGGATTGTGGGCGAAACTGGGGCGACCTTCGTCGATGGCGGGATCGTCGGGCCGCCGCCGATCCCGGATTCCAAAAACACCAAAATCTACGTCTCCGGCGAGGCGGCGGTTCGGGTGACGGTCCTGCGCGACCTCGGTTTGAATGTGCCGGTGCAACCCGGGCCGATCGGGGCGGCCTCGGCGATGAAACTGTCCTACGCCGGGTTTACCAAGGGTTTCACCGCCCTCGGCGCCGGCATGATGCTGGCCGCCACCCGCGCCGGCACCGCCGACGCCCTCGTTGCCGAAATGACCCTCAGCCAACCCGCTTTGCTCGGTTGGCTCACAAGGCAAATGCCGAAAATGCCGGACAAGGCCTATCGCTGGGTCGCCGAAATGGACGAAATCGCCACCTTCGTCGGCGAAGACCCGGAAGCCCAGCAGTTCTTCCAGGCAGCCGCGCGGTTCTACGCGCGAATCGCGGCGGATCTGGAAGGGGCGCAGACGGAAACCGACGCGCTCAACGCATTCTGCGCCAAGAAGGGTTGAGAACATGATGCGCGGTATCCATCGCTATCCCCCCGTCGACGGCGTCGTCTACGGCATCCCCCTGGCCGAGGCGCTGGCAAACGAGGTCGCGCGCCTGGACGCCGGGGCGGTCTACGTCATGGCGAGCGGTACGCTCAGCCGGGAAACCGGCGTCGTGGACGAGGTGCGGGCGGTCCTGGGCAATCGTCTGGCCGGGGTCTGCACCCGCATCGGCGCGCATACCCCGCGCATCGACGTGGTGGCGGCAGCGAACGAAGCCCGCGCCGCCAAGGCCGATACGATCGTCACCGTCGGCGGCGGTTCGGTGACCGACGCGGCGAAGATGGTGGGTCTGTGCCTGGGCAACGATATTTCCGACCCGGATGCGCTGGAAGCCTTCGCCGCGACGATCGCGCCGGATGGGCGCACGCTGCGCCCGCCGACCAAACCGCCGGGCGTGCGATCCATTGCGGTGCCAACCACGCTGTCCGCCGGGGAGTTCACGGCGTTTGCCGGTTGCACCGACACCGAGCGGCATCGGAAACAGAGCTACGGCCACGCGCTCATGATGCCGCGCACCGTCATTCTGGATCCCGCCGTCACCGTTCACACGCCCGAATGGCTGTTCCTGTCCACCGGCATCCGCGCCGTCGATCATGCGGTCGAGGACATCTGCTCGGTCAATCCGACGCCGTTCTCCGACGGCATGTCGATGCAGGCCCTGCGGCTGCTCGCGCGCGGACTGCCCGCCGTCAAAAAAGACCCATCCGACCTCGCCGCTCGGCTCGACTGCCAACTGGGCGCGTGGATGTCGATCATGGGATCGCAGAACGGGGTGTCGAAGGGGGCCAGCCACGGCATCGGCCATGTACTGGGCGGCACGGCGCATGTCCCGCACGGCTACACATCCTGCATCATGCTGCCGCACGTCCTGCGCTTCAACGCGCCGGTCAACGGCGAACGGCAGACCTGGGTAAGCGAGGCGCTGGGCCGCCCCGACCTCGGTGCCGGGGATGCCGTGGCGGCGTTGATCGCGTCGCTGGGCCTGCCGGCAACCTTGCGGGCGGTCGGGATGAAAGCCGAGCAGATGGATGCGGTGGCGGTGGGGTCGATGCACGATCGGTGGATTCATACCAATCCGCGCAAGATCGACGGCCCGGCGACGGTGCGCATGCTGCTGGACGCCGCCTGGTAGCGGCGACCGCATCTGCGACCGGCAGCGGCGGTGCGGGCTATTGCACCGTGATACGGGTGACCGTTGCGCCGTCCGCGTTGCGCACGCCCTGCATCCGCACTTTCGCGCCGGCCGTTACCAGGCTGGCGTCGGCGGTATCGATGCGAGTGACCGGCACCCCGGGATCGAGGATCAGTTCGGACTCGCCGCCCTCGAACCGGACTTTCAGATTGTTGCTGCCATCGACGACCACCGCGCCGGTCACCGTGGCGTTGGTCATGGTCTGGTTCCCCGGATCGTTCATCGGCCGCTGGCCCTCGCCCACACCCCGCATGGCCGGCGGGAAGATGCGCAGTTCCGTCGAGTGCAGCTTGCCGTCGGTGCCGCGCCGAGCCGCCGAGGCGACGAAATCCCCCGGCGCGATGTCGGCCAGGGTCGCCGGCTTGTTGCGCAACGTCAGCAGGGTGGGGCTGCGCTTGAATGTCTCGACCGCACCGTCGGTGTCGTTCTTGAGCGCGATGGCGGTGGCGTCGGCCTTTTCGATCGTGCCGAACAGGTTGAAATTGCCGGTGCTCTGCGCCAGCGTCGGCACGGCCGCGAGCCCCGCCAGCACAACGCCCGCCAAAAGCCTTTTGGCCCACATGTCGCGTCGGTGGTTTTTCGCTTGCATGGCTCAGTCCTCCGCCGACGCCGTGGTGGCGCCGGTAATAGGACGTTCGTGTCGGCTATTTCATCCCGGTAATTGATGCCACCATCGCGCGGGGGTCGCGCGCCGGCCAGCGGCCGCAATCCACCTGGACAACGAAATCGCCGACAAGGCGGTTGAACTGGTCGGGGTCCTCGATATTGATCGTGTGGCCGCAATTGGGCATCACCGATAGCGCCGCAGTCGGAATGGTCTGCTTCATCAACAACGCCGGTTGCAGGCAGGGCCAATCCTCGTCCCCGGTCAATATCAGGGTCGGCACGGTCAGCGTCTTCATCCGATCGACCAGATCGTACAACGACGGCCGCTCCTTCTGCACACCCAACTGGGTGTTGCGCGCGCCGACGGCGGAGTGTTCCGACAATTGCTGCTTGAACTCAGCGAAGCCGCGCGGGTCCTTGTTTTCGAATTGCACGCGGGTCGGGCCGTAGGCGTATTTCTCGGCAAAAACCCGGATCCCCTCGTTATCGATGAACGCCGCCACCGCATCGACTTCGGCGCGGAATTTATCCTGCGCGCCCTTCTCGGCCCCGTAACCGCAGCCGGCCACCACCAACGAGAGCGCCTTGTCCGCATGCCGGAAGCCGAAATGCAGCGTCGCGAACCCGCCCATCGACAGCCCGACGACATGCGCCTTGGCAATGCCCATCCCGGTCAACACCGCCGCAATATCGTCGGCAGCCCGCGCCTGGGAGTAGAAGGAAACGTCGTTGGGCACATCCGACGGCGGATAGCCGCGCGCGGCAAACGTAATCGCTCGGTAACGCTGGCCGAAATGGCGCATCTGGGTTTCCCAGGCGCGATGATCGCCCGCGTATTCATGCACGAAGACAATCGGCGTGCCGCTGCCGCATTCCTCGTAATAGAGCCGCACCCCGTCGTCGGCGGTGACATATGGCATTGCAAGATCCCTTCGTCGTTTGGCGATTGTTGGGGTTATGGGCGGTTTAGCGGAACGATAGGCGTCGGTGCGGTCGTCTGGAGCACAAGTTCGGCAAGGCTGTTGTCCACCGCGACCTCGAACGGGGTGCCGGGATCGACGAAGGCGCCGGACACCAGACTGTCGCGCAATCGATCGTAACCGGCGCGGGGTAGCAGCGGGGTCGTGCCCCAGATTTCCAGGGCTTTGTAACGGGTGCAGGCCGCGCTCAGGATTTCGCCGGGCACGTCGGGGAAATACGATGCGACGGTCGCGGCAATCTCGGCCCCGTCCGCCCCCGCGACCCATTGTTGGGTGCGGTAGATCGCGCGGACCATGCGCAGAAGTTCGTCGTGTCGTTCGGTCAGCACGCCGCGCCGGGCGTAAAACGTCGTGTAGCTGGTCGGCCCGCGCGCCGCCGCCGCGTACCAGATATGCCCGATGCCCGCCGCGCACAACGACGATACGAAGGGTTCGAAGACCTGCACGACATCCAGCGTGCCGGCAGCGAGGGCGGCGCAATTCTCCGCCATCGATCGATCGGAAACCCGCGTCACGCTCTGCGGATCGACCCCGGCCAGCCGCAGATCGTGTTGCAGGCACATCCAGGGGGTCGGCACCTCGCTGACCGTTCCCACCCGCAAACCCAGGAGGTCGCCCACCGCGAACCCGGGCCGAGGCGTCCGTCCGACCAGCACGAAGGGATCGCGGGTCACGACCTCCCCAAAGCAGACCAAGTCGCAGTCTTGCATGCGATGGTAGGTCTGCATCACCCGCATCGGGCCGCCCCAACACACATCCGCCGCGCCGCCCATGACATTGGTGGCAGCATCGCCCGGCCTGGGGGCCGACACGAACGCGACGTCCACGCCTTCCTGCGCATAGGCTTCACGTGCCAGCGCCGCGTAAAATGGCGCGTAAAACAAGCCGCGCAACGATTCCTGCAACACGATTGCCATGGCTATTGGTCCCGTTCGAAGGCCTGATCGGGAATATCCACCGGAAAAGGCTCGCCGGGAAGGTCGGGCGGAATGGTCAGCGGCGTCAACGCTGCCAGGGTGAAAAAACCGCTCAATCGCTGGGCGCGCATGCCCGCCGCGAAGCTTTGGCAGGCGCGACTCCAGAGTTCCCCGATCGCGAAATCGGGCCGGTAGCGGCCTTCCGGCAACCCCTCCACCTCGACATGCGCGCCGGGCGCAAGATAGGTCGTCAGCACGGTCGTCCCTGCACTGTCGCGGAGTTTAACCACCGCCGGCTGAGTGGTGCGGTTGTCCAGCGCCAGCCGTCCTTTGCCGGTGCCGCTTTGGTGCAGGATCTCCCCGTTGCCGGGGGCCGGGCCGGTATTATGGGCGCAATAGGCGCGATGCGCGGCGGCCGCGTCGCCGGGGGTCAGGCGCGCTGCCTCGATAAATCCGTTGGCAGCGTCGCCGATCCGCACCTCCACCAGCCCGTTCTGCCGGTTCAGGCGCAAGGCCTGCACCGAGCTGAAGGGCGGCAATTGCCCGGCGGGCACGAAGGCTTTGCGCGGTTCGTCGTACCGCCAAACCACCGTCCCCCCAGCAGCGGGCACGATGTAATAATTGGGGTTGCCCGGCAGGCGCAGCGGCGTCGGCCCGTAGGCGAGTATACGCGCCACCTCCGGCGAGGCCGGGGTCACGATCGGGGCATTGGCCCGTATTTCCCGATGGGGCGGCAACGGCGACAGCATTAGTAAGTGCCGGACGATTTCGAAAATGCCGACCACCAACACGGTGCCCAGCACCGCCCAGACGGCGATGGGCACATCCGCAACACGCGGGTTGCGAATCGGCGCAGCGGCCATGTGCGTCGGGCGCATCGGCGGGATCTCCCCCGGCTCCACCGACTCCAACGCGGCTCGGCGAGCGGCACGGTCGTATTCGGCGCGGGTGCGGGAATTGTTCAGAACGTCGTACGACCGCTTCGCTGCCACGAATGCGTCGGTATTGCCGGTGCCCGGCACGTCGGGATGCAGCAAACGGGCTTGGCGTCGGAAGGCAGCCGCGATCGCCTCGGCCGGCGCGGTCGGTTCGATCCCCAGCCGAGCATAGTGGCCGTCGGGGTCGCGGGGTCGCAGCGGTGGGGGGAAAGCGGCGATGGCGGGTTGCCTTGTGGAACAGACCTGTCCCCGCTACTCAATTTCCGGCCAGGACGCCAGAACGGTGTGAAGCGGAGGAACGATCTTGCCGGCCATCCCAGCCGCGACAACGCGATGGCCAGCCTTGTTCGTGTTGCTGGCGGGCGCGCTGCTGCCGCCGATCGACTTCTTCATCGTCAACGTCGCCCTGCCGTCGATTCGCGAAAACCTGCATACCTCGCCGGCCGAAACGCAGCTCGTGGTTTCGGGTTACGCGGCGGGCTACGCGGTCGCTCTGATCACCGGCGGGCGCCTGGGCGATCTCTATGGCCGGCGGTTGCTCTACATGCTGGGGATGACCGGTTTCGCCCTCGCCAATCTGCTATGCGGCGTCGCCCAAACCCCGACCCAATTGCTGGTGGGGCGGGTGGCGCTCGGTATCGCCGCTGCAATGCTGCAACCGCAGACCCTCGCTACCATGCGCGCGCTCTACACCGACGACCGAGCCTTGGCGCGCGCCATGAGCCTGTACGGCACGACGGTGGGTCTCGCCGCCGCAGTCGGGCAGTTTGCCGGGGGCGCTTTGGTGGCCTGGAACCCGTTCGATTGGGGCTGGCGGGCGGTGTTCCTGCTGAAGCTGCCATTTTGCCTCGTTACCATTGTCGCCGCTTGGTTCCTGCTGCCGGAAACCAGCGGCAGCCAGAGGGTGAAACTGGACATCGGCGGCGCCATCCTCCTGTCCACCGCCCTCGCCTCCATCGTGCTGCCCCTCTCGCTCGGGCGGGATCGAGGGTGGCCGCTTTGGGTCTTCCTGGTCCTGGCCAGCGCCCCATTGTCGATCGCGGCGTTCCTGCGGTTCGAGGCATGGTTGGCCGGTCGAGGCGGCATGCCGCTGGTCGATATGCGGCTGTTCGCCATCCCCACCTTCCGCCGAGGCGTGCTGGTCGGGATGCTGTTCTTCTTCACCACGTCTTTCTATTTCCTGTTCGGCATCTACCAGCAACTCGGGCGCGGGGTGCCGCCGTTATGGACCGGCCTGACCATTGTGCCGTACGGGATCGGCCTGTCGCTGGGGCCGCTGGCAACGGCCCGGCTGGTACGGCTGCGCCCGCGCCTATTGGCGATCGGGATGGCGATCCAGGTCGCGTTCTATGCCGCCGTCGGCGCGCTGGTATGGATCGGCACCGACGGATGGGTGCTGGCGACGGCCCTGTTCCTGGCGGGGTTCGGGCAGGGCATCGCCTTCCCGCGCCTGTTCAACACGGTGTTGGGCGATGTGCCGCCGCAGCAAGGCGGATTGGCGGCCGGTATTTTGAACTCGGCGCTGCAAGTCGGTGCGTCGGTCAGCGCGGCGGCGATCGGCAGCCTGTTCTTTTCCGTTCTGGCCGGTGCAACGGGGGAGCGTGCCTACGCCCACGCCTTCGCCATCGCGCAATGGACCCTGACCGCGGCGCTGGCGCTGGCCGCGCTGATCGCCATCCCGCCCCGGCCTATTGTTTCCTCGCGCTCTATGCCCCCTTGATCTGCTTCATCGCCGCGCTGTAGCCGCGATAGAGCACATCGGCGTCCGAGGAATAGGCCAGCAGCAGCACGCCGGCTTCCTTCCATTTCTGCATTTCCTCGAAGCTGCCGACCAGCATCGCGGCGGTTTTGCCGTGCTTGCGGCACGCCGCGAGGATGCGGTCGCGGTGTTCGTCCAACACCCGTCCGGCGTCCGGCGTGCCGGTCACCCCGAGGTCCTGTCCCAGATCGGCCGGCCCGATCGTCAGCGCGTCGATCCCCGGCATGGCGGCGATCGCGTCCAGATCGTCGAACGCCTTGGCGGTTTCGAACATGACCGTGACATAGACTTGGCGATTGGCATGCGCCCGCCGATCCGTCTGCGACAAGGTGCCGTCGAAGTCGGTGGCAGCACTCAGCCCGCCGTTGCCGCGCAGACCCATCGGCGCGTAGCGCGATGCTTCGACGATTTCCCGCGCATGCGCCGCGTTTTCGACCTGCGGGCAATGCAGGTTCCAAACCCCGACGTCGAGCAGGCGGGTGATCCATTCGCGGTTGGCTTTGGGCGGGCGCACGGCGATCGGGAAGTTCAGGGCGCGCGACAACACCGCCATATCGGCGATGGTCTCGATGGTCAGCGCGGTGTGCTCCATGTCCACCCGAGCAAAATCGAGCCCGGCGGCTTTCATCAGCGAGAGGATGGCGGGGTTGCGCGCCATGGTCAGCCAGGTGCCGATCTGCGGTTCCCCGCGTTCGAGGGCGGCGCGCATGGGGTTCGGATTCATGGGACGGACTCCGCAGGACGGTGGAACGGGCGATTCCTGCTCAACTGCCGCGATACGTCGTGTATGTCCATGCGCCCAGCAGCAGCGGCGTGTGGTAGTGGCCTTCCGGTTCGGCGATGGCGAAACGAATCGGGATGATATCGTACCACGGCGGATCGGCGGCTGCCGGCCAGTTGGCGAAATAATCTGCGACGTGGAAACGCAATTCGTAGCGCCCGATGCGTAGGGGCTCGCCCTCGATCAGCGGGGCTTCGGTGCGGCCGTCGCGGTTGGTGCGGCCTTCCGCGATCTGCGCGCCTTCGCGGAACAATTCGATCCGCACCCCCGCCGCCGGGCAGCCGCGCGCGGTGTCCAGCACATGGGTGGATAAATGCCCGTCGGTTTTCGGCATGCCCGGACCCTCGACCCGATCCTTGAGGCGCAGTCGCGAGATGTAACCGATTTCCGCGATGGCGGTTTCGCGTTCGGTTTCCGGGGTGCTCGCCAGACGGCGGCCCATGGCGCGTTGGACGAAAGGCGGCGTCAGGCGGCGGACGCAGACGATGAACGGGAAGCCGAATTTCGCTCGGTATTCGGCGTTGCAATCCTCGAACCGGCGCAGATCGTCGCCCAGGCTATCCAGGCCCAACCCGCCTTGTTCGTCGCGCGACGCCGCCGTCAACCCCGGATCGGCCAACACTTTCGGCGAAAGCTCGGGGTGCCCGCACAGGAATGCCACCAGGGTTTCTGCCGAGGCCGTCCGCACCTGCGCCATCAGCGCATCGTGCAACGCGGCCACGGTTGGGAAGGGCCGGCCGGCAGCGGCTTTGGCGGCAACCCACGGCGCGTGTTCGAACACGCCGTCCAATGCGGCCACGAACACATCCAATGGGGCGGCGTTCAACGCATCCAGTGTCGGCATCGGAACCTCAATTCAAGCGGCGGTACAGGCCGGGAAGCCGACTGCACAAGCGTTAGAAGTTCGGGCGCCCAGTATCACACGTCCAGATTGGCGACCTTCAGTGCGTTGCTAACGATGAAATCGCGTCGGGGTTCGACCACATCGCCCATCAGGGTGCTGAACACCTGGGCAGCGTCCTCCGAATCCGCGACCTTCACCTGCAACAGCGACCGAACCGATGGGTCCAGCGTGGTCTGCCAGAGCTGATCGGGGTTCATCTCCCCCAACCCTTTGAAGCGCTGGAACGACAAGCCGCGCCGGCCATGCGCCAGGATGCGATCGTAGGCCGATGCCGGGCCTGCTACGGTGGGAGTCTGGGAGTCCAGCTTCAGGCTTGCCGGTTCGGCGAAGCGGCGGGCCAGGGTTTCGGCGCGATCGGTCAGCCACCGCGCCTCCGCGCTGCGCATGGCGGAAGGTTCGATCGTATATTTCTCGACCACCCCGCGCACCGTCCGCGACATGATCAATCCACTATCCGCATTGACCAGCCAGCCCCGCTCGTTTGGCGGAGAAACGGCGTTCAGCCGCGCGGCCAAAGCCGGCGCGCGTTCGGTCGCGGCGATCGAATCCTGGGTCAGAACGCCGGCAATGGCGGCTTGTTCCAGCAGGAAGGTTGGGATGGTGCTGGACAGGCGGCGCAGGTTCAACGTGGCTTCGCGCAACACATTGACCTGGGACCGAAGCTCGTCGGCTTCGAAGACGTCGCCGTCGCAGTAGGACAGCCGGGCGCCGGCCAGGGCCTTGTCCAGCAAATAGGATTCCATGGCCGCGTCGTCTTTGAGGTACCGCTCGTCGTTGCCCCGCTTCGCCCGATACAGCGGCGGCTGCGCGATATAGAGGTGCCCGCGCTCGATCAGTTCCCGCATCTGGCGGAAGAAGAAAGTCAGCAGCAGGGTGCGGATATGGGATCCGTCCACGTCCGCGTCCGTCATGATGACGATGCGGTGGTAGCGTAATTTCTCGATCGAGAAGCCGCCTTGCTCGATCGGTCCCTGACCGATACCGGTGCCCAAAGCGGTGATAAGGGTGCCGATTTCCTGGGAGCCGAGCATACGATCGAAGCGGGCGCGCTCGACGTTGAGGATTTTGCCTTTGAGGGGAAGGATGGCCTGGAATTTGCGGTCCCGACCCTGCTTGGCGGACCCGCCGGCGCTATCGCCCTCGACGATGAACATTTCGCACTTGGCGGGGTCGCGTTCCTGGCAGTCGGCCAGCTTGCCCGGCAGTGTCGAGATATCCAGCACGCCCTTGCGCCGCGTCAGCTCGCGCGCTTTCCGTGCGGCTTCGCGGGCGGCGGCGGCGTCCATCGTTTTCTGGATGATGGACTTGGCCTCCCG
This sequence comes from Acetobacteraceae bacterium, assembly GCA_025354865.1. Lineage (GTDB taxonomy): Bacteria > Pseudomonadota > Alphaproteobacteria > Acetobacterales > Acetobacteraceae > Rhodopila. Next base: position 29,833 of record JANXMB010000143.1, on the reverse strand, counting down.
CGGGTGGGTTTCGAACCAATGCGACACGGCGTCGGCCACGGCGGCCTGCACGACCGGCTGCACTTCCGAACTGACCAGCTTGTCCTTGGTCTGGGAGGAGAATTTCGGATCGGGCACCTTGACCGACAGCACGGCGGTCATGCCTTCCCGCATGTCTTCGCCGACCAGCGCGAGGCCCTCTTTTTTGCCCATACCCTCGGCGTATTTGGTGACCACGCGGGTCAGCGCCTGACGGAAGCCGGCCAGATGGGTGCCGCCGTCGCGTTGCGGGATGTTGTTGGTGAAGCAGAGCATGGTCTCGTGGAAGCTATCGTTCCACGACAAGCCGAATTCGACCCGAATGCCTTCCTGTTCGGCGGGGGTTCGCAAGTTGATAGGCGGGGTGAAGACGGCGGTTTTGGCGCGATCCAGATATTCCACGAAGGCGATCAGGCCACCGTCGTAGCGCATCGTGCTCTCGACCGGGGTGGCGTGGCGTTCGTCCCGCAGCACGATTATCATGCCGGAATTGAGGAACGCCAGTTCCCGCATCCGCCGTTCCAGCAGCGCGAAATCGTATTCGGTCTTGGTGAACGTCCCCGTGCTCGCCTTGAACGTCACTTCGGTCCCGTTCGGCTGGTCGGACGGGCCGACGATCGCCAGCGGAGCATCCGCGTCGCCGTGCTGGAAGCGGATTTTGTGCTCGATCCCGTTGCGCCAGATGCGGACTTCCATCCACTCGGACAGGGCGTTCACCACCGCTGCGCCAACGCCATGCAGACCGCCGGACACTTTGTAGGAGTTCTGGTTGAACTTCCCGCCGGCATGCAGCTTGGTCAGCACGACCTCGGCGGCGGAGATGCCTTCTTCGGGATGGATATCGGTCGGAATGCCGCGCCCATCGTCGCGCACGGTGACGCTGCCGTCGCCGTTCAGGGTCAGTTCGCAGCGTGTGGCGAACCCGGCCTGCACCTCGTCCACGGCGTTGTCGATGATTTCGAACGCCATGTGGTGCAACCCCGAGCCGTCGTCGGTGTCCCCGATATACATGCCGGGGCGGCGCCGAACGGCGTCCAATCCCTTGAGCACGGAGATCGACGCGGCGTCGTAAGCCTCGGGATCGGAATCGGGGGTCGCGTCGGCGTTGTCGGACATGCCGAAGGGGTACTCCGTGAATGGATGGAATAGGGATTATCCTAGCATCCGCGCGCGATTTAGGACAGGGGGTACAGCGCGCCCCCGCCGGTCCGCAGCATTTCGGCGCGCCCCGACAGGGGGGCGAAGGTCTCGATGTCGGTGCCGGTCATCAGCGTCTGCGCCTGCAGGCGGATCAGCGCCGCGAACAACGCCTCCCGCCGGCGGGGATCGAGGTGTACGGCTGGCTCGTCCAGCAGCAGGATTGGCGGAAAACCGCGGGTTTCGGCGATCAGTACGGCATGGCCCAGGATGACGCCGATCAGCAGCGCTTTTTGCTCGCCGGTGCTGGCCAGCGCGGCCGGGGTGCCGGCGACCGCGTCGGTCAGCACCATGTCGCTGCGATGCGCCCCCAGCGCGGCAGCGTGGGCAGCGGCATCGCGGCCGCGATTGGCCTCCAGCGAAGCCCGCAGCCAATCCTCCACCGCCAGGGCCGGATCTGCCGCCAACCGTTCGGCAATCGGGCAGGCCAGCGCGATTCGGGCGACCGGAAACGCCCCGGCGACGCCGCTGGCCAGGGCCGCGTTGAGGCGCGCGACCAAAGCGGATCGCGCCGCCGTCGCCGCCACCGCATGCCGCGCCATCGCATCCTCCAACCCAGCCAGCCAGGCTCGGTCTTGCCGCCCCTCGGTCAGCAGGCGGTTGCGGCTGCCCATCGCGGCGTCGTGCGCGGCCATTTCCCGGGCGTGGCCGGGTTCCAGCGCCCAGACCAGCCGGTCGAGGAACCGGCGGCGGCCGGACAGCCCTTCCTGGAACAGCCGATCCATCTGCGGCGTCAGCCAGACGGCGGCGATGCGGCGGGCGATTTCGGCCTGACTGCGCGGCGCGGCGCCGTCCAGGCGGAAAATGCGGCGGTCCGGCGGCCCGTCGGGCGCGGTGCCGGTGCCGATGTCGTATGCCCCGTCCGGCGATTCGAAGCGCCCCGCCACCGCCCAGCCGCCCGCGCCGCCGTGTCGCGGCAGATCGGCGTTGCGCGCGCCTCGCAGGCCGCGACCGGGAACCAAAAACGACGCTGCTTCCAATAAATTGGTCTTGCCGCTGCCATTCGGCCCCACGAACACGGCGATCGCGGCGTTGGGACGCCAGGTCAAGCCGGCGTAGCTGCGGAAATCGGTGAGGGTAAGGCGCTGAAGCCGTGGCACCGCCGGAAGATGCCAGCGTTGCGTCCGGGCGGGAAGCCGCATTCGGCACGGCCGGATCGTTCGAGGGCGTGGGTGGCGAGGCATGCCGGCGTTGTGTTGCCGAAAAGCGGGCCGGATCGGCTAACGCCAACTGCTTCAACAATTTTTCCGCATCTGGATACGTATCGAAATCGCTTTTTCCGTATCGAATTATCTTACCGAACTGAATATAAACGGTAAATTAACGGAATATGCAGCGACTTAATGTCGCCATGAATTTGCCTCAATGTTCGTGCGGAGGTACCGAATTCCGGGAGTTTCGCGGAACACTTGCAATATCGAATATCGGTGTGTAGAAACGCTGAATGCGAATGAGACAGCGCATCGACAGCTGGCTCGCCAACATTGGCACATACGTATTCTGTACCGTTTTTATGGTATCCGCGTGCGTATCCGGTGCCTTTGCACAGCGAGTTGCTGAAACGAACGATGAAACCGCCATGGCGATACCTCGAATGGTTGCGCCAGGTAGCGATCGGATCGATTTTCCACGACCATTGTCGCCCAGCGACGTGGCTTTGGTGAAGCATATTCTCTATCTGCAAAATAATGGCGCAATCGCCGATGCCGATCGAGAGTTGACCTATGTCGTGGCCGATTGGATGGCAGGACCTGTGCTGGCGGCACGCTATCTCAATCCGAATTTCCATCCTACGGCCGAACAACTGTCGTCCTGGCTGCGTCGTTTCGGCGATCAAGCCGACAGCGCGGCCATTGCTGCCCGCTTGCGGCGCTTAAAGCCAGCCGCCGATACCGAGCGAAACAATGATGCCGTCAGTGGAAATGCCCCGCCTGCAAAGCGGCGCATTGTGGCCGCACCCGGCGGCGTGCGCGGACTTTTCGCGCAAAATCGCGATGCCGACGCGATTGCGGCAAGCCGAGCATTGGTGCATGCGCCGGCGAATGGGCGGATTTCGGACGATCTGCTGGCCGGCGGACTCGCCGCGTGGCGGCAAAACAATGCGACCGATGCAGCAATATTATTCAATTCTGCATACGAAACAGCACAAAACGATACGCAACGATCTGCCGCCGCTTTTTGGATGGCGAGGGTCAGCGAAGCGGCCGGGCAGCCCACCGAAACCTCCCTCTGGTTGCGTCGGACGGCACTCGCGCAGGATACATTTTACGGCCGGATCGCACGCCGCCGCCTGGGCCTTATCCACGCATTCGATGCCAATCCGACATCGGATCGAACGCTCGGCGCGATCGACTTTCAACGGCTGATGGCAATCCCCCGAGCCCGCCGGGTTTTCGCGCTGTTGCAGGTTGGCGAATACGCAAGGGCCGAAGACGAGCTGCGGGCTTTGGCGCTCGATGTGGAAACGGAACAGACGCTCAAGGACCTGTTGATTGTCGTTGCCGAAGCGGCCGAAATGCCGCATTTCGCGCTGAGTTTGCGGGTCGGATATCGCACCGCCGTCGTCGCCGAAGATCGCCGTATGCCGCCGAAATTGAAACCCGATGGCGGTTTCACAATCGATCCAACATTGGTATATGGTATCGTTCAGCACGAATCGAATTTCCGATCCGATTTGGTATCCAGTTTGGGTGCGCGCGGGTTGATGCAGATCATGCCGAATACCGCGCGCGGGATCGGGGCGCTCAGTGCCGACCGGATGGGCCGGCTGGCCGAACCCGGCACCAACCTCGCCGTCGGGCAGCGCTACATCCAGGTCCTGGCGAAGGACCCCGACATCCACGGCGATCTGCTGCGGTTGCTGGCCGCGTACGGCCAGGGGCAGGGCGCGATGAAGCGTTGGGTCGCGGGCGTGAACGACGGCGGCGATCCGCTGATGTTCATCGAAGCGGTGCCCAGCCCGGTGCTGCGCGCCTTCCTGTTCGACGCGCTGGCGGCATCCTGGCGTTATGCGGTGGCGCTGCGCTTGCCCGCACCCAGCCTCGATGCATTGGCGGCCGGCCAGTACCCGACTTTGACGATCAACGCGGCGGCGGTTTTGCCGGCGGCGTCGGCGGCACCGGCAGCCCGTTCAAGCTATACGGCCCAGCCCAGACTTTGACCCCCGGTACTCCTGGCACAGGCGGCGGCAGCGGCAACGGGAAATCCCGATACGCCAGCGTCCGCTCCGCAAAGGCGCCGTAGACCGATCCGCCGCTCCCGCGGGTCATCGCCGCCAACTGCGCATAGCCGGCCCGATCCGGATGGATGCGATCCGCGCCGGTCAAAGGCGCGACCTCCAGGATGCGATCGCGATATTCCCGAGCAACGGTGCGCACGGCATCGCGGGCGATTGGGTGGATGCCGGGCAACAGCCAATAGACCCTATCCGCCGACACCCCGCGCCGAAGCTGCCGCAGGTTGGCCAGGGTTTCCATATCCAGCGAATCGTTCACCCCCAGGCTGATCACGATCGTCCGGGCATGACGGGCGCCATGCAGGGTTTGCAGATAGCGGGTGGAGTTGATGCCGACTTCCGCGATCGTCGAACACTCGGGCCGAGCCTGACCGACGCCAACGGCAAGACTGTCGCCCAGGATCAGGCAGGGGATCATTCAGGTCGGCGGCGTCAATGGACCCGCGAGGGCAAACCGCAGATCGGGCAGCAGCGCATTCGCCAGCACATCGTAGCCGGCGGCGGTCAGATGCACGCCATCGTCTGCCCGCAGCCGCTCGGTTTGGCCGCCGACGGCCTTGCCGTGCGCGACATAGGCCCCGGCTTTGTCGGTGAACAAGGGCCAGGAGGGGAACCAGCGGGCACCGCAGGCCACGGCCTCGGCCTCATAGAGTTGGTTCAGAAAGGCCATGTCTTCGGCGTAGAGCGGATCCCGCACGATTGGATGCCCGACCCAAACCACCTCCGGGCAGGCCTGTTTCAATCCCGCCGCCACCGCTCGGATATGCGCACAGTAGTTCGCGGCGAAGGTTTCCGCCCGGCGTGGATCGACGGCACCGTTGGATCGGATGGGCGGGCGGTCGTTGGCGCCGAACATCACCACGGCGACGGCCCCGCGTTCTTTGTCGGCAATCCCCGACGCGGAGGCCGGCCAGTCGAAGCGGGTGGTGGAATACAGCCCGGTCGAGATATGCGACTGGTCGATCACCCGCCAGCTGCGATCGCGCAGCAATTGGCGTTGCAACCCGCCGGCCAGCCCTTGCGCTTGGGAGTCGCCGACGACCAGCACACGTTTCGGGGATTCGGCGGCGTCGGCGGAGGGGAAGCCGAACACAGAGCATGCCGCTGCAACCAGCAGCGCGTTACGACGCGCGATGTTCACGCAAAGCCATCCGATGACAGAGGGAAAAACCAGTGATAATCTACACCCATCGCGCGCCAGGAGCAATCGGAAGTCCCATGCTGTCCCCTGCATTTTCGGCGCGTCTGCTGTTGCTCGTCTGCCTCGCTTTGTCGGCCTGTGCGACGCACCGTGAAGCCCCCGATGCCGAAATCGCCGCCCGCCTGGGACCGGCCGGGCCGTTGCTGCCGCTCTATCGCGCCTTAAGCGGCTTGGAATCCCGCACACGGACGGCGCCGGTCGTCGTCTTGCAAGTCGGCGATAGCCACTCGGCGAACGACAGTTTCAGCGGTCGCCTGCGGGAGCAGTTTCAGGCCCGCTTCGGCGATGCCGGGCGCGGCGTGCTGCAACCCGGCGTGCCGTTTCGCTACTACCGCCCGGATCGCGTCGCGGCGACGTCGGGTCGTTGGGTCGCGGAACGGGCGGGCCGAGCGGCAGGGCCGGTTGGAATCGCTGCGGTGCGCCAACACGGCGGCGCGGGCGCGATCATGACACTCTCGGCCCCCGATCCGACCGATATGGCCGACGTCACGCTCGAATTCCTTCACCAACCCGGCGGTGGCTCGATCGATATCGCGACGGCGACCGGTTGGCGGAAGCGGCTGAGCACCGACTCCCCGACGACCGAGGCGCGGTGGCTGACCCTGCCCCGCGCTGCCAGCGGCGGGGAGGTCGAGATCGTCGCGGTCGGCGATGCCCCGGTGGATATGCTGTCATGGACCGCCACGCGCGGTGGGCCGGGCACGATCCTGGCCAATCTGGGCACCATCGGCGCCACCGTCGATATCGTCGGGCGGATGGACCCGGCCACGCTGCGTCAGGAACTCGCCCATATCGCGCCCAGTGCGATCCTGCTGGCGTTCGGCACGAATGAGGCATTCGACAACGGCACCACCGCCGCCGATTACCGCGAACGGTTCGCCCAAAGCGTGCGCATCCTGCGGGAAGCCGCTCCGATGGCGGCGATCGTCGTGGTGGGGCCGCCCGACAGCGCCAAACACACCGCGCGGGGTTTCAAGGGACGCACAATGTGCGGCGATCCGCGCTGGGACGAACCGCGGCCACTCTCCGTCGTGCGCGACGTTCAGCGCGAAGTCGCGGCGCGCGAGAAACTGTTTTTCTGGGATTGGCAGGCAGCGATGGGCGGGCCGTGCAGCGCGAACCGCTGGGCATCGCAGCACCCGCCGACGATGGCGCCGGACCGGGTGCATCTTCTGCGGTCGGGGTATCGGACGACGGCGGAGGCGCTGTTTCAGGTGCTGATGGACGGTTACGCGGCATACAAAGCGCTGCGGCCGACGTCCTGATGCTGTTTCCGACCCTCGATTTCCTGATTTTCTTCGGCGTCGTCCTCGCGCTGGTCGCCCCGCTGGCCGGCCACGGGCGGGCGCGCAACCTTGTCCTGATCGTCGCCAGCTACTGGTTCTACGCGCAATGGAACTGGCGCTTTTGCTTCCTGCTCGCCGGCAGTTCGGTGCTGACATACCTTGGCGGTCTGGGCATCGCGGCGATGGCATCCGATCGGGCGCGCCGGGCGGTGGTGGGCGGGACGGTCGCCGCGCATCTGCTGTTGCTGGCGTTCTTCAAATACGACGATTTCCTGATCGAGGGCGCGAATCGGGTCCTGCTTGCCGCCCAGACCGGCGTCGAACTGCCGTTGATCGAGGTCATTCTGCCGGTCGGCATTTCCTTTTTCACCTTTCATGGCATTTCGTACCTGGTGGATATCTATCGCGGCGAGGTCGCGGTGTGCCGGCGGCTGGACGACATCCTGCTCTATCTGTCGTTTTTCCCGCAGTTGGTGGCCGGACCCATCGTGCGGTCGTCGTTTTTCCTGCCGCAATTGGCGCAACCGGTGCCGGCGACGATCCCGCTCGCCGAACCGGTGTTGTTGATCCTGGGCGGATTGTTCAAGAAGGTCGCGATCGCGAATTACATCGCCACCGGCCTGGTCGATCCGGTGTTTTTCGACCCGAGCCGCTATGGCGTGCTGGATCGGCTTTTGGCGGCGTACGGGTATGCGGTGCAGATTTACTGCGATTTCTCGGCCTACACCGACATTGCCATCGGGCTGGCGGCGTTGCTGGGCTATCGGTTTCCGCTCAATTTCGATCAGCCATACCGAGCAAGTAGCTTGCGGGAATTTTGGCAGCGCTGGCACATCTCCCTCTCCTCCTGGCTGCGCGATTATCTCTACCGGCCGCTCGGCGGCAATCGCGGTGGGCGCCTGTTCACCGCGCGCAATCTGATGCTGACCATGCTGCTGGGGGGCATCTGGCACGGCGCGGCGTTGAAATTCCTTGTCTGGGGCGCGTTGCACGGCATCGGGCTTGTCGTCGAGCGCTGGCTCGATCGATGGTCGGGGACGGCGCTGGGCCGATTCGCCCAATCCCGCTGGGGTCGAGCGCTGCGGCTGCTGCTGGTGTTCCACATCGTCTGCCTCAGTTGGGTGCTGTTCCGCGCGGCCAGTTTCGACACCGTGGTGGTTTATCTGACGCAAGCCCCGGCGGCGGACGCGACGCTGCAAATCGCGCCGCTTACGGCGGGGCTGCTGGTGCTGGGGCTGGTTTTGCACGCGGTGCCGCGCCAATTGGCGGCGCGTTTGGCGGGCTATGCCGGGTCTTGGCCCAACTGGGCCTGGGCGGTTGTGGCCGGCGTGGGCATCGTCGCGATCGACGCGTTGGGGCCGGACGGCGTGGCACCCTTCATCTATTTCCAGTTTTAGGCCGCGATGCGCGTCGCTTCGACGCCCGAGAGAGCAAGACAATGGCACGCACGACCCCGATCGGCCTGACACTCCAATTCCTGCTATGCAGCGCCGTCGCAGCCCTGCTCGGCTCTGTGCCCTTGGCATCCTGGCTGGACACCGCCGGGTTTCCCGATGCGGCGGGGATCGTGCAGGCGGCGGGCGCGCGAACCGGCCTCGATCTTCCCTACAAGCTGCTGCACGAGGGCGTGAAAAACACCGAGGCCGCGAAGTTTTTCGACCCGCGTTAAGACTTTATTTACCATTCTGCATTAAATGGTGTGCCTTCCAAAACGGAGGGCACAAAACGTGCTTTGTCTATCGTTGGGCGACAGCCTCGCCGTCGGTGTCGGGCAAAAATTGCCGGAATGCCAGGTCGAGGCGGAGGTGGGGATCACCTCTACCCGCTTCATCGTGGAACGTCTGTCGCCGGCCCGCGCGGATCGGGTTGTGATCAGCTTGGGGGTAAACGACGGCGATTCGGCCCGCACCATTGAAAATCTCGTGCGCGTGCGTTCGTCGGTCACGGCTCGATCGGTCGTATGGTTGCTGCCGAGCGGCCACGAAGCCGCCCGCCGGGCTATCGGCGCGGTGGCTGCGCGATTTGGCGACCGAACAATCGATACGAGTCCCTATGTCGGCGACGACCGTTTGCATCCGACAGACGCCGGCTATCGCACCTTGGCTCGTTTGGCGTTGCCGCTGTCGTCCCAAGCCGTCCGGCCGAAGGGGTGATCCAGTAACGGACCGACCCTTCGGCGGGCCGGGATCACACCCGCATGGGCATCAGCACGTAAAGCGCGGTGGCATCGGCGGCGTCCTGCACCACCGTGGGGGCCGAACCGTCGGAGAAGCGGAATTCCACCATTTCGCCGATTTGGTCGGTGATATCGTTCAGATACCGCGCCTGGAAGCCGATTTCCAACGGACCGGAGTCGTATTTGACCCGATCGGCGTCGAGTTCCTCGGTCGCAGTGCCCTGATCGGGGCTGGCGGCCGAGAGCGTCAGCAGATCGCGCGCTAGCGATAGCTTCACCGGGCGGGACCGTTCGGAGGAAATCGCGGCGACGCGGGCGACAGCGTCGGCGAAATCCTTCTTGCCGACCCGCAGCACCTTGTCGTTGCCGCGCGGAATCACGCGTTCGTATTCCGGGAAGGTCCCGTCGATGAGTTTGCTGGTCAGCAGGATCTGATCGACGCGGAACTGGATGCGGGTATCCGACAGCGCGATTTCGACATTGCCGTTGACCTCGTCGAGCAGCTTGCGCAACTCGTTCACCGTTTTCCGTGGCACGATAACGCCCGGCATGGTGTCGGCGCCTTCCGGCAGCGGCTCTTCGACCCGAGCGAGGCGATGGCCGTCGGTGGCGACGGCGCGCAGGACTTTGGTGCCGTCGCTATCGGCGGCATGAATGTAAATGCCGTTGAGGTAATAGCGGGTTTCTTCGGTGCTGACGGCGAAGCGGGTGCGATCGATCAAGGCCCGCAGCGTTTGCGCCGACAGGTTGAAGCGGTGCGGCAGCACACCGGCCGTCATCGAGGGGAAATCGTCGACCGGCAGCACCACCAATTTGGTGTCGTAGCGCCCGGCCCGCAGTGCCAACTGGGCGTCGCCGCCGGGATGGTCCAACTCGACCTCTGCCCCGTCGGGCAGCTTGCGTACGATTTCGTACAGCGTCGCGGCCGGCGCGGTGCAGGCGCCGTTGCGGCTGCTGCTGGCGGCCACGTCCTCGACCACGGCGATTTCCATATCGGTGGCGGTCAACGACAATTTGCCGTCGCGCACCGCGATCATGACATTGGCGAGAATGGGGATGGTATTGCGCCGTTCCACCACGCTCTGGACATGCGCCAGCGCTTTGAGGAGCGTGGCGCGGTCGGCCTTCAGCTTCATCGTGTCAAATCCCCAATGCCCGGACGAGGCGCGAATCGGTCCACACCTTAGCAATGCGGACCGACCCGCGCCAAGCGGCGATTGCGGCGGCCTTATATCAGCCAACCGAACCTCCGACCGCCGTTCGGCCGATCGGAGTCGTATTGGTTTCGCGCGCAGCCGCCACGCCAACCCTGCGCGCATACAGTTCGGCCGTTCGGCCGATCGGTATTATTGCGGGCCGAGGAAGTCCCGCTTGCCCACTTCCACGCCGCGAAGGCGCAGGATGTTATAGGCGGTGGTGCAGAAGAAATAGAAGTTCGGCAGGGCGAACCAGCGCACGTAAGCGTCGCCCTTGAACGACATCTCCCGCGTGCCGGCGGTCCAGGACACTTGCTTGTCCTCGGTGCCGTCGAGTTGCGCGCGGCCGATGCTGTTCACGAAATCCAGCGACTTCTGCACGCGATCTTTCGCCTCGGCGAAGCTGGTGGGATCGGCGGCCGGGAAATCGGGACCGGCAACGCCGGCGAGACGCCCCACCGTATTGCGCGCGAAATCCGTGAGTTGGCGGATCTGCCGACCCAGCGGGAACATGTCCGCATATAGGCGGTCCGACAGCAGCCAGGCTTCGTCGATTTTCTTCTCGGCGCAATGCGCGGCAGCTTTGTCGCAAACGCCCAGAAACGCGGTGAGTTGTTGGGCGCAGAGCGGCGCGGTGGCGTCGTAGATGGAATAGGCCATGAGTTCCTCCATTCGTTCGGTTCGGGGCACGAACCCCGCATTCCGATATCACAAGGCCGGCCGCTTGTCCGCCCAGGGCTGCGCCTGCTCGAACGCGGCGGAGGCTTGCAGCACCCCCAGATCGTCGAACCGCTTGCCGACGATTTGCAGACCGACCGGCAGGCCCGCAGCGGTGAAACCGCACGGCACGCTGGCAGCAGGGTTCCAGGACATGTTGAACGGGTAGGAAAATTCCGCCCAACTCACCCAATCCCAGGCGTGTTGCGGCCAATGGTCGGGCATCAGTTTCTCGGCCGGGAAGGCGGCAACGGACACCGACGGCGTCAGCAGGAAATCCCAATTCTCGAACCACGCATGGATCGAGGCGATATACGGCATCTTGCGCTCGCGGGCGGCCTGGTATTCCGCAATCGATACGTTATCGGACGCTTCGATACAGGCCACCAGACCGGGATCCATGCGCGATCGCCATTCCGCCAGATAAGGCTTCAGCCGGGTCAGATGCGCCGACCAGAAAAACCGCACCAATTCCGGTCCCGGCGCCGCCCACGGGGTCTTCACCTCCTCCACCGTCGCGCCCAAATCGCTGAACCGCTCGGCGGCTTTGCGCACCAGCGCCGCGACCTCCGGATCGACGCGGGCATGGCCCAGATCGGGACTATAGGCGATGCGCTTGCCCTTTATCCCTTCGTGCAGCCGCGCGAGGTAATGTGCGGGACCGGCTTCCAGGGTGGTGTAGTCGAGGGGGTGCGGACCCGCCATAACCTCCAACATCAGGGCGCTATCGGCGACGGTGCGCGACATCGGCCCCATGTGGGAGGTCATGTCCCCCACGCTGACAGGATAATACGGCACCCGACCGAATGTCGGTTTGATACCGAATACACCGCAAAAATGGCTCGGCATGCGGATCGATCCCGCCCCGTCGCTGCCTTGGTGCAACGGTCCGTAGCCCGCTGCTGCCGCCGCACCGGCCCCCGCGCTGGATGCGCCGGCGTTATAGCCGAACTTCCAGGGGTTATGAGTGATCCCGGTCAGCGGGGAATGCGACACGCCGGTCCAGCCGAATTCGGACGTCGTGGTTTTGCCCAGGACGATCGCGCCCTCGTTCTGCAGGCGGGGGACGACCGGCGAGTCCTCGGTCGGTTGGTGGCCGGCGAAGATCGCGCTGCCGCTTTGCGTCGGCATGTCCTTGGTAATGACCAGATCTTTGATGGTCGTCGGCACCCCGTGCAAGCGTCCGATCCGAGCGCCGGACATCGTTGCGGCCTCGGCTGCTCGGGCGGCGTCCATGGCGCGGTCGGCCGCCAGATGCGCGAACGCGTTGATCTTCGGCTCCAATTTTTCGATCCGCTCCAGCAGCGCGCGCATATACTCGACCGGCGAAATCTTCTTGGTCCGTATCAGTTCCGTCAGTTCGGTGGCTGGCATGAAGCCCAATTCGTCGGAAGTCATTTGTTACTTCTCCAAAATATATCGCGAACTAATACGTGGCCCGACCGCCGGAAATATCGAAGACCGCGCCGGTGGAGAAACTGGCTTCCTCGCTCGCCAGCCACAACACCAAGGACGCGATTTCGTCGATTTCGCCAAACCGGGCGATGGGGATTTTCGACAGCATCCAGTCGATCTGTTGCTGCGACATCTGCGAAAACAGCGGGGTGCGAACGGCGGCGGGGGTGACGCAATTGACCCGGATTTCGCTCGCCGCGAGTTCCTTGCCCAACGCTTTCGTCAACGCAATCACCCCGCCTTTCGAAGCGGAATAGGCCGATGCCATCGGATTGCCCTCCTTCCCGGCAATCGAGGCGATGTTCACGATCCGGCCGTAGCCGTTCGTCTGCATGAACGGCACGACCGCGCGGTTCGAATAGAAAACGCCCTTCAGATTGACGTCGATGACCTGGTCCCACGCATCCACCGGATAGTCCCAAACCGTGTGGTTCGGACCGGTGATGCCGGCCGAGGCGACCATGATATCGATCTTGCCCAATGCGGCGGCGGTGTCGGCGGCGGCTTTATGCACGGCAGCGGAATCGGCGATGTCGAGCGCGACGGTATACGCCGCGCCGGACGCCGCCAGTCCCGCCGCATCGCGGTCCCACAGGGCGACCGTCGCGCCCTCCGCCGCCAGCCGGCGGGCTATACCGGCGCCGATGCCGGAGACTCCCCCGGTTACGATGGCGGTTCGTCCTGCGAAGCGAGCTGACATGCGGCGGTTCCCTGTCGTGCGTGGCAGGAGTGTGGGCCGGACACCCCCGATCGGTCCAGACCGAACGGTTCGCGAGGACATTTTCCGGCCGGAAACGTGGCGGGCGCGCAGGACGCTCGTTCCCAGTTGCGGTAATCTGCCGACCGAGAGGGAGAATCGCATGACCCGCTATATCGGCGCCATCGACCAGGGCACCACATCCAGCCGCTTCATCGTCTTCGATCGTGCCGGCAACACGATTGCCTCGGCCCAGCGGGAGCATCGCCAGATCTTCCCGCAACCCGGCTGGGTGGAGCACGACCCGATCGAAATTCGCGACAATGTGCGCGCTGTCATCGCCGAGGCGTTGCAATCGGCCGATCTGGCGCCGACCGATCTGGCCGCCATCGGCATCGCCAACCAGCGCGAGACAACCGTCCTATGGCATCGCCGCTCGGGGTTGCCCGTCCACAACGCGCTGGTCTGGCAGGATACCCGCGTCGATCCGCTGGTCGCCGCATTCGCCCGCGACGGCGGGCAGGACCGGTTTCGGGCGGCGACGGGCCTGCCGCTGGCCAGCTATTTCTCCGCGCTGAAACTGCGCTGGTTGCTCGACAACGTGCCGGGCGCGCGCGCCGCTGCTGCTGCGGGCGATCTGCTGTTCGGCACGATCGACACTTGGCTGGTGTGGAACCTGACCGGGCTGCACGTCACCGACGTCACCAATGCATCCCGCACCCAGTTGATGAACCTTGCCACGCTGGACTGGGACCCCGATCTGCTGGCCGCGTTCGACGTGCCCCGAGCGGTGCTGCCGCGGATTGTGTCGTCGTCGGCGGTGTATGGGGTGGCGCTGGATCGGTCGCCATTGGGCGGCGTGCCGGTCGCGGGCATTCTGGGCGATCAGCAAGCCGCGTTGATGGGGCAGGCCTGCTTCGAACCGGGGGAGGCCAAGAACACCTACGGCACCGGTTGTTTCATGCTCATGCATACCGGCACGGTCGCGGTTCCGTCCCGCCACGGCCTGCTGACCACGGTGGCCGCGCGCCTCGGCGATGCGCCCGCGACGTATGCGCTCGAGGGTTCGATCGCCATCGCCGGTGCTTTGGTGCAGTGGCTGCGGGACAATCTGGGGATCATAAAGCACAGTCCGGATATCGAGGCACTGGCAGCCTCGGTCCCCGACAACGGCGATGTCTATTTCGTCCCCGCCTTTTCCGGCCTGTACGCGCCGTATTGGCGGGCCGATGCGCGCGGTGTGCTGGCCGGGCTGACCCGATTTGCCTCGGCCGGCCACATCGCTCGGGCGACGCTGGAGGCGACCGCCTACCAAACCATGGATGTGGTGCGCGCGATGGAGCAGGATTCCGGCATTGCCATCAAGACGTTGCGGGTGGACGGCGGGATGGTGGCGAACAGCCTGACGATGCAGTTCCAGGCCGACATGCTGAACGTCCCCGTCGTGCGCCCGGCAACCGTTGAAACCACCGCGCTCGGCGCTGCCTACGCGGCCGGGCTGGCAGTGGGCTATTGGCAGGGCCTCGACGATCTGCGCGCCAACTGGGCGGTCGCGCGGACCTGGACCCCGTCGATGCCCGGGGATCGACGGGCGGCGCTGGCGGGTTCGTGGAAGAAGGCGGTGGAGCGGTCGTTCGGCTGGGCATAACGGCGGCTGGGCATAACGGCGGCTGGGCGTAACGGCGGCTGGGCTTAGGCGGCGATTTCGACCCGGAAGCTTTCGATCACCCCGTTCGCGAGCAGCTTGCGGGCCATGTCCTCGGCCTGGGCGCGGGCTTTGTCGGCGTCGTTCTCGGCCAGATCGAGTTCGATCACCTTGCCGGCCCGCACGTCGTTGACGCCATCGAAGCCCAGCGTGCCCAGCGCATGGGCGATCGCCTTGCCCTGCGGGTCGAGAACGCCATTCTTCAACATGACGGTCACGGTGGCTTTCATTGCATCGTCTCCGGGCCTTTGAGGTCGCGCGTACCGGCTTCCGGCAGAATGCCCAGGCGGCGAGCAACCTCCTGATAGCCTTCTTCGACCTTACCCAGGTCGCGGCGGAACCGATCTTTGTCCATTTTTTCGTTGGTCTTGCTGTCCCACAGACGGCAATTGTCCGGGCTGATTTCGTCGGCCAGGATGATGCGCATCTCGTCGTTTTCCCACAGCCGGCCGAATTCCAGCTTGAAATCGACCAGCGTGATGCCGACGCCCAGCAGCAGGCCCATCAGGAAATCGTTGATCCGCAGCGCGAGCGCGACCATGTCGTCGAGGTCGGCGGTGCCGGCCCAACCGAAGGCGGTGATGTGCTCCTCTGACACCAGCGGGTCGTTCAGCGCCTCGTTTTTGAAGTAGTACTCGATGATCGATCGCGGTAGGCGGGTGCCCTCGGCGATGCCCAGGCGAGTGGACAGGCTGCCGGCGGCGACATTGCGCACGACCATCGACAGCGGCACAATTTCGACTTCCCGGATCAGTTGCTCGCGCATGTTCAGCCGGCGCACGAAATGCGTGGGTATGCCAATCTCGGCCAGACGCGACATCAGATATTCGCTGATGCGGTTGTTCAGCACGCCCTTACCGGTGATCGTGCCCTTCTTGGTCCCGTTGGCCGTGGACGCGTCGTCCTTGAAGTACTGCACGAGGGTACCGGGTTCCGGTCCTTCGAACAGGATCTTGGCTTTGCCCTCGTAGAGTTGTCGGCGGCGGGCCATGGTTGCATCCTTCGGTGGTTCCGTCCGCCAAGGGGAAAAGCCCGTGGCCGGACGGAACAAGACCGGACGTATAGCAGCGGCGCCCTAGGTACGAAAGGCGGAATGGAACACGGTCCGGTGCGGCGGCCCGGGGGCGAACAGCCACACCGGCGGCCCCGCGTTCGGCAGCGCCACCAGCGATGAGCAGACCGTGCCGAACCCCGCCCGAGGCACCACGTCGATCTGCTCCCCCGCGTCCCCGGAACGGTCGGAGAGTATGTCGGTCCAGGCGCGCCAGTCGTTGGGTTGCGGCGGTTGAGCGGCCAGAAAATGGGGCAGATGTTTGGCGACGCGGGGGCTTTCCGGATCGTTCGGATCGTGCGCGGTGACCATGTGCAGGCCGGGCGCCAAGGGGAAGGCGCGCGGGTGGCCATGCCCGCCGCCACGCACGAAAACGGCGCCCATCTTATCCGCCAGCACCAAATTGAACCCGCGCCACTGCCCCGCATCCTGTTCGGCTATCCCCCGCGCCGCATCGGCTGCCGTCGCGCTTTCGAGCGCCATCAGCGGCAATTCCCCCCGGCTGCGCTTGCCGGCGGCCGGTCCCAGGCTGCCCTGGCGGTTCAGCACCGCCGCCACAACGCCGTGCGCATTCAAACCCATCCAGGTGCCGCCGCCGGAATGGTCGCGCCCGGCGACAACCCCCGGCCGGTCGGGCCACCACGCGGCCGGCGGATCCCAGGCGCGGTCCAACCGCTCGTCGCGATTGGCGGCGAGCACGATGGGCCAGTCGTGGTCGGGACGGATCAGGATTGCGACGGTACACACCAGGGCAGCTTATGCCGGGGCCTAATGCCGCGATAGCCGGGTCGCAGTGGCGGCGCGCATGGCTTGGTGCCAGGCCTGGAACATCAACAAGCTCCAGACCGTGGGATTCCAGGCGCGCCCGCGCAGCATGAAATCGTCCCAATAGCGGCGGCAGGCCTCGACGTTCAGCAGCCCGTGGCTGGCCAGAGCGTCCCTGCTCATGAGCGCTTCGGCCCAATCGCGCAGCGTGTCCTTCAGCCAGATCTGGACCGGTGCGCTGAAACCCATTTTGGGGCGATCGACCAGGGTCTGCGGCACATGCCGGTGCAGGATTTCGCGCAACGGCAGCTTGCCCACCCCGCCCCGCGTTTTTGCGTCGTCGGGGAAGCGCCACGACATCTCGATCACGCGATAGTCCAGCAGCGGGCAGCGGACTTCCAGCGATGCGGACATGCCGGCGCGATCGACCTTGGTCAGGATGTCGTCGACCAGGAACGACCGGCTATCCATGAACATGATACGGTCGATATCGCTGGCGCGACCCAGGCGATAGGCGTCGCCCAGCAGCGGATTGGCCGCGCCGACCGGGCTGGCCAACAGCCCATCCGGATCCAGGGTCCGGGACATGATCGCGGCATTGAAGTGCTCGGCCGTGTCGTCCGACAGCAGCGTATCCAGCAGTTGCAGCCGGCGTTCGATCCGATTCCAACCCAGGAAGCCGGCGGCCGGGCGCCCGATTCGCGCCGCTGCCACACCGGTAAACCAGCGCAGCGGTGCCGGCGTGGCCCGCCGTCGCGCGAGCCATCCGGCCGCGTCGGCATAGCGATCGTAGCCGGCGAACAACTCGTCCCCCCCATCCCCCGACAAAGCCACCGTCACCCCGCGCCGCGCCGCTCGGCTCAACAGCGTGGTCGGGATCATGGAGTCGTCGGCAAAGGGTTCGTCGAAAATTGCCGGCAGATCCTGCATCAGTGCCAGCACATCGGCCGGGCAGATCGTTGTCTCGCTGTGCACCGTCCCCAGATGGCCGGATACCGCGCGGGCATGCTGGGTTTCGTCCCATTCCGCCATCCCGAAACCGACCGCGTAGGTGTGGATCGGCGCGGTCGATCGTTCCGTCATCAATGCGGCAATCAGGCTGGAATCGATGCCGCCCGACAGCAGGCCGCCGATCGGCACGTCGGCCAGCATGCGGATGCCGACGGCGTCGCGCAGCAGGCTGTCCAGTTCCTCGATCGTGGCGTGCTGCCCGGATTCGCGGGCATCGAGGCCCTGGATCGCCGCATCCTTCAGGCGCCAGTAGGACTTCGGCTCCTGCAGTGCGCGCCGGGCCGTATCGTCGGGTCCGATCGAGAGGACGGTGCCGGCGGGCAATTGCCGCGCCGCGCCGAAGATGGAACGCGGGCCCAGCACGTAGCCGAGACGGAGGAAATCGGTGAGCGCCGTCTGGTCGATGCGCGTATCGAAATCCGGATGGCACCAAAGTGCCTTCAACTCGGACCCGAAAACGAACGCCGCCCCAGCCCATCCGTAATAGACCGGCTTTTTGCCGATCCGATCGCGCGCCAACGACAAAATCCGATCCTGCCGGTCCCAAACCGCAAGGGCGAACATACCATTCGCCCGTTCGAGCGCGGGTTCGAGACCCCATCGGGCAATCGCCTCGATCAGGATTTCGGTATCGGAATGGCCGCGCCAGGCGATTGCCGCCGAGGCCGCGTCCAGTTCGGCGCGCATGTCCGGCGCGTTGTAGATTTCGCCGTTCAGCGCGAGGACGTAGCGACCGTCGGCCGATGCCATGGGCTGATGGCCGGCCGGCGACCGGTCGAGGATCGAAAGACGGCGGCTACCCAGCGCAATACCGGCCGCCGCGTCGATCCAGGAACCGGCATCGTCGGGGCCCCGATGCACGAGCCGATCGCGCATGCCAGCGATCAGCGCTGCGGCCGCTGGCGCGCAGGCGATCCCCGCCGGGTTCAAAAGCCCCACAAACCCGCACAAAAATCGCACTCCGTCGGCTGGGCGCGTGCCTGGACAGTCACGCGATTGATACAACCTTCCGTATCATTCATGCGCAATGGGGGCAATAAAATATAGGATTGTGTCTAAATATGAGGAAAAGCAAATTAAACGCCGGGTCTGTGCCAACGCGCCGAGAATCGATATTGTCCCAACGATACATACTGTAGGGGGAAATCGATGGCCAAGATCGTTGTCGCGGAAAATCCGCTGAACGAACTCACAATCGCGCGAGAATTGCTGCCCGCCAGCCTCGATGCCGTGTTTGCGAAGCAAGGAAGCCCGGAATTCGACGCCGCGCTGGCGGACGCCGTGTGTCTGGTGGGCTTCGGCGATGGCAGCATGAACGACGCTTTCTACCAACGGGCGCCGAAGCTGAAACTGGTGCAACTGCTATCCGCAGGATACGACCGTGTGGACATCGAGTCCGCGCGCCGAGCCGGCGTGGCGGTGTGCAACAACGGCGGCGCCAACTCCACGGCGGTCGCCGAGCACGCGATTATGCTCATGCTGGCGGTATCGCGGAGTCTGGTTTGGCAGCATGCCAACGTGTCCGGCGGTCGCTGGCGCGGCAACAATGCCTCGGAGGTCAAGCTGTACGAGATGTACAACAAGACCCTCGGCATTGTCGGCCTGGGCACGATCGGTCGCAAAACCGCCAAGCTCGCCCGCGCCTTCGGCATGCGTGTGCAGTATTACGATATTGCCCGTCTGAGCGAGGAGCACGCGGAAAACATCGGCGTCCGCTTCGCGTTGCTGGAGGAATTGCTGCGAACCTCCGACATCGTATCGTTGCATGTGCCGTTGTTGCCGGCGACCAAGCACACGATCGGTGCCGAACAGTTGAAGCTGATGAAGAAGTCGGCCTACCTGATCAACACCTGCCGTGGCCCCGTGGTCGACGAACCCGCGTTGATTGAGGCGCTGTCGAACGGCACCATCGCCGGCGCCGGTCTGGACGTATTCGACCAGGAGCCGCCGCCGCCGGACAATCCGCTGTTCGCTCTGCCGAATGTCGTGCTGACCGCGCATTTCGCCGGGCCGACGTGGGATACGCAATATTCCCGCTTCCGCAACGCTTTCGACAATTGCCAGCGGACGATCCGGGGCGACAAGCCGCTATGGATCATTCCCGAGTTGCAGTGACCCTCAACGGCTGAGGACCACCAGTAACACCCCCAGCACGACCAGTGCGAGCCCGGCGACATCGCCGGGCTTCAGCACCTCTTTCAGATAAAACCGGCTGAACAGCAGGGTGAAAACCATCTCCACCTGCCCGACCGCCCGCACCATCGCGATCGGGGCGATGGCGAAGCCGGTGAACCAGCACGCCGAACCGGCGCCGGACAAGGTGCCGACCCACATCGAACTGCGCCAGCTGGTGAAGGCCTTTTTCAGCTCCGCCGGTTCGCGCCAGAGCAAGTAGGTGCCTTGCATGCCGATCTGCATCGTATTGGTCACCACCAAACCGAATAGCGCGCGCACCGTCAGGTTGGGATCGGGCAGCGCCTGATTGGCGAATTTGATGAAGACCGTGGTGAAGGCGAACAGCAGCCCGGCACCCAGCCCGCATACCGCCGCCGGCTGCACGGTCGCGATCAGCAGGTCGCGCGGTTTGAAGCCCTTCCCCGCCAAAGACAGGGTCATGACGCCGACCAGCCCAACCCCCATGCCGCCGATGGCGAGGGGGCGCAGGCTCTCGTTCAGCAGGAAATAGGCCAGGATCGCGCTCTGTACCGTTTCGGTTTTGGAATAGGCGGTGCCGACGGCGAAGTTGCGATAGCCGAATGACATGATCAGCAGATTGGTCGCCAGGATCTGCCCGACCCCGCCGAGAGCGCTGAACAGCAGGAATGCCGGGTTGATCTGCGGCAACGGCGCGCCGGTGATCCATAGCGCGACCAATAGGATGACCAACGCGGTCGGCATCCCATAGAGGTACCGCACGAAGCCCGCGCCATTGACCGACAACAGGCCGCGCAGCTTCTGCTGCATCGCCGTGCGCCAGCATTGAAACAAGGCGGCGGTGACCGCAATGGGGATCCAGATAGGCATACGCGCTCATTCTCCCTGGGAGCCGCCGACCGGCCCAGTTTTTCAGCAGTCTGCTAGGCCGCGATCCCTTCCACCGGGGCCAGCGGCGTGCGGCCCCGGATCATGTCTGACGCTTTTTCCGCGATCATCATGGTGGACGCATACGTGTTCGCCGAGGGCATGTTCGGCATGATCGACGCGTCCACCACCCGCAGCCCTTGCAACCCGTGCACCTTTAACTCGTCGCTGACAACGGCGGTTTTGTCGGTCGCCGGCCCCATCCGCGCGGTGCCGATCAGGTGGTAGGAGGTCGAGCCGTACTGCCGAGCATAATCCAGCCACTCGTCGTCGGTTTGGACGTTCGGGCCGGGCAGTTCGTCCTGGTCGAAGAAGCTGGCCAATGCACCGGTATGCAGCAACTGCCGAGCCAGGCGCATGCCGCGCGCCATGACTCGTTGGTCGATGGTGTCTTTCAGGTAGTTGGGTTGGATGATCGGGTCCTCGAACACGTCGGTGGATCGGGCGCGCACGTAGCCGATGCTTTCCGGCCGGTGCTGCCAGACGCCGCAGGTCATGCCGGGGTAATCGTCGAGCAGCCCGACGAAGCCCTGCTTATAGCTGGCGGGGCTGAACACGCCTTGGATATCGGGTTGGCGCATCGTGTCCTCGGTTTTCCAGAACCAGTGGACGATCGACGGGCTGGTGGCGAGGATGGATGGCTTGCCGAGGGCCCAGCGGGCGATTTGTCCCATCAGGCCGAGGCCGTGCGACATTTCGTTCATGGTGCGGATATTTTTGACCCGCGCCACGATGCGGGCGTTGTAGTGGTCGCGGAAGTTTTCGCCGACGGGCAGATCGGCGACGACCGGCACGCCGAGGTCGTTCAGCAGCCAGGCCGGCCCGACGCCGGAGATTTGCAGCAGCCGGGCGGTGTTGGCGGTGCCGGCGGACACGATGACCTCGCGTCGGGCGAACACTTGGTGGCGGGTCGTGCGGTCGCGGTCGTCGACATATTCCACCCCGATCGCCTTGGTGCCGTCGAACAATATCCTGGCGGCTCGGGCATCCGTGCGCACGTCCAGGCGCCCGGTGGCTTTGGCGGGGTGGAGGAATACCCGAGCGGCGGAGTGGCGGAAACCGCGGTTGATGAGGCGTTGGAAGTAGCCGACGCCGGCTTGATTATCGCCGGAATTGTAATCCTGGCAGCGCGGCATCCCCAATTCGGCGGCGCCTTCGATGAAGGCTTCGCAGATGGGGTGGATGAAATCGTTGTCGGTGACCGGCAGGCTGCCGGTGCGGCCGTGGATGCGATCGTCGCCGACGCCGACCCGGCGTTCCCCGCGTTTGAAATACGGGAGGATGTCCACATAGCCCCAGCCGCGATTGCCGCGCTGCGCCCAGTGATCGAAATCCTCGCGCTGGCCCCGGTTGTAGATCATGCCGTTGATGGAGGAGGAACCGCCGAGTGTGCGCCCTTGGGTGGTGGGGATGCGGCGACCGTTGGTGCCTTCGCCGGGTTCGGTCTGGAATTGCCAAGTGTAGGTAGGGTTGAACAGCATCTTGATGAAGCCGGCGGGGATGTGGATGAACGGGTGCCGATCCGGCGGCCCGCATTCCAGGGTGCAGACGGTGTTGCCCGGTTCCTCGGTCAGGCGGTTGCTCAGCACGGACCCGGCTGCGCCGCTGCCAACAATCACGTAGTCGAACGTATCCGCCATGGGTTTCCCGCCGTTTGCCTGTGCACTGGATTCCATTCTAAGCTTGGCTGTCACCAACGTCCAAGCAGGGTGCCATTGTATGGAATACATCTGCGACGCCCCGAAGAACCGCACTTGGTTCCGCCTGATCTCCGAAGGGGAAGCGGTCGCCGAGTCGCTGGCGATGCACCACGCGGTCGAGAAGCATTACCGGCGCGAGTGGGAACAGGCGGACGCCAGCTACAAGCCCGCGACCACCGTCTATATCGAGCAGGATATCGGCAAGAAATCCTACATCCAGCGCACGATGCCGATCTTTCTGACCCTGCGGGACGAGGAGGGCCTGGCGCTGGCGACCGCGATGCTGCCGGCGCAAGGCAAGCCGGACGGAACCTGCATCGTTGTCGGCCGCGGCAATGCCGACCCCTATCCCGACCATGGCGATGCGATCGAGGCGCTTGGCCGGCATTTCGGCACGACCCTCGACCGCCATCGTTGTTTTCCCTATCGTCGTTGACAATCGAACCAAGGAGCAGCCGCCGATGATCACGATCGAGCAATTCGCCGCCGATTGCCATGCCGCACTGAAGGACCATCCCGGCACCCCGGGGCGGGAGAAGGTGCGCGACCTCGCCCGTCAGGCCCTGTCCGACCCGGCGTTCATTGCGGCATACATCCCGGAAGGCACGCCGGAACGGCATATTCTGTACGAGGACGCGGAACTCGGCTTCACCATCCTGGCGCACGGTTACACCGGGCCGAAGGGCAGCAACCCGCACGATCACGGCCCCTCCTGGGCGATCTACGGTCAGGCCGCTGGCGAAACAATCATGACGGCCTGGGATTGCGTTGCTCGGCCCACCGCGACCGAACCGGGGAAAGCCAAATTCAACCATAATTACACGATGCATTTGGGCGACACCTATCTTTACGATATCGGTGTGCTGCACTCCCCCGAACGTAAATCCGCGACCCGGCTGATGCGGATCGAGGGGATCAACATGTCGAAAGTGCAACGCCGGCCGTACCACGACGTGGATCGCGCCGCTGCCGCCGCCTGATTTTTCTATCCGGTATTGTATCGAAAGCCGAGGGTTCGCCCTCGGCTTTTCAATTGGGGCCGCATATGCAACAGCATTGGGATGAAGAAGCCGACATCGTCGTAGTCGGTTTCGGTGCCGCCGGCATGGCCGCGTCGGTGACGGCGCACGAATTGGGCGCATCCGTAATTATTCTGGAAAAAGCCCCCGAGGGGGAGGAAGGCGGCAATACCCGCGTCGCCGGGCAGGGGTATTTGAACACCGCCTCGGTCGAGAGCGCGATTGCCTACCTGACCGCTTTGTGCGGCCCTTTCACCGTGCCCGAAACGATGGTGCAAGTCTGGGCCGAGGAAATGTGCCTCAACAACGAATGGCTTACTTCGCTCGGCGGCGACCCGCAGGAACACCAGCATCCGCCGGTCGGCATCGAATTTCCCGACCTGCCCGGCGCGGACTGCGTGCATAAATTCCACGACGGCCCGACCTACGGCTATTCCTATACCTGGAAATTGTTCGAGCGACTGGTGAAAGAACGCCCGATCCGGGTGCTTTACGAAACCCCCGGCAAAGCGTTGATCCAGCACGACACGACCAAGGAAATCCTGGGCGTGCGGGCGATGCGCAATGGCAAGCCGGTGTTCGTGAAGGCCCGCAAAGGCGTGATTCTGACCTGCGGCGGGTTCGAAAACAATCAGGAGATGATCCGCAATTACCTCCCCGGTGTGCCGTACTGCTATACCTCTGGCTCCCCCTACAACGAGGGCGACGGCATTACGATGGCGATGTCGGTCGGGGCCGATCTTTGGCACATGAACAACTATGCCGGCCCGTCCATGGCGCTGAAAGTGCCCGAAGTCAGAACGACATTTTCCATGCAGGCGCTGCATTACAGCAAGCAGCCGCCGGGCGGCATGATCGTTGTCGGCCCGGATGGACGGCGGTTCGCGGACGAGAAATTCAAGACCCGGCACGGCAAGGTGCCGGTCAACGGGCGCTGGTTGCCGTTGGCCACGCCGTGCCCGATGTGGCTGATCGTCGATCACGCGCATTTCTCCGCCGGCCCGCTGTACGACTCGCACCCCTCGCACGGGTGGACGCAGATCGTGGAAAAATACGAATGGAGCGCCGATAACAGCAAGGAACTGGCCAAAGGCTGGATCCTGCGCGCCGACAGCATTGCCGCGCTGGCATCCCGGATCGACGTCGATCCGCAGGTGTTGGAGGCGACGGTCTTGCGCTGGAACGGCGCCTGCGCGGCCGGGCACGACGCGGAATTCGGCCGCACGCTGATGATGGCGCCGATTGCGGCAGGACCGTTCTACGCCGTGGAAATGTCGCCCTCGATGCTCAATACGCAAGGCGGGCCGAGGCGCAACGAAAAGGCGGAGATCGTCCGCCCGGACGGCACACCCATTCCCCGGCTTTATTCTTCGGGGGAACTGGGGTCGATTTATTCGTACCTTTACCAGGGCACCGGAAATCTTGGCGAGTGCCTAGCGTTCGGCCGGGTGGCGGCGCGCAATGCGGTGGCGCAGTCGGCCTGGCTCTGATCGGGTGTTGCGACGATGGAACGGGCCGGGAAACCCGTTCCATCTGAAAATCCCCGCCGCTATCAGGCGGCTTCGGCCATCGTGGAGCGCATCCCAGCGACAGTCGTGCGGTGCATATCGCGGACTTGGGTTGCATCGAACGGACGCGAGCGGTGCATCGTCGCCCGATTGTCCCACACCACCAGATCGTTCACCGTCCATTTGTGCGAGTAAACGAATTTCCGCTGCGTCGCATGTTCCGTCAGATCGCGCAAAAATGCTCGGGCTTCCGGGATCGGCCAACCCAGGATCGTGCCCGCATGCGACGCAAGATACAGCGATTTGCGGCCGGTGGACGGATGCGTTCGCACCAACCGTTGCTGAACCGGGGCGAAATCCTTGCGCTCGTCATCGGTGAAATCGCCGAACCCGATCAGGGAGCGGCTGAACAATTGGGAATGTTCGCACACCAGCGGTAGGCACTCGGCCTGGGTTTCCGGGGCCAATGTATCCCAGGCCGCGCGCATGTCCGCGAACTCGGTATTTCCGCCCGCATCAGGAATGATACGGGCAGACAACAAGGAAAACTTGGCGGGTACGACTTTAAAGGACGAGTCGGAATGCCACAACCGTGTGCCCAAGCTGAACAGCCGGCGGCGGTTTTCGCGACCGAGCACCTTGTTGTCGTTGTCGAGGTTGGAGATGTCGGCGATGTGGGCGCCGAGCCGCTGTTCCTTGCCGGTGCGGAGGTTGTTGGTGGCGCGTTCGAGTTCGCCGAAATTCCGCGAAAATACCATCTGGGTTTCGTCGGTCAGGGCCTGATCGTGAAAGACCAGCACGCCGAACGCGTCCATGCCTTTTTCGATCTGTTCCGATTCTGACACGGTCAGCGGTCGGGTGATATCGACCCCCGAAACCACGCCCGCGAAAAACGGGCGGGAGACGGGGTCGATCGCCTCGATGGTCAGCGTCATGGCAGCACCCTCACGCGGCGATTTCGCTGAAGCCGAACGCCTTGCCGAACCGGCGCGACGGTTCCTGCGTATCGCCGTATTTCCGGTGACCGGCGGTGTGCCAAGCAGCGGCCAGCAGCAGCAGGTCGCGATCGGGATGCTGGCTGGTGCCCCAATCCATCAGCATGCACTGGGCGATTTCCTGGTTGTGCGGGTCGTTGCCATGCCGGCAAGCCGACAGCGCGATGCGTTGCACCAGCGGCGCTTTATCCGAGATGTTCTCGCAATACGCTTGCGTCCAATCGGCGCTGCCCTGGACATCCAGGGTCAGGATGGCTTGCTCGACCCGATCCAGGATTTGCCCGGCGGTCATCGCGCTGGCGCCGGATGGGGCTTTGGCGGCGAAGGGGGTGGAGTCGTTCAAGCCGGACTGACATTCCGCCACGCGATTGGCGAAGCTGGCCGCGACATAAAGCAGGCGCAGCCGCCGGGGATGATCGAAATTGTCCCAGAACCACGCCAGGGTGTTGTGATATTCGTAGCAGTGGTGCGGCATGTTGAACCAGTTGGGATCGCGTGTTTCCAGCACGATCTGGCCGACCGCCAATTGCAGCACATCCAGGATGCGCCGCGGGTTCTGGCCGGATTTCAGCATCCGGGTCAGGGTTTCCATCGCGTCGATTTCGCGTCCCCGGGTGACGGCGTGGATCAGCGCCTTCGAATCCTCGGCCGGCACCGGGCCGGTTTGCCGCAGCGTCGCCAGTTCCTTCTCGCCGACCCCGCCGTAGGGCACGGCGCGCAGCACCTCCCCCTCGATGTTCATGCGGACCCAATTGCAGGCGAACTCGTAGGTCGAGTACCAACGCGGCCCCACCGCGACATCCAGGGCGCCGGCATAGATCACGTTATGGGCGTTTTCCCAGCCCAGGAAATTGCCGAGTTCGACGGTGGACCGGGTGCGATACGCCTTGTGACCGGTCGTGTAGGACCGACTGTGCAGCACGCGATCCTGCACATCGATCAGCCCCGCAAAGCACATTTCCTGCAACACTTCCTTGCGTTCGGCTTTCTCCTCGAAATTGCCGAGGAACAGGCGATAGGCGTCGATCACGTTGCCGCGGTGAACCAGGTTCATCCATTCGCCCAGGCGTTCCTTCAACGGCGCGTTGACCCGCTGCGGCTGCTGGTCTTCCCAGTAGACCTTCGGCGCCGGCGGATTGGGTTCCGGCTCGCCGTGGTTGCCGCGATGGCGGGTGTAGTGGCCGGGCGCCTGATCCAGCTTCTGCGCCCAGATATCCAGGCCGGTCGGAATGTACCAGATCGTCTGCGCCATCGGCAGCAGCGACAGGTGCTCCGGCACCATCTTCATCAGGTTGATGGTGGCGCGGGCGCTCAACAAGCAGTGGTCGTTGTTGACGAAATTGGGGTACCCGTCGTCGATCCGCTCGTGATAGGGGACGTGGGTGAAGGGCGCGTGAATGCGCACCCCCTCGGCCACGATTTCCGGCAGCGGTCGGCCGGCCCGGACCAGATCGTAGTAGACATCGCTGGCCCCGCGCTGGTCGCGCATCAGGCAGCGGTCTTCCAGCTTGGCATAGAGCGCGTTCGCGGTACTGTCGCGGGATATATCGGTCTGGCTGTCCATGTCGGGGCTCCCTTGGCCGTTCGGTTGGGACGATCCTACGCTTGACATGCACCGAACGACAACCATCGTGGCACCGGAGGGGCGAACAGGAGCGACGGCATGGTTTGGGTTATTTCGGATTCGGTCGGAACTTGTACCCAAGGACACGCCGGCGATGGCGGTCCGGCGGCGATGGCACTGTTGAACAATCCGTTCGATATTGCTTTTACCGCAGATGGAGACATGGTTTTCTCCGACACATTCAATCATTGCATTCGCGCAGTGGATTTCAAAACAGGCATTATCCGAAACGTTGCCGGCACCGGGGAACGTGGTTTCGCAGGCGACGGCGGCCCCGCCGAAGCGGCCCTGACGAACGAGCCGTACGGCGTTGTCGTCCACCGCTCCGGCACGATATTTTTCGCCGATCGGTTGAACAGGCGCGTGCGCGCCATCGCGCCGACCGGGCGGATCGATACGCTGGCCGGGGACGGTTCGGGCCAATACGGCGGCGACGGCGGGCCGGCGTATCTGGCCGGGCTGGTCGAACCGAACGGACTGGCGCTGAACGCGGCGCAGACGCATCTGTATATTGCCGATGTCGCCGACCATCGGGTGCGGGCGATCGATCTGCGCACCGGCACGATCCAGACCGTCGCCGGCACCGGGGAAGCAAAGCACGACGGCGACGGCGGCCCCGCCATCCAGGCGGCGATTTTCGGGGCACGCGCGGTGGCGTTCGCGCCGGACGGGGCGCTGTACGTGATGGAGCGGCAGGGCAGTTGCATCCGCCGCATCCGCGAAGGAATCATCGAAACGGTGGCCGGCGTCCCGACCGAACGTGGCTATGCCGGGGACGGGGGCAATGCCGCCAAGGCGGTGTTCGCCGCACCGAAGGAAATGGCGGTCGATCCGGATGGCAATATCTATGTCGTGGACACAGAAAATCACGCGATCCGGCGGATCGATGCGAAATCCTGGATCGTGGAGACGATCGCCGGCCCCTCGACCGGGGCGGGGCTGGGCCGGCCGCATGGCGCCGCAGTCGGGCCAGACGGGGCGATTTACATCGGCGATAGCGAAACCCATCGGGTGCGAAAACTGACGCAAACCTGAGCAGCGCCCCAGGGCGCGAACGGTTCCCCTGGGGCAAGGCGTATGCTCTAACCGCCTTAAGAACATGCAAGGGAGGTGCACGATGCGCCGCTACGCCATAATCGCAGCCGTGTTGGGCGGGCTGTTCGTCGCCATCCCCGCTCGGGCAGCCGAACTCTGTGCCAATCCACGCCAGATGGACGGCTTCAAAACCTGCGCCGATATCGCCAAAGCCGAAGCTGAGGGCTCGGTTGTCGTCTATTCCACCGATCCCGAAGACGGGTCGGAAAAGGTGCTTGCACGGTTTCGCAAAATGTTCCCGAAAATCTCGACCGGCTTCGTCCGGCTGCAGGCCGGGGCGCTCTATGCCAAGCTGCTGTCGGAACGGCAGGCGAAATCCTATCTGGTGGATATCGTGCAGCTATCCGATATGAGCCTGGTGCTGGATTTCCAAAAGCGCGGCGGTTGGATGGAATACCAGTCGCCGGAAATGGCGCATTTCAAGCCGGAGTGGAAAAGCACGCCCGAGGGGTTTTTCACCTGGGGTGCCATCGGCGTCGCGGCGATCGCCTACAACCCGAAATTGGTGCCGGCGGATCGGGCGCCGAAAAACTGGTTGGATGCCGTCGATCCGCAATGGACGGATTCGATTACCTCCAAAGCCTCCACGTCCGGCATGCAGCACATGACGTGGTATCTGCTGAAGCAGCTATACGGCGACGACTATTGGCAGAAATTCGCGGCGCTGAAGCCCAAGGCGTTCGATTCGTATGTGCAGCAATATAGCCGCACGATCGACGGCCAGGAACAGATCATTCACACGGCGCAATATTCTGGCTACCTGTTGGCGAAAGCCAAAGGCGCGCCCATCGAATTCGTCTACCCGCCGGAAGGATCGATCGCCGTGCCGGAAAGCTGGGGCGCGGTGAAGGAAGCCGGTCATCCGGAGGCAGCGAAGCTGTTCCTGGATTGGTTCCTCGGCCTGCCCGGGCAGAACGCCTACGGCCAGGACCTGATGTACAACTCGCTGCGCACCGACGTGGCACCACCGCCCGGCGGCATCGGCCCGGCAGATATGAAGCTGCTGTATCCCAAAGATTGGGACGCGTTCATCAAGACGCATGCGCAATTCGTGAAGGAATGGAACAAGATTACGGGGATGCGATAATGGCGCGCGCGTTG
>JANXMB010000134.1 GCA_025354865.1 Acetobacteraceae bacterium | reverse complement strand
CTGAAATACGTTGCGTTCGGAATTATCTGGCCCAGCCACGCTGGCAGGAGGCTTGGGTTAGGTCCGATGGTGCCGTGCGATCCAATCCTCGGTCCCAACGCTCCGCCGCCGCCCGACCGGCGGTTCGCTGCTAGTCCGATCGACAAACCGATTATCGCGCAAAGGCGCGATGGCATCAATCGCCATCCACGGCTTAGACAGGAACGCGCAGGCCGGTCGCGCGATGGTCATGAAGTGCATGGGGACCTCCACGCACAGGCTACACCGCGCCCTCGTTCGGTGTCAGTCCTGTTCGTCGTCGAACAGGATGCGATTTGCCGCGCCTTCGAGGTCCTCGAACTGGCCGCTGCGCAACGACCACATGAAAAGGGCCAGCCCGCCGCCGCCCAATATCAGACTTGCCGCCAACAGGTACAGAATGACGGTCATATGCGCCTCGCTCGGAAACTGTTGACCATGACCAACAACGACGACGACGACATCGCCGCCGCCGCCAACCAAGGCGTGACCCAGCCAGCGACCGCGAGCGGCACCATCAGGATATTGTAGCCGATCGACAGTGCCAAATTCGATCGCATGACCGAGCGTGCTTGCCGAGCAGCGTGGATGGCAATGGCGACGGGTGCGAGTTCGACGCCCTGGAAAACGGCATCGGCCACGGTCTGGCTGATATCGGCCGCACTCGCGGGGGAGGCAGAGACATAGGCGGCGGCCAGCGAGGGGCTGTCGTTCAGGCCGTCGCCGACCATCAGGACGCGGCGGTTTTGTTGGGCCAATGCCTCGATGGCAGCGGCTTTTTCGACCGGGGAGCAGCCGGCCTGCCAATCCTGGATATCGACGGCCTGTGCAATTGCCGCGACGGCCCCGGCATTGTCGCCGGAGATCAGCTTCACCGTCAGGCCCATCGCTCGCAGCCGCGCGACCGTTGCCGCCGCGTCGGACCGGGGCCGTTCGGCGAACGCGAACCGTGTGGCGGGGTGGCCGGGGCGGGCGAACCAGAGTTCGGGACCTCCGGCCTGTGCGCTTTGGGACGGGTGTTCGGCGATGGCGCAGAACCGTCGGCTGCCCAGGCGGATGTCGCCCGCTTGCAAGCCCTGGCCGGGCACCTCGGTTACATCTTCGGCTGCCGCGACCGGACCGGCGGCGGCCAGCAACGATCGCGCGAGGGGATGGCGGCTGTGCGCGGCCAAAGCGGCGGCGGCGCGCAAGGTTTCCGGTTCGTAGCTACCGGGCACCAGGGCCAGGGTCGGTTCCGTCAGGGTGCCGGTTTTGTCGAACACAACGGTATCGGCGTCGGCCAAACGTTCCAATGCGGTGCCCGATTTCAGCAGGATGCCGAGGCGAAACAGCCGCGAAGTGGCGATGACCTGCACGGCGGGCACGGCCAGCGCCAGGGCGCAGGGGCAGGTTACGATCAGCACCGCGCAGGCCGTCAGCAAGGCGGAACCGAGCGGCGCCGCCGCCACGAAATACCACCAAAGGAATGTGCTGGAGGCCGCGAGATGGACGGCGGGGGCGTAAAGCCGAGCAACGCGATCGGCGAGAACGACAAAGCGGGAGCGGCGGGCCTCGGCGGCCTCGATCAGGCGGACGCAATCGGCGAGCAGCGTGGTGTCCCCGGTCGCGGTGGCTCGCACCACCAATGGCTCCCCCAGATTGAGGGTGCCGGCGAACACGGCAGTGCCAGGTGCTGCGGTGGCGGGCAGGCTCTCGCCGGTCACCAGACTGGTATCGAGCGGGGCGGTGCCGCGCTCGACAATGCCGTCGGCGCCGATGCGCTCGCCCATGCCGACCAGCACCCGGTCGCCGGTTGCGATCGCCTGCTGCGGGCGGCGTTCGGTGGTGCCGTCGGGCAATAGCACCGTCGCATCCGCCGCGCGCAAGGTCAGCAATTGTTCCGCCGTCGCGCGCGCCTGACCCCTGGCGCGGTGGTCGAGCACCCGGCCGATCAGCAGAAAGAACAACAAAGCGATGGCGGAGTCGAAGTAAGTGTGTTGGGCATGGGCAATGGTTTCGGACAGGCTCATGACCGAAACCAGCACGACCCCGACCGAGATCGGCACATCCATATTGGTGCGGCGGTTGCGTAGGGCGGCGAAGGCGGATCGGAAGAACGGGCGGCCGGCGTAGGCGATCGCGGGGAGGGCGATCAGGGCGGAGACCCAGTGCAGCAGATCGCGGGTGGCCGGCCCCATGCCGGTCAGCCAGCCCGCCGCTTCCCCGGCCCACAGCCCGATCGAGATCAGCATCACGTTGCCGGACGCGAAACCGGCAACCGCGAGGGCGCGCAGCAGGGTGCGCCCGGTCGTGTCCTGCGCGGCCGTCAGGGCTTGGGCGTCGAACGGCACGAGCCGGTAGCCCAGCCGTTCGATCGCGCCCACCAGCCGGCTTGCCTCGGTGGTGGGGCCGGTCCAGGACAGGCGCAACTGCCGGCTGGTCATGTTGACCCGCCCGGCGACGACGTGGGGTTCGCGGGCCAGGACGGATTCGATCAGCCAGACGCAGGCGCCGCATTGCAGCCCGTCCACCGCCATCGACAGGGTATGGGTGCCGTCGGCGGCGGTGACGATATTGCGCTGCAGATCGAGCCCGGACTCCCCCTCCGGCCGTGGTGGGCGGGCGCTGGGATCGAGCAGGCGTTGCCGGTAGTAGCGCCCCAGCCCCATGGCTTCGATGGTTTCGAACGCAACCGCACAGCCGGGGCAGCAGAAGCGCCGGCCGGCGGCCGTTGCCCGACCGCAATGGGCGCAGTCGGACAGAGTGGCAGGCGCGGCGATCACTTCACGACGATGCGGCGGGTGGCGGCGATGTCGTGCCCGGCGGCGGCGATGGTCAATTGCAGTTCCCACTGGCCTTGGGCGGGCAAAGCGATATCGCCGGCGTAATGGCCGGGCGTCGTTTCGTTGAATTCCACCCGGGTTTGCATCGCCGCGCCCAGCGGCCGATCCGCCGTCGCCACAATGCGGGCGCGGGCCAGCGGCGCGTGCGCTGCGTCGGTCAGGTTCAACACCGGATGGCCGCCGCGATCGGCTTCGGCGCCGATGGTCCAACCCAAAGCGGCCCGATCGTTGGCGCGATCGATCACGGCGTTGTAGCGGTTGGACAGATCGAAACCCTCCCCGCCCGGGGCCTTACCGGGGAAGGTGTGCAGGGCGGCGGTTACCATGCCGATATTCACCGCGACCACGACCGCCATGCCGGCGGCGACAATCCAGGGATAGAAACGCCAGAACGAGCGTTGCATCAATTGTGTCCTCCGGTGTTGGGACCCATGAAGATCGAGTGGTAGGTCGTCAGCTCCCCGCTGGCGGTATCGCGCAGCACGAAGTCGATCGGGGCGGAGCCGTCGCGCAGGATCGCCGGTTGGCCGCTGACAAAGATGTGGAAGGTGCCGACCGCGTCCGCCTTGACCGGCAGCCCCAATTGCGGCGCCGGGCCGAGATTTTCATCGGCCTCTGTCAGGATGGCAAGCGGCAGGCCGAGGGTGGAGAGTTCGAACGTGGCCAATGCCGGGGCTTTGTTGACGATCTTCACGGTATAGCCGTTGCGCAGATCGCCGCTGGCGACACGCACGAACAGCGGCGCCCGATCGTGCTGCACCGACAGGCCGATGCCCGGTCGCATCAACAGGGCGACGACCATGACCCCAGCCGCGACGACCAGCGCGGTCAGGTAGACGATCGTGCGCGGGCGGAAGAAGCGGAAACCGGCATGGGTGCCGGCGGCCTTGGCAGCCTGATCGGCGAGGGTATCCCAAGTAATCAGCCATTGCGGCCGCCCGGTGCGCTGCATCACGTGGTTGCAGGCGTCGATGCACAGGCCGCAGTTGATGCATTCCAATTGGATGCCGTCGCGGATGTCGATGCCGGTGGGGCAGGCGGTGACGCAGGCGCCGCAATCGACGCAATCCCCGCCGGCGCCGGCCACCCGCTTGCCTCGGGTCCGCGGTTCGCCGCGCCAACCCTGATAGGTGACGGTCAGGCTCTGTTCGTCCAGCATGGCGGACTGGAACCGGGGCCAGGGGCACATATAGGTGCAGACCTGCTCGCGCGCCCAACCGGCCAGCAGATAGGTGGTGGCGGTGAACAGACCGGTGTAGAAATAAACCTCCCCCGAGGCGGTGCCGGTCCAGAATTCCACCGTCACGGTCGGTGCGTCAACGTAATACATAATCCAGGCGCCGCCGGTCCAGAACGCGATCCCCAACCATGCCGCGTGCTTCACGATTTTGCGCCACGCGGTATCGAAACGCATGGGTGCGGCGTCGCGCTTCATGCGTTCGTTGCGATCGCCTTCGATCTTGGCCTCGATCCACATGAACAGATCGGTCCAGACCGTTTGCGGGCAAGTATAGCCGCACCAGACCCGGCCCACGAGGCTGGTGACCAGGAACAGCGCCACCGCGCCCATAATCAACAGCCCAGTCAGGTAGTAGATGTCCTGCGGCCAGAATTCGAGCGAGAAGAAGTAGAACCGCTCATGAAACAGATCGAGCAGCACCGCCTGGTTGGGCTGGGTCGGTCCACGGGTCCAGCGCAACCAGGGCAGGGCGTAGTAAAACGTCAGGCAGGCAATCAACACCGCCCATTTGAACCGGCGCACCGGGCCGTGCACGGTCTTGGGATAGACGCGCACACGGTTGGCATACAGATGTTGCCCGGCTTCTTCCTGTTCGACCTGACGGATCCGGTCGGCTTTGGAGATGTGCGCCATTACTCCCCGCCGCCCAAACCATGCACATACAAGGCGACGCTTTTGATCGTCGCGGCGTCGAGCCTAGTGTTCCAGTTCGGCATTGAACCCATCCGAGGATTGACGATCTGCGCCACCACCGCATCCCGCGAATCCCCGTTCAGATGGACCTGACCGGACAGCCGGGGGGCGCCGATGTCGCGTTTGCCTTCGCCTTTGTCGCCGTGGCAGGCGGCGCAGTTCTCGGCATAGATTTTCTGCCCCGATGCGGGATCGCCGATTTTCGCACCGCGCAGTGCCATGACCCAATCCGCGACCTGTTCGATTTCCGCCGACTTCAGCATGCCCTCGCCGCTGAATTTCGGCATTTGGCTTTGCCGAGCATCGGGGTGGCCGCTGCGAATGCCGAAGGTGACGCTTTGTTGGATGTCGTCCAGGGTGCCGCCCCACAGCCAACTGCCGGCCGCGAGGGTCGGATAGCCGAGGTTGCCGCCGCCGCCGGCCCCGTGGCAGGGCTGGCAGTTATTGGCAAACGCAATGCGCCCGGCGGTCTGCGCGATCGCGGTCAATTGCGGGTCCTTGCGGATATCGGCGTAGGACAGGTCCTTGATGCGATCCATATAAGCGGACCGCTGCTTCACCACCGCTGCCACGTCCTGGTCCACTTTGGTGCGCTGCGAATAGCCCAGCATGCCGTGGTAGTAGCCGGTCAGCCCGGGGATCGACGGGTACAGCACGATCCAGACCAAGGAAACCGCGACAGTGGTGTACATGATGTACACCCACCATTTCGGCAGCGGCTGGTTCAGCTCCTTCAATCCATCCCACTCGTGACCGGTGGTCATGTGGCCGGTGACGGAGTCCTTCTCGATTTTGGTCGGCATGATCTGGGCTCCTTATCGGTCGTCGTCGAGCGGGATGCGGGCGATCTTGTCGAACGTCGCACGCCTGCCGGGCCAGAAGGTGGTCACCACGATCGTGACGAACACGGCGGCCATCATCACCACGGAATGGTGTTGCAGCCATTGGATTATTGCCATCGTGCGAACCCCTTATTGTCGCAGGTTTTCGTTGGCCGGATCGGCGAAATCGACCATGGTCCCCAGCACCTGAAGATAGGCAACGAGGGCGTCGAGTTCCGTCGCCGGGCCGTCGCCGCGACCGACCTGCACCGCTTTCGGATAGCGTTTCAACAACGCCGCGTTGTCCGCCGCCGGATCGGCTTGGGTGCGGAGATCGGCCAGTGCGTTGGCGATGGCTTCGTCCGAATATGGCACCCCGACCATCCGTTGCGCTTTCAGCCGCTTCACCAGATCGTCGGTATCCAGCACGGTTTCCGCCAGGAACGCGTAGTGCGGCATTAGCGATTCCGGCACCATGCTCTGCGCGTTCGCCATGTGCGCATAATGCCAGTCGGAGGAGTATTTGCCGCCCACGCGCGCCAGATCGGGGCCGATACGTTTCGATCCCCATTGGAACGGATGGTCGTACATGCTCTCGGCCGCGATCGAATAATGGCCGTAGCGTTCCACCTCGTCCCGCAATGCCCGTATCATCTGGCTATGGCAGTTGTAGCAGCCTTCGCGGATGTAGATGTCGCGACCGCGCGATTCCAGCGGGCTGTAAGGGCGCACGCCTGTGACATGCTCGACGGTGGTTTCGATGGTGAACAAAGGAACGACTTCCACCAGACCGCCGATGGATATGACCACAAGGGTCAGCAGCAGCATCAGGAAGGCGTTCTTCTCGATGGTTTCGTGGCGAATGAACATGGCTTTATTCTCCCGCCAGGGCGACGCCGGCCGGCATCGCTTCGCGTTTGTCGGTGGTCGGGCTGCGCACGGTTTGGATCAGATTGTAAACCATGATCAGCATCCCCGCGAGAAAGAGCACACCGCCCAGCATCCGGATGACATAGTAGGGATGCACAGCACTGACGGATTCCGAGAACGAGTATTGCAGGAACCCGAAGCTGTCGTAGGCCCGCCACATCAGGCCCTGCATAATGCCGGCTACCCACATCGAGGTAATGTAAAACACGATCCCCAACGTTGCGGTCCAGAAATGCCAGGATGCGAGGGTTTTGGAATACAACGCCTCCCGCTTCCAAAGCACCGGCACCAGGTAATACAGCGCGCCGAAGCTGATGAAGGCGACCCAACCCAAAGCGCCGGAGTGGACATGGCCGATGCCCCAGTCGGTGTAATGCGACAAGGCGTTGACGTCGCGGATCGACATCACCGGGCCTTCGAATGTGGCCATGCCGTAGAAGCCGACAGCGGTCACCGAAAAGCGCAGACCGGGATCGGTGCGCAATTTATCCCACGCGCCCGATAGCGTCATAATGCCGTTGATCATTCCGCCCCAGGACGGCATCCACAGCATGATCGAAAACGCCATCCCGAGGGTTTGCGTCCAGTCCGGCAGCGCGGTCCAGTGCAGATGGTGCGGGCCGGCCCAGATATACATGAAGACCAGCGACCAGAAATGCACGATCGAGATCCGGTAGGAATAGACCGGGCGGCCCGAAGCCTTGGGGATGAAGTAATACATCATGCCCAGGAAGCCGGCGGTCAGGAAGAAACCCACCGCGTTGTGGCCGTACCACCACTGGATCATTGCATTCTGCACGCCCGACGCGACGTTGTAGCTCTTCGCCGTGAACAACGACACCGGCACCGCCAGATTGTTCCCGATGTGCAACACCGCAATCGTCAGGATGAAGGCCATGAAGAACCAGTTGGCAACGTAAATATGCGGTTCCTCGCGCTTGAATACCGTACCGATGAACACCACCCCATACGTCACCCAAACCACCGTCAACCACAGGTCCAGATGCCATTCCGGTTCGGCGTATTCCTGCCCCTGGCTGAAGCCCATGACGTAGGATAGCGCGGCCATGACGATGAAAAATTGGTAGCCCCAGAATATGAAATTGGCCAAAGCCTCGCCGCCGAACAGGCGTACCCGACAGGTGCGCTGCACGATGTAGAACGAGGTGCCAAACAGCGCCGAACCGCCGAACGCGAAAATCGCGGCGGACGTGTGCACCGGCCGCAATCGCCCGAAATTGGTGAACGACAAGCCGAGATTGACGCTCGGCCACGCCAATTCGGACGCCAGAATAACCCCGACCAGAAAGGCAACAACCGCCCAGAATACCGTCGCGATGACGAATTTCTTCACCACCGCATCGTTGTAGCGGGGGGCCAATGCAAGATCAGACATGCCAGTCCTCCCCGCGCGCATAGGCCTCGGCCTTGTCGAAATGGCGCCGGATCAGGCCGACGCCGAACACTGCGGCGAACCCGGCCAAGGACAGGCCGAAGACGTACATTTCATTATCGGTTGCACCCGAAGCCAGTACCAACCCGATAAGGCCGAATACCAGCATCATCGCTCCGGCGACGATATCTCCCGCTTCAACTTCCATGCTGTATGCCCCCTATGGCCCGTCGTCGTTGCGTGGTGCCCGCCTTATCGCGACGCAGCATTGATGCAGGTCAATGACCTCGGGGCCGCCCTATGTGCCATGCTGCGGAGGTGACGGATTTGCTGGCATTCTGCGGGGCGTTACCGGTGTCCGGCGGCAGCGTCCTGGCCCTGTTTCTGGCCGGGCTGCTGGGCGGCCCCGCCCATTGCGGCGCGATGTGCGGCGGCTTCGTGCTGGGGCAGGTCGCGGATCGCATGGCCACCGTCCCGATCGGAGGCCTGTGCGAGTGGCGCCGACTCGCCGACGGCGCCCTGCTTCCCTATCACCTCGGCCGACTCGCGACCTATGCCGCGCTTGGCGCCCTCCTGGGGGCGGGGTCGGCGGCGATTCTGCCGCATTGGATGGGATCGGCCCTGCTGTTACTGGGCGCGCTCCTGTTCCTGCTGCGCGGCTTCGCGCGTGTTCCGGCGGGATGGAGCCGAGTGGTCGCCGGAATGGCGGGGCGGGTCGGGGGCAATCGATTTTTGTTGGGTGCGGTGTTGGGGTTTTTGCCCTGCGCGTTTCTTTATGCCGCTTTGGCGATTGCCGCATCCGGCCGATCGGCAACCGCCGGGGCATTGGGCATGGTGGCGTTCGGCCTGGGCACCGTCCCGACCTTGGTCGCGGTCGGGATCGCCGGCCAAGTCGCCGGGCGGCGATGGCAGGGCCGGATTGCCCGCTGGTCGCCGGCCCTGATGGCGGTCAACGCCATGCTGCTGGTCGCGTTGGCGTTGCGCTGATGCAACCGGCCGGCGTTACCGGTTGCGCGTTACCAGTCGGCCCGCCCGTTCCGCCGTCGCACCCTGGCCGTAGACATAGGCCGAGCGGCCGTTGATCCAGGTTTCGACGATGCCCTCGGACAGTTTCGTTGGCGCATCGTAGGTCGAGGCATCCCGCACTGTTGCAGGATCGAACAGCACCAGATCGGCAAAAGCGCCGACCCTGACGACGCCGCGATCGACCATGCCGAACACTTCGGCAGTATGGCCGGTCATTTTGCGCACAGCGGTTTCCAGGCTGAACAGGCCCAGATCGCGAGCGTAATGGCCCAACACCCGGGGGAACGTCCCCCAAAGCCGAGGATGCGGATACGCATCGTGCGGCAACCCGTCGCTGCCGATCATCGACAACCGATGCGCCATGATAGCCTGCACATCGTCTTCCTCCATCTGGAAATAGATCGCCCCCGCCGGCAGCAGCCGCTCGGCTGCATCCTTTTCCGAGGTGTTCCAGCCGCGCGCGATGTCGGACAGCATTTTGCCGGCCATTTCCGGGTGCGGTACCGACCACGTCAATTGCACCTTCACATCGGGTCGAAGCCGGAACGGCATCAGTACGGTCGAGCCGGCGGGATAGGGGTAGACGTCGAAATCCACCTTCTGGCGCAACGAGGCGCGATCGATCGCGGGCAGGGTTTCGCTCGACCGGCCGAAATTCTCCGGCATGGCGCATTTGTGGTGGCTGATGACGACCGGAGATCCGGTGTCGCGGCCGATTTTCAGCGTTTCTTCGATCGACAGCATGACGTCGTTGGCCTCGTCGCGCATGTGCGTGACATAGATCCCGCCGGCGTTGCGCAATGCCTCGGCGACCGCGATCACTTCCTGCGTCGGGGCCATGCCGTTCGGCGGGTAGTAAAGCCCGGTGGAAAACCCCGATGCGCCCTGTTGGAGGGCGTCGGCCAGCCGGCGCCGCATATGTTCCGCTTCCTTATCGGTCGCGGCGCGCTGGGTGTCGCCGTCCATCGCTTCTACCCGCAACGACATGTGGCCGATCAAGGCGTAGGTGTTGACGGGGGCGGGGTCTTTCGCCAACCGATCCGCATAGGCACCGAAGCTGTCGAACGCGAACCAGGATTCGTCGCCCAGCAGATCGAGCGGCGGCACCGGGCGCGCTTTCATCCGCACCGGCGACAGGCTGATGCCGCAATTGCCGACCACCACCGTGGTAACGCCTTGCGACATTTTACACAGCATGCATTCCGGCCCGCACAGCACCGCGCGATCGTCGTGGGTATGCGCATCGATGAAGCCCGGTGCGATCGCCTTGCCGGTGGCGACGACTTCCCGATCGGCGGAGGACCCGGAGAGATCGCCTACCGCAACGATACGGTCGCCGGTCACGCCGATATCGGCTTTGAACCGGGGTTTGCCGGTGCCGTCGAAAACAGTGGCATCGCGGACAATTAGATCGCAGCGCATGGGTCAGCCCTTCGGGTTGGAAACATCGACATTGTATAGCGCTTTGGCGTTGGCAACCGAGACCAATCCGTCGCGCACATCGCGGGCCACGGCGGCGGGATCGCGGGTGGTGGGATCGCCCATGCCGGCACCGCCCGGCAGTTCCAGGATCAACCGGTCGCCGTCCGGAACGACCTGGTAGCCTTTGGTACGCAATAGGCCGCCGGATTTGAACCGCACGACACCGTTGCCGCCGTCCAATCCGCCCTCTCGGCCTTTCGGTGCGTGGCCGATCCGATCGAACGATGCGTTGACCGCGAATTCCAAGTCGCCTTTGGTGGCGAATTCCATGATCTGGCCAACCCCGCCCCGGGTGCGCCCGGCGCCGCCGGAATCCGGCTTCAATTCTTTGCGCCAGACGATCAGCGGCGCGACGTTTTCCGTTGCCTCCACCGGCATGGTGCGCACGCCGGACGGGAAGGCGGTCGCGTCCAACCCGTCGGCGGTGCGGCGGGCGCCAGTGCCGCCGGAGTTGAAAGTGATGATCTCGAAATCCGCGATGACCGGTTTATTGCCGCGCGATTGGCCGGAAACCGACGATCCCCCGCGCAAAGGCGGGTTCCAAAGGGACGACGCGCCCTCGGCCGTGACGCGATCCGGCACCGCCTGGTGCAAGCACCCCATCATCAGGTCCGGCAGCAGATGGCCGATCACGTGGCGCACCGAAACCGGGTAGGGGCGGGGTGCGTTCAGAATGCATCCTTCCGGTATTTTCATCCGGAACGGTGCCAGGGACGCCCAGTTATTGGGAATTTCCGGCGCCACCACGCATTTGATGCCGAAGCTTGCGTAGGCGCGGCAATAGGCCGGGGGCACGTTGATGCCGCGCGACGACAGGCCGGAGGTGCCGGCGAAATCGACCTCGATCGCATCGTCGAGGATGGACATCGACGCCTGCAGTCGGACCGGTTGTTCGTAGCCGTCGGACCAGATCTCTCCGCCGAAAACCCCTTTCGGCAGCTTCGCTATTTCTGCCAAGGTCGCGCGGTGCGACAAATCGAAAACGAATTCGGCCAACGGGTCGAGCGAGTCCATTTCGAACTCGTCCATCATTTCCACCAAGCGGCGGACGGCGGCATCGTTGCAGGCACACAAAGAATAGATGTCGCCTTCCAGCTCCACCGGCAGGCGCGATCCCACGCGCATGAAGTCGAAGAAGGTTTCGTTCGGGACGCCGCGATCGAAGCATTTCACGATCGGGATATACATCCCTTCCTCGAACACCGATCGGCCTTCCGGCCCCATGCCGAGGCCGCCGATGTCGATCACATGGGCGGTATTGGCGAAAATACCCACCGCGATACCGTTATGAAACGCAGGAGTAACGACGGTGAGATCGTGCAGGTGGCCGGTGCCGAGCCAAGGGTCGTTGGTAATGTAATGATCGCCGG
The DNA here is from genome assembly GCA_025354865.1 of Acetobacteraceae bacterium. Lineage (GTDB taxonomy): Bacteria > Pseudomonadota > Alphaproteobacteria > Acetobacterales > Acetobacteraceae > Rhodopila. The sequence continues at coordinate 13,267 of JANXMB010000134.1, read as the reverse complement.
GACGCATGGACGATAGGGGGAATTTCAGTAGAAAATGGCCCACTGATTCCGCCATCGAATTGACATGTCCGGGCGTCCCGGTCACCGCCTGCGCCATCATCCGGCCTTGCCGATCGAAAATGCCGGCGGACAGATCGCCGGCTTCGCGCACGGTCGTCGAAAATGCGGTGCGGATCATGATCTGGGCCTGTTCCTCGACCACGGCGATCAGGCGGTTCCACATGATTTGGCGTTGAATTTGCGCCATGGCGTGGGTTTGATGGGACATTACGCAGCCTCCCGCGTCAGTTCGAGGTATCCGAGCGTATCGACCGTGGCGGACCAGGCCGGGCCGATCAGGGTGGATGTTTCGTCTTCCGTTACGATCGCCGGACCCTGGATCCGCGCGCCCACCGGCAGGCTCGCTCGGGGATAAATACCCCAGTCGGAGACTTCGCCGGTCACGGTATCGCGCACCGGTTGGGTGCGGCTGGGCGCGACTTCGGGCACGAACAGGGTTCCGCTGGCGCGGGTTTCTTCGGCCGCATCGGCGATGGTTGCGACGACGACGGCGTAGCTCATGATTTCGACATCCGAACCGGGCACCGGGCGGTCGTAGAACCGGGCATATTCCCGATCGTAGGCCGCTCGGATATCGGCGACGTCGTCCGGCCCGAGGATTTTCGTTGGCAGCGGCACCGGAATTTCATGGCCCTGGCCGACATAGCGCATATAGGCGGTGCGCACTTCCGACAGCGGGGCGCCGAAGCTGCCGGGGCGGACGGCGGCAATCGCCTCATCGCGCATCGATACTAGCAAACCGTTCACCGCCTGCACATCGAAACGGGAGAAGCGTTGATACAGGCTGCGCACAACCTCGTATCCGACCGGCGCGCGCAGGAAGCCGATGGCGCTGCCGACCCCGGCGCCGGAGGGGACCAGCACCCGGGTAATGCCGATTTTCTCCGCTACCCGGCAGGCATGCACCGGCCCGCCGCCGCCGAATGCGATCAAGGTGCGGCCTTCGTAGGTTTTGCCCGATTCGATCGCATGCACGCGGGCGGCGTTGGCCATGTTTTCATCGACCATTTCGATCACCGCGAGGCCGGCCATTTCCGCCGTCAAGGCCAATTTGCTGCCGACATCGGCCAGCAGGGCGTCGTGCGCGGCGGCGGTATCCAGCGTCATCGAACCCCCGGCGAAAGTTGCGGGATCGTAGCGGCCCAGCGACAGATTGGCGTCGGTCACGGCGGGATGGGTGCCGCCGCGCCCGTAGCAGGCCGGACCGGGATCGGCGCCTGCACTCTCCGGCCCGACGCCGATGCGACCGAGGCTATCGACATGCGCGATCGACCCGCCACCGGCACCGATTTCGACCATTTCGATCACCGGGATACGCAACGGCAGTCCCGATCCTTTGCGGAACCGGCCGACCCTGGCGACTTCGAAGGTGCGGGCGGTCTGCGGCTTGAAGGCGTCGATGAGGCAGATTTTCGCGGTGGTGCCGCCCATATCGAAGGACAGCACGTTTTCCAGGCCGCATTGCCGGGCGATATGGGCCGAGAAGATGGCACCGCCGGCGGGCCCGGATTCGACCAGCCGGATGGGGAAGCGGCAGGCGGTGTCGATCGTCGTGAGCCCACCGCCCGACATCATCAGGAACAGCGGCGCATTCAATCCCTGGGTGCGCAGATCGGCTTCCAGCCGCCGCAGATAGCGGGCCATCATCGGCTGCACGTAGGCATTGGCGACGGTGGTGGAAAACCGCTCCCACTCGCGCATTTCCGGCGACACTTCCGACGAGATCGAAACCGGGACGTCCGGCAGTTCCTCGGCCAGGATGGCGCGCACCCGGCGTTCGTGATCGGGGTTGACGAAGGCGTGCAGGAAGCCGACCGCGATGGCCTCCACCCCTTCGGCCCGCAGCGTCGGGATCAGCGCCCGCACCGCCGCTTCATCCAGCGGCCGCAGCACTTTCCCCGTGTTGTCCAGCCGTTCGGGGACCGGCAATCGCAAATAACGGGGCACCAACGGGCGCGGCAGCACGATGTCGAGGTCGTATTGATCGTACCGCGATTCGTTGCCCATCGCGATGACGTCGCGGAAGCCCTCGGTCGTTAGCAGCGCGGTTTTGGCGCCTTTGCGCTCGATGATCGCATTGGTGGCGAGGGTGGTGCCATGCACGATCAGTCCGATCTCCCCCGCCGCAACGCCGGCGGCCGTCAGGATCGCCCGCACGCCGTCGAGCACGCCTTGTTCGGGGGCGGCCGGGGTGGTCAGCACTTTGATCGTCGTCCGGCCGCCTTGGTGCTCCAGCGCCAGATCGGTGAATGTGCCGCCGATATCGACGGCGAGGCGGGAAGCTTGCATCCGGTCTCTTTCGTTCGTTCAGCTAGGCCGTTCGGCCAAAGCAGGCATCGTTCGGGGAATGCTAACAGGTCGGTCGCGCGATGCCCATGCGCGCGGAAACCCCCTGACCGAGGCCGATCGGCATGCTAACATCCGGTCATGGCAAGCCTTGCACCCACCACCGATCCCTCCGAAGACCCCACCCCGGCCGAACTGCTGGCGGGGCGGCACAACCTGAAACACCATGCGATGGATGGGTTGATGCTGGACGGCGTCCCCCTCGCGCGGATCGCCGATGTCGTCGGCACCCCCACCTGGGTTTATTCCGCCGAGACTTTGCGCCACCGCTATCGCACGCTGACCGCTGCGCTGAAGGACGCCGGACTGGAAGCGCAGCCGCATTATGCGGTGAAGGCGAACGACCACCTCGCGATCCTTGCCACTTTTGCGCGGGAAGGCGCCGGGGCCGACGTCGTGAGCGAAGGCGAATTGCGGCGCGCGCTGAAGGCCGGGATCCCCGCATCGCATATCGTCTATTCCGGGGTCGGCAAATCGGCCCGCGAACTGCGCCTCGCGCTGCACGAGGATATCGGCCAGATCAACGTCGAAAGCGCCGAGGAATTGGCGATGCTTTCCGCAATTGCCGCCGGCATGGGCCGCATTGCGCGCATCGCCCTGCGGGTCAATCCCGATGTCGAAGCCGGCGGGCACGAGAAGATTTCTACCGGCCGAGCAACCGATAAGTTCGGGATCGCGTTCGACGCGGCGGCGGCGCTGTATGCCCATGCCAACACGCTGCCGGGCATTCGGACGGTGGGCGTGGCAACCCATATCGGCAGCCAGATCCTCGACCTCGCACCCTACCGCGACGCCTATTTGCGTATTGCCGACCTCGTGCGCACGATCCGCGCCCAAGGCTTCCGGGTCGAAACCGTCGATTGCGGCGGCGGATTGGGCATTCCCTATCGGGGGGAGGCCGCGCCCAGCCCCGCCGGCTTGGCCGGGGCGATCGCCGGGGCGTTCCACAATCTGGATGTGCGTATCGCGTTGGAGCCGGGGCGCTGGCTCGTTGGTCCCGCCGGGGTGCTGCTGGCGTCCGTCGTGCTGGCAAAGCAGACGCCCACCACCCGGTTCGTGGTGCTGGATGCCGCGATGAACGATCTGGTGCGACCGGCGATGTACGACGCTTGGCATGGCATTGTGCCGGTTGCCGCGACCGACGCGGTGGCCGCCACCAGCCCCTGCGACGTGGTCGGCCCGGTCTGCGAATCCGGCGACACCTTCGCTCGATCCCGCGCGCTGCCGGCGCTGGCGCCCGGCGCCTTGGTCGCGTTGTTGGATGCCGGGGCCTACGGCGCGGTGATGAGTTCCAGTTATAATGCTCGCCCCCGTGCCGCCGAGGTCATGGTCGATGGCGAAACCTGGACGGTGATCCGAGCCCGCCAGACGCACGAGGATCTTTGGGCACACGAGGTTGTGCCGATCCCATGATCGACCTTGAAAAACCCCGATTTCGGGCGTTTTGCGCGCTGCTGATCGAAGCAGTTTGGCCGGCGCTGTGGCCGCCTTTGGGGATGGTCGGCGTGTTCCTCTGCGCGGCGCTGCTGGACCTGCCGCAGCGCCTGCCGTTCTGGCAGCACCTCGCGCTGTTGGCCGGGACCGGTGTTGCGGTGCTGCTGGTGCTGATCCGCAACCTGTCGCGGGTGCGTCTGCCGCAGTCCGGCGATGCCGATCGGCGGTTGGAAGCGGCGTCCGGCCTGTCGCACCGCCCGCTGGCGGTGCTGTCGCAGCGCACGGTCTGGACCGATCGCGCGACGGCGGCATTGTGGGACGCCCATCGCGCCCGAGCCCTCGCCCAGCTCGCGCATCTCAAGGCCGGGATTCCGCGACCGGGTCTCGCGCGGCGGGATCCTCGGGCGCTGCGGGCGGCTATCATACTGGCCCTGGTCGTGTGCGCCGTGGTTGCCGGGCGGGATGCGCCGGGCCGCATTGTGGCGGCACTGGTGCCGATCATGCCGCCGCCGGTCGGTGCACTGGCGCCGGAAGTGCGGGCCTGGATCGCGCCGCCGGCCTATACCAGGATCCCGCCGATTTTCCTGCGGCCCGATGTCCCGGCAGTCGCGGTGCCGGTCGGCGCCCGCCTGACCGTCAATCTGACCGGCGCGACCGGTGTGCCCAGCCTGACGGTCGACGGCGCCAACCTGCCGTTTCAGGCGCTGGCGGCAAGCAGTTTTCAGGCCGAGGCCGATGTCGGCGCCAGTGGAGTCTTGGCCGTCCGGTCGGGCGAGACGCTGCTGGGGCGTTGGACCCTGACGGCAGTGCCGGATCGGCCCCCGGTTGTCGGCTGGGCTGCCCCGCCGGGCCGTGTGCCGGATAGTTTGCAACTGCGCCTGCCCTGGAAAATCGACGACGACTACGGTGTCGTCGCGCTGCGCACCGAATTTCGCCTCAGTGCTCGGCCCGATGCGCCGGCGTTCGTGGTGACCATTCCGCTGCCGGGCGACCATCTCGTCGCCGGCCGCGGCGTCAATCAACAGGACCTGACGGCGCATCCCTGGGCCGGCCTGTCGGTCGAAGCGACTCTGGTGGGGGAAGATTTCCCCGGCCAGACCGGTCGATCGGAACCCGCCGTGTTCGTCCTGCCCGAACGTGTGTTCGTCAATCCGATCGCCCAAGCGCTGATCCAGGTGCGCAAAGGTCTGTCGCTGCATCCCGATGAGCGTGGCGACGAGATGGAAATGCTCGATACCCTCCTGCAGCAGCCGGACGCGCTTGCCGAGGATCTGGGCGCACTGCTGAATCTGAGCGGAATCTACCATAAATTGGTGCATGTGCGGTCCGACGCCGACATCGTGGAGGCGCAGGAACGACTTTGGCAATTGGCCCTGCATATGGAAGAAGGCCGCACCGAAACCACCGCGCGCGCCCTGGAACAGGCTCGGCAGGCCGCGCGGGAGGCGATGGAAACCCTGCTGCGCGATCCCAGCGCGGCCAATCGCGACGCGCTGGACGATAAATTGCAGGCGTTGAAAGACGCGATCGACCGGCACATGCAGGCCCTGCGGGAAGAAGCGCAACGCCAGGGGGAGACGCCGCCCTCGGCCCAAAATCCGGAGTCGCGGGACCCCAGGACACAGTCCGAACGGGAATTGGATCGGCAGGCGGATCGCACCCGCGAGGCTGCGAAATCCGGCACCCCGAAGGACGCCCAGGAACGATTGGCCGAATTGGAGCGCATGTTGGACCGCCTGCGCGAACCCGCCCCCAACCAACAGGATCGGCAGAAAGCCGAGCAGCGGCAGCGCGGCCGCCAGCAGATGGGCGCGGTGCAGGATATGGTGGGCCGGGAAGGCGGGCTGATGGATCGGATGGAGGGCCGCCGTAACCCCTCGACCCGCTCCCTCCCCACCGTCGATGCCGACAGCGCCGCTGCTCGGGAAACCGATCGGCGGGTGCAGCAGGCGTTGCGGCGATCCCTGGGCGAGTTGATGCAACAATTCGGCGATCTCACCGGCGCGATCCCGCCCAGCCTGGGGGAGGCGGATCGGGCGATGCGCGATGCCGGGACAGCCTTCGGGAAGGGCCAAGATCGGACGGCGGAGGCCGCAGTGCAGCAGGCCATCGAGGCGCTGCAAAAAGGCGGGCAGGAAATGGGGCAAGCCATGGCGCAGAAATTCGGCCCCCCCAAACGCGGATCCGGCGAGGACGAGGGCGACGGCGACGCCGGGCTGTTCGGCATGACCATGCCGGGTGGCCAGCAAGCCGGCCGGTCCGACGGGTCGGCGTCGAGCGAACCCGGACGCCCAGACCAGCGCGGCCGCGACCCCCTGGGCCGATCCAGCGGCAACGGCACGTCCGGCGCCGACATCGGCGACGACACCGCAGTGCCGGAGGAACGCGAACGCCAGCGCACCCTGGCGATTCAGGAGGAACTACGCCGCCGGGAAGCCGAGAAAAGCCGCCCTCAGCCCGAATTGGACTACATCGAACGGCTGCTGAAAGCGTTTTAACGCGGAATCCGAAGCGCCGGTTACCGACCTGCGGCACGGTTGCGGCCTGCGATAAGCGGGCTTCCGTTCGCTGCGGAATGCTTGTAGAAGCGTGTTTCTGGACCCGTAGCTCAGCTGGATAGAGCGCTGCCCTCCGAAGGCAGAGGCCGTACGTTCGAATCGTATCGGGTCCGCCAATTTTCTCCTGGCGCGGCGTGTGGCAATTGGCGCCTTGGGTCAATTCGATTCGATATCCTGCTTACCATGCAACACCCGCAGAATGATCGTGCGATCCGGCTGGGCCAGATAATAGATCGCGATGTCGCTGAACCCCTTGACCGGTCGTGTATACAGATCGGTCAGCGCCGGGTGCGCGACGGGATGGGCGATCCCGCTCGCTGGCGATTCGCTCGCTGTTTCGATCGCGGTCGTCACCGCCGTTGCGAAGCGGTGTGCGTAGGCGGGCAGGCCCTGCGCGGCGTGCCGCGCGACGCGACGCAGGATATCGTCGATCGCCGTCGCTCGTACCTCGGTTTTCATGTCTGTGCCAGCGTGTGGGTAACCCGAGCGGCGAGGCGTTCGGCGAATTCGATGTCGAAGGGTTCGGATTCGGAGTCCAGGCCGGCCAGCAGCATGTCTTGCACCCGACCCGCCCGCGCCTCGCCTTGCGCCTCCGACGCCAGCCGACAGAGATAGGCGCCGATATCGCCACCCGACGCGCGTTGCAGGAATGGCAACAGCCTGTCCGGAACAAGGACCGTCACCGGGGTTGTCGTCATGCGGCGGTCCAGCCGCCGTCGATCACTAGGCTCTGTCCGGTCATGAACGCGGACGCATCCGATGCCAGGAACACCACGCCGCCGGCCATGTCGCGCGGTGTGCCGAAGCGTCCCATCGGGGTGCCCGACAGCATGCGTTGCCCGTGCAGGTCGTGTTCCAGCAATTGATGCGTCAGGTCGGTATCGACCCAGCCCGGCGCCAGCGCGTTCACCCGCACCCCCCGCTCGGCCCAATCGATCGCAAGCGCCTTGGTCAGCAATTCCGCCCCGCCTTTGGACGCACAATAGGGCACCGACCGCACCAGCCCGACATGCCCGGCGAGGGAGCTGACATTGATCACCGACCCGCCTTTTCCTATCGCTCCGCCCAGATATTTACAGCACAAAAACAAGCCGGTCAGGTTGATGTCGATGATGTGCTGCCATTCGGCCAGGGTCGTGCGATCGATCTGTTTGAAGATCGGATCGACCCCGGCATTGTTGACCAGCACGTCGATGCGTCCGTGTTTCGCCAGCACGGCGTCGCGCAGGGCGATCGTGTCGGCTTCCTTGGCGATGTCGGTGGCCATGCCCCAGGCGCCGTTGCCCAGTTCTGCCGCCGTCGCATCCAGCGTCGCCTGGGTGCGGCCGGCGAGCACGACCGTCCCGCCGTTGCGGACAAGACCCTCGGCCATGCCACGGCCGATACCGCGGCCGCCGCCGGTGACGACGCAAATCTTGCCCGTCAGGTCGAAATCGCCGGAGGGGGTGGTGCTCACCAGTTGGCTCCATTCCGGGCGATGCGTTGGGCGATCGACCAGCGGTGTACTTCCGACGGGCCGTCGTAGATGCGGAAGCCGCGGACCTCGTTGAAGATGCGGGCGACCAGTGTTTCGGTGGTCACGCCCTGTCCGCCCAGAACTTGCACGCAACGATCCACGACGCGCCAGATGGCCTCCGAGCAGACGACTTTGGACATGGACGATTCGACGCTGCCGCGCCCGCCATTGTCCAGGATCCAGGCGGTTTGCCAGATCGACAGGCGGGACGTGCGGATGTCCATTTCGTTATCCGCGAGTTGGAATCCCACGCCCTCGTGCTCGATCAGCTTGTGGCCGAACACTTCCCGTTTCAGCGCGTAACCGGTGGCGATTTCGTGCGCTCGGATGGCGGCGCCGAGCCAACGCATGCAATGGGTGAGGCGTGCGGGCGCGAGGCGGACCTGGGCATAGCGGAAGCCTTTGCCGGGTTCGCCCAAAATGTCGGATGCGGGGATGCGCACGTTGTTGAACTTGACCACCGCGTGACCGCCGGCGAAGGCGGTGTCCAGGCTGTCCATGGCGCGCACGATTTCGATGCCCGGCGTGTCCATGTCGGCCAGGAACATCGTTGCGTGCCCGTTCTCGTCCTTAGCCATGATAATGGCGAAAGCGGCGCCGTAGGCCCCGGTAATGAACCACTTGGTGCCGTTGACGACGTAGTGGTTGCCATCCTTCACCGCCGTCGTGTTCATCGCCGCCGGGTCCGATCCTGCGCCGGGCGCGGGTTCGGTCATGCAGAAGCAGGATCGGGTGGCGCCGGACGCCAAAGGACGCAGCCAGCGTTCTTTCTGTTCGTGCGAGGCCACTTGCTCCAGCAGATGCATGTTGCCCTCGTCGGGGGCGAAGATGTGTAGGGCGACGGGACCGAGCAGGGAGTATCCGGCTTCTTCGAAGACGATGGCCTTGGCGACGTGATCCAGGCCCATGCCGCCGTATTCGGTGCCAACATGCGGGGCGACCAAACCCTCGGCGGCGGCGAGGGCAACCAGCTCGCGGCGGAATTCTTCCGTGGGGCCGTGATGCGTCTGGCGGTTGTCGCCTTCCAGCGGAACGATCTTTTCGCGGATGAATTTACGAACCCGCTGCTGGAGTTCGGTCAATTCGGGGGAGAGGGAGAAATCCATCGTCGCAGTCCTTGGATCGGGCCGTCGCCGGCCTGGGAGGGGTCAGAAAGTGCGCCCTTGGGCGACCTCGTGGGTAAATTCCAGAATGCCGGTACCGATACCGGTCAACGGGGCGTAGCGGGGTTCGGTGGTGGCGCCCATGCGATAGCGCAATCCCAACTGCAAAAAGATCGCCGAGAGCTTGTAGAGCGCCAGCACCCGGTGGAACAGGAAATCAGACATGTCGCGGCCCGACAGTTTCGCATACAGCGCCACCGCATCCTGCCGAGGGCCGAAGCAACCGTCGACCGACGGCATTTGCTCCATATCGTGCATCGCCCAGGGGTCGTCGGCGTGGGTCCAGTAACTCAGCAGCGTGGCGAAATCGAACAGCGGGTCGCCGCGGGTGCCCTGGTCCCAGTCCACCACCGCGCGGGGGGCGAAGGTATCGGGATCGACGATGATGTTGTTCAGCTTGAAGTCGTTGTGCAGCAAGCCCGGCTTACCGTCCGGCACCAAATGTTTTTCTAGCCAGGCGCCGACATCGTGATGCAGCGAATCGGTCCCGTCCTGCTTCGCTGCCAGCCCGCGTTTGCGCCAGCCGGAGACGCCGCGCGCCAGGAAACCCTCGGGCCGCCCGAGGTCGTCCAGCCCCACTGCTTTCGTATCGACCGCGTGAATGGCGACGATGGTTTCCAGCAGCATTTTCGACAGTTTGGCGCCGACCTCGGGCCGGTGTGCCAATTCCGGCGGCATGCGCTCGCGGATGACCAATCCGGGCCGGTATTCGATGATCTGGAAGCGTTGCCCGACGATCGACGGGTCGTCGCACAAATGCAGGCCACGGGCGACGAAGGGCAGGGCGTCGGGCAGGCGGGACAGGATGCGGAATTCCCGCGCCATGTCGTAGGCCCCGACCGGCAATTCCCCCATCGGCGGGCGGCGCAGCACGGCCGGTTTGCCGTCCAGGTGGATCAGGTAGTTCAGGTTCGCCAACCCGCCGGCGAATTGGCGCGGGGCCGGGTCGCGGTCCAGCGTCAGGCCGTGCCCGGCCAGATAGGCCCGCACTGCTTCCCAATCGAGGGGGACGCTCTCCCCGGCGGTACGCAGATCGTTCGGCACAGTTCCTCCTGTCGGGTGGTCGGGCAACAGATTAAACATAGCGGAATCGTCCCGGCCGATACAGAAGGGCTCGCATGCGGATTTTGGCTCTTATCTTCGCGCTGCTGCCCGTTTGGGCCTGGGCCGACTGCTCGGTGCGCCCGCGCACCGCCGTTCCGCTGCGAATCGTGGCGGGCGCGCTGCTGGTGCCGGTCGCCATCAATGGGATCGAGGCGACTTTCATCCTCGATACCGGGGCGGCCCGATCGGTCGTCACGCGGGCGGCAACGCAGCGGCTGGCTTTGGCCCGCGACCCTTGGGTGGGCACCGCCATGCGCGGGGTCGGCGGGGTGGAAAAACTGCCGAACGCCAACCCGCAATCCCTGACTTTCGGCGGCGTGCCCTTGGTCCGCCGCACTTTGTCGCGCGATACCAGCCTGACCGTCGGCACGTTACCCCAAACCGAGGCGGGCGAGCGCCCGATCGATGGGCTGCTAGGGCGGGATTTTCTGTCGGTGTTCGATCTGGTGCTGGACATGCCGGCACGCACGGTCGTGCTGTACGAGGTCTCCGGTTGCACCGGCCGCTTTCTGCCCTGGACCGGCGCATACACCGCGCTGCCCGCCGAAAATCCGACCGATACCGCTTTTGTTCTGCCGGTTGTGCTGGATGGGGTGCGGCTGCGCGCCTTGCTCGACACCGGCGCCGGCATCACCCTGGTCGCCGCACCCGGCCTCGCGCGGCTCGGCTTGACCCCGAGCACGCTGGCGGCCGACCCGGTGCAGACGGTCAGCGGCCTGGGACCGCGATCGGTGGTTATGCATCGGCACCGTTTCGGACGCCTGCTGGTGGGGGTGGCGGCACTGGACCGGCCGGTGTTCTGGGCCGCGCCGATCCAGTTGAACCCGATCGTCGATATGCTGCTGGGCGCCGATTGGCTGGCCGAGAAGCGGGTGTGGATTTCGTTCGCGACAAAGCAAATGTTCGTTGCCGAGCCTTGAGCGCGACGATCGTAGGTTGACGTACCGGAAGCCTGAATCGCGCAAATAAACAGAGAGTTAGCGCGCGATACGCCCGCGCCGTTATCGGACCGGCGGGGACTGCCGTATGCCCGGCGCGCGGTGCACAAGTTCGGCGATCCAGCGCGCGGCGGCTCGGCATTCGTCGCGGATGCAGGTGGCGATTTCACCGACGATCAGGCGGTTGCCCTCGATGGTGCGTTCCATGGCGTCGGCGCAATCGTCCCAATAGCTGCGTTTGTGCATGACCGGGTCTCCCGATGGTGCGATGCAGCATGCGGGAGACTCGGGGTATATGCAAGAAAATTCAGCATTTCCAAAATTGCCTAAATATTGTGCTCAATGCAGCCCCTCGCAGAAGGTCTGAATGCGGCGCAGACCCTCGATCAGTTCGCCATCCTCGGTCGCGGTGCTGATCCGCAGATAGGGGCTCATGTGGTAGGCGGCGCCGTGCACCGTCGCGACGTAGTGTTCTTCCAGCAAGGCCAGACACACATCCTCATCGGTTTTCAGCAAGCGCCCGCCCGAGGTCGTCTTGCCCAGGCAACCCGCGACATTCGGGAACACGTAGAACGCGCCTTCCGGGGAGTGGCAGGAGATGCCTTTGGAATCGTTCAACATTTGCACCGCGACATCGCGACGGCGCTGGTAAGCAACGCTTTGCGCTCGGGCGCCGTCCTGCGGACCGTTCAATGCCGCGACGGCGGCGGCCATGCCGACGGTGGAAATGCCCGCCGTGGCCTGCCCCTGCATGTTCACCATCGCCTTGATCAAGGCTTTCGGGCCACCGGCAAAACCGATGCGCCAGCCGGTCATGGCATAGGTCTTCGAAATCCCCGACACCGTCAGGGTGCGATCTTTCAGGTCGGGCGCGACCTGCGCGATGGTCGCATGCTCGATGCCCGAGAAAATCAGATGCTCGTACATATCGTCGCACAGCAGCCAGACATGCGGATGCTTGCGCATGACGGCGGCGATGGCGCGCATGTCCTCGGCGGAGCACACCGCGCCAGTCGGGTTGTTGGGGCTGTTCAGCACCAGCCATTTCGTGCGCGGAGTAATGGCGGCGTCGATATCCTCGGCGCGCGGCTTGAACCCGTTGTTTTGCGGGCAGTTCACGAAGACCGGCACACCGTCGCACAACTGAGTCATCTGCGCGTAGGCGATCCACGACGGCACGGGGATCACGACCTCATCGCCGGGATCGATGGTGCACATGATGGCGTTGAACAGCACCTGCTTGCCGCCGTTGCCGACGCAGATTTCGTCCAGCGCGTAGTCGATGCCCGAGTCGCGCTTGAATTTTTCCTGGATCGCCTTCTTGATTGCCGGCGTGCCGTCCTGCGGCGGATATTTCGTGTCGCCCTGCATCGCCGCCCGATGCGCCGCTTCGATGGCGTGCGGCGGGGAGGCGAAATTAGGCTCCCCAGTGGTGAGCGTCACCACCGGCTTGCCCTCCGCCCGCAATTGCCGAGCCTTGATGGTCATGGCGACGGAGGCGGCGACCTCGACGCGGCCGAGACGTTGGGAGAAACCGGGCATTCATTCAGTCCCTAGCGGAAAAGGGGTGAATGCGAGGGATGTCGTCGTTCTGTCAACAGGGCCATGGAATCGCGGTCGGATTTCCACATGCGTGCGCCGGCCCGTGAGCGGGGTGCCCACGACCGGTAAGTCGGCAATGACGGGGGGTATTTCCCGCGACATCAACTGGGGACGATAGCTGGCAGTGTTTCGCCGATCGGGCAGCCGAGCGCCAGACTCACGGCCGATTTGCCTGTGTCTCGCCAGTCGATGTGCCAGGTGTCCGGGCGCCTGTCGCGTTCGCGCTTGAACGTTTCCTCCCGCCGCGCGCGCACATCGTACAGACGGTGGAGGCTACCGCCGTAGCGTCGCAGGGTCTTTTCCACCTGGTTCCAGAAGTCGCCGTCGCAGAGACCGGGGGCGATGCCGAGGTCCATACAGATGTAGGCGATGGTGCGGCCGACCGGGCGGCGGCGCACCTCGGCCGCGAGTTCTTCCGATGTGGGCAGGCGGGACGCATCCGGATCGTCGGGGCCGAGCAGCGCGGGGTCGGGGCGGCGCGGGAGGACGGGCGCGGGGCGCGGGACTGACGCCGGTTTCGCCGGCGGACGGTGGTGCGGTTGCAAT
>JANXMB010000128.1 GCA_025354865.1 Acetobacteraceae bacterium | reverse complement strand
AGTCCCTCGCCAGCGCGAGCGAAACGTTCGACAGTCTTCAGATACGTGTCGATGTCGCGGTCTTCGGGTGCCGCCATGACGTGCTGCACCCCTGCCTCACGGTAAAGCGCCAGCGCGGATTTCATCTCATCGACATTGTTGGCGTTGATGTTCACGCGCAGAGAGATCGTCCAGGACTCCTCCGGCCGACCGGCACGCAAGCGCTTGACTGTTTCCGCTGCGGCGTCCGGCCGCACCCGGCTGCCGTGCCAGCCGTCGTTCCGCTGTGCTCGCGCGATCGCAGCATCGGACGAGCCGCCGATCCAAATGGGGATGTGCGAAATCGGTTGCGGTTGCGACCGCATATCCACGATCGACGCGGCGATATATTTGGTCGGGAATGTGACGGGATCCTGGGTCCAGACCGCGCGCATCATCGCGATACCCTCATCCATTCGGCGGCCGCGCTCTTTGAACGGCACGCCCAGCGCGTCGAATTCGGCTTCCAGCCAACCGACGCCGCCGCCCAGGATGACGCGGCCGTTAGACAGGTTGTGCAGCGTCGCGAGTTCCTTCGCCAACGGCAACGGATGGCGCAGCGGCAGCACCAGGACCGAGGTGCCGAGCCGCACGCGGCTGGTGCATGCGGCGGCCCAGGTGAGGGTGAGGATGGGGTCCCAGAAATTGGGCGAAGGGGGATAGCCGCCGGCTTTCGGGACAATGATGTGCTCGCTCACCCAAACATCGGCCAGCCCCAAATCCTCGGCCTGCATGGCGGCGCGGCGTATGGCATCTGGCCCCGCTTTGCGACCGATATGCGGCAAATGAATCCCGAGTTGCATGGACGCCCTCCTTAATTCTACCCCCGAAACGTGGCTGCTAATCGCCGAAACGTCCAGAGGGACCGGAGGTCCATCGATCGCCCTCCCAACCCCAAACACCCTACGACTGGGCGACCGAAAGCTCGGTTACGCCCGCCGCAAGTACAGCGCGTAGGTCGGACAGCGATAACGCGACACAGCCCTGGGTCGGCGCATAGTCCGGCCGGGCGACGTGCAGGAAAATGGCCGAGCCGCGGCGCTTTTCGACGGGGCGGTCGTTCCAGCCCAGCACGCCAACAATGTCGTAGAGCCCGTCGGAGCGCCAGAGTTCCTCATGACGGGCATCGTGCGGCAGGCGGATCATCCTGTTGTAATCGCGGGACCATGGATCGTCGCACCACCCATCGTCCCGTGCGATCGGTTCGATCGGCACCGCGCATTGCGGCGGCGGAACCCGATCGGCGCGATACAAGACGCGACGCAGCGGTAGAATGCCGGCGGGCGTTGCCTCATCGCCTTCTTCTTTGTGCACCAACACACCGCGTGCGCCGATGGCTACGCGGTAGGTGCGGTCCCGCAGAATCAGGCGGCCGGAGGGAAGAACGACTGCTTGCATGCGCTCTACGCCGCCCCGACCAAGCCACGGGCGAATTCCGCAGCATCGAAGGGACGCAAATCGCCGGCCTGTTCTCCGACGCCAACGGCGTGCACGGGCAGTCCGAACGATTCCGCCAACGCCACGACGATGCCGCCTCGGGCGCTGCCGTCCAGCTTGGTCACCACTAATCCGGACACGTCGACCATCTCTTTGAATACCTTCACCTGCTGAATGGCATTCTGCCCGGTGGTCGCGTCCAGCACCAACAGCACCGAATGGGGTGCGGTCGCGTCTTTCTTCTTCAGGACACGCACGATCTTCCGCAGTTCCTCCATCAACGCACCTTTGTTGTGCAGACGCCCCGCAGTATCGATCAGGAGAACATCGGCACCGTCGGCCTCGGCCCGGGACAAGGCGTCGAAGGCCAACCCCGCCGAGTCCGCGTTCGGCTTCCCGGCGATCACCGGGGTCCCCGTCCGTTCCCCCCAGATCTGCAATTGTTCCACCGCCGCGGCCCGGAATGTATCGCCGGCCGCCATGACGACCTTCAGCCCCTCGGCGCTGTAAAGCTGCCCCAACTTGCCGATGGTCGTGGTTTTGCCGGTTCCATTGACGCCGACCACCAACACCACATGCGGCTTCAATGCGGGGTTCAAAACCAACGGCCGAGCGACCGGGGCCAGAATACCGGCAATTTCTTCGGCCAGAGCGGCTTTGACTTCGTCGTCGCCGACTTCCTTGCCGAAGCGGGTCCGCCGAAACCCTGCGACGACCTTCGCGGCCGCTGCCGTCCCGAGATCGGCGGAGATCAGAAGCTCCTCCAACTCCGCCAGTGCCTCCTCATCGAGCCGGCGTTTTTTGAAGACAGTGGCGATCGTGTCCGTAATTTTCGCGGTGCTGCGCGACAAACCTTCTTTGAGGCGCGAGAAAAAACTGCCAAGCGCCATCAGGCTGCCTCCGCCAGTAAAACCGAACCGGTCGAACCGGTCACACGCGCCACCATCACCTGCCCCGGTTCGGTTGCGACAGCCAACCGCACGGGCGCGAAATGTTCCGAATGGCCGGTGTCGCCGCTTTCGGTCAGCAGCACGACTTCCCGCCCAATATGGCCAGCCAAAAACCGTTCGGTGGCACGGGCGCCTGTAGCGCGCAGAGCGGCCGCGCGCGCCCGCCGCAAGGCTTTGGGCACGGCGGGCATTTTGGCGGCGGGGGTGCCGGGGCGCTCGCTGTAGGGGAATACATGGACGAACGGCATGTCGGCGGCTTCGATGAAATCCAACGTTTCCTGGAACAGGGCGTCGGTCTCGGTCGGGAATCCGGCGATCAGATCGGCCCCGATAGCGATACCGGGTCGCAACGACCGGGCGCGCCGGATGGTGGCCATGGCGTCGGCCGTCAGATGGCGCCGCTTCATCCGCTTCAGGATCAGATCGCTGCCGGCCTGCAAGGACAGATGCAAGTGCGGCATCAGCCGGGGCTCGTCGGCGATCAACCGCCACATATCGTCGTCGATGGCGGCGGGGTCGATCGACGACAGCCGCAACCGGGGCAATTCGGGCACCATCGCCAGCAACCGCCGCGCCAGTTGCCCCAAACTGGGGGAGCCGGGCAGGTCCGGCCCGTACGAGGCAATATCCACCCCGGTCAGCACGATTTCACGAAAACCGGCCTCCACCAGCGTCCGCACCTGGCTCACGGCGGCACCGATCGGCACCGACCGATTGGGGCCGCGTCCGAAGGGGATCACGCAGAAGGTGCAGCGATGGTCGCACCCTTGTTGCACCTGCACGAAAGCGCGGGCGCGGCCGGCGAACTCGGTGACCATATGCGGCGCGGTTTCGCGCGCGGCCATGATGTCGGATACAGCCGAACCGGCGCCGATTGCCCAGCTTTCGGGCTTCAGCTTGTCCTCGTTACCCAGCACCCGGGTCACGCCGGGCAGCGCTGCCCAGGCTGCCGGATCGATCTGCGCCGCGCATCCGGTCACCACGATATCCACACCGGGCTTTTCGCGCGCCAATCGGCGTATGGTCTGCCGGGCCTGCCGCTCGGCTTCGGCCGTCACGGCGCAGGTGTTGACGACGACCGTGTTTTCCACCCCGGATGCGAGGGCACGCATCGCCTCGCTTTCGTAGGCATTTAGGCGGCAGCCGAAGGTCAGTATTTCCGGACTCATGCGGGGAAGGCCGACAGGTCGATTTCACCGGAGAACGCCGTCGCGACCGGGCCGGTCATCAGGACATGCCCGTCGTCGCGCCACGCGATTTCGAGTTCGCCGCCATCCACGATCACGGCGGCCCGTCGTCCGGTCAGGCCGCGCCGAGCAGCGTTGACCAGGGCGGCGCAGGCGCCGGAGCCGCAGGCGAGGGTCAAGCCCGCCCCACGCTCCCACACCCGCAGCCGGATCCGATCCGACGCGAGCACCTGCACGAATCCGATATTGGCTCGGGCCGGAAACAGCGGGTCGGTTTCCAACGACGGGCCGATCGCCGGGATGTCCAACGCATCGATATCGGGCACGAAAAACGTCGCGTGCGGATTGCCCATGCCGGCCGCAGCAGGGTCGGCGACCGGCCCGCGCGATAGATCGAGATGGAGCGTGTCCATCGCATACGCCAGCGGAATATCCGCCCAGCCAAGCCGCGCGGCGCCCATGTCCACCCGAACCCGCCCATCCGGCAGCACCGTCGCCGGCAAATCGCCCGAGATCGTTCGGATGTTCAGCCCGGTGCGGCCGGTTTCGGCGGCGATCAGCGATGCAACGCAGCGTGTCGCGTTGCCGCAGGCGCCCGCTTCCGATCCATCGGGGTTATAAATGCGCATAAACGCATCGTCGCCCGGCTCGATTACGATGAACTGATCGCATCCTACGCCGGTGCGACGGTTGGCAATCGCCGCCGCCCGGGCCGGCGAAATGCCAAGCATACGGGCGCGATCATCCATGACGACGAAGTCGTTTCCGCAGCCGTGCATCTTGATAAAGCGCGCTTTCATGCCGCCCTATATAGTGAAAGTCTCGCCAAAGCGCACGCCCGTAAAAAAAGTGCCACACGCACCACTTGATCGCGGATCGAGGGGTGGTTATAAGCCCGCTCCCGCGCCGGAGGGGTCATAGCTCAGTTGGGAGAGCGCCTGAATGGCATTCAGGAGGTCGGGGGTTCGATTCCCCCTGACTCCACCAGCGGCGGAACTTCGGGATTGTCGTCCCGGATTCCTCCCAGCTCGGAGGCCCGCGCGCATCCCATGACCCGACGTAAATTCCTCGCTCTCGGCGGTTGCACGATATGCGCCGGCCTCGCCGCATCGCGCCCCAGCTTTGCGCAATCCGCCATCGAAGGCCGAGGCTACCGCCTATGGCACATCGGCGGCATGCGCGAGACGATTATGGGCGGGCAGCGCGCGGCCCGATTGGACCTGCGCACACTGGCCGGCCGCCCCGGACTCCTCGGACTCGGCCCGCTCGAAGGTCTGACCGGCGAAGCGACCATTGTCGACAGCCGCCCATCCCTGGTTCGGGTCCAACCCGACGGGACCTTGCGGGTGGAAGAAAGCTTCGCGGCGGGCGCACCGTTTTTCGTCTGGGCCGAGGTATCCGCATGGCAAGCCAGACCGCTGCCCGACAGCGTGCAAACATACACCGACCTCGAAAGCTTCATGGATACGGTCACCGACGAAGCCGCATCGCGGCCGGCTTTCCCATTCAAAATCGTGGGCCGTGTCGCCAGCGTCGGTTTCCATGTCGTCGATGCCCCGCCCGATCTTCCCCCCGGCATGGACGGGCACACCAAGATCCAACGGCATTTCGAGCGCTCGGCGGTGGAGACAATCCTGGCGGGTTTCTGGTCGCGCGACCACCGGGGCGTGTTCACGCCGGCAGCGTCCAACCTCCATATCCACCTGCAAACGGCGGACAATACCGCGTCGGGACACGTCGAGAGCATGCGACTTTCACAGGGTATGCAGTTGCTGCTGCCGCAGGGCTGAAGCCTGTCGACGGGGTGGGAATGCGGTTGACGCAGTCTTTTTAGTTCCTGTAATGTTCGCCTACGACGCTGCCAACCGACCCGACCTGCGATCGGATAAACCCGCCATTTTGCCGGGCGAGACCTATTACCCTCGGCATCGGAATCGCGAACCCAGGAGCAAGACCATTCCCCCTCCCCCTTTCTGCCGCTGAACGCGCCATGGAATGGGACGCGCCCGCCATCGTCCTCGATGCTCGGCCCTATGGGGAGGCCGACACCATCGCCACAGTCATGACCGCCGACCACGGGCTGCATAAGGGTCTCGCCAAAGGGGGGGCATCCCGAGCACAGGCGGCGGTTTGGCAAGCGGGGAATTTCGTGCAGGTGCGGTGGACGGGGCGGTTGGCCGATGGGTTGGGCAGCTTCAGGGCAGAGACCATCCATCCGAACGCGGCCCTTGCGATGGACGACGCACTGGCATTGGCCATGCTGTCGGCCGTATGCGCCACCGCCGAGGGTGCGTTACCCGAGCGCGAACCGCATCCGGCGGTGTTTTCGGGGCTGCTGCGGCTGATCGCGCATTTGCCGCTGGGCGCGGATATGTTGTCCGACCTCGTGCGTTGGGAAACGACGCTGCTGACAGAGTTGGGGTACGGATTGGACCTCGGTTCCTGCGCGGTGACGGGGGCAACGGCGGGGTTGACGCATGTGTCCCCCCGGTCCGGCCGCGCCGTCTGTCGCGAGGCGGCCGAGCCCTACATCGATAAATTGTTGAAATTGCCCGGTTTTCTGATCGGCGGCAACATCGCCACGGCCGCAGACCACCGCGATGGCTTGCGCCTGACCGGGCACTTCCTGATGCGCGACGCATTTGGACTGCGCCATCGCCCCCTGCCTCGGGCTCGGGTCATGCTATACGACCGCGTCGCCATGCTGGCCGACGCCGAATCGACTTCTGGAGCAGACAATGCCGGATGATTTTGCCGGGCATATCGAAGATACCAAACTGACCGACGCCTTGAGCGAACGGTACCTCGCCTATGCCCTGTCCACGATCATGTCGCGCTCCTTGCCGGATGTCCGCGACGGGCTGAAACCGGTGCATCGGCGGCTGATTTACGCCATGCACCAACTCCGGCTCGACCCTACGGCCGGGTTCAAGAAGTGCGCCCGCGTGGTGGGCGACGTCATGGGCAAATACCACCCGCACGGCGACCAATCGATCTACGATGCCATGGTTCGCATGGCGCAGGAATTTGCCGCTCGGTATCCGCTGGTCGAGGGTCAGGGTAATTTCGGCAATATCGACGGCGATAATCCGGCAGCCATGCGCTACACGGAAGCGCGGCTGACCCAGGTCGCCCAGGCAATGCTGCAAGGCATCGACGAAAACACCGTCGATTTCCGACCGACCTACGACGGCGAGGAATCCGAACCCATCGTTCTGCCCGGGGCTTTCCCCAACCTCCTGGCAAACGGCGCGGCCGGCATCGCGGTGGGCATGGCGACGTCCATCCCGCCGCATAATGCCGGGGAGGTCTGCGCCGCCGCGCTGCATCTGATCGAACACCCGGACGCAACCGCCGCCGATCTGCTGCGCCATATGCCGGGACCGGACTTCCCCACCGGCGGGGTGTTGGTCGAAGACGCCGCTACCATCCGATCGGCCTACGAAACCGGGCGCGGCGGCTTCCGCCTGCGGGCCAAATGGGCGGTCGAAAAGGGCCAGTACGGCACCTGGTCCGTGATCGTGACCGAGATTCCCTACCAGATACAGAAAAACAAGCTGATCGAGCAGATCGCCCAACTGATGGAGGACAAAAAACTCCCGTTGCTCGGCGATGTTCGCGACGAAAGCAGCGACGTCATCCGCCTGGTGCTGGAACCCAAGACTCGCGGCGTGGAACCGGAGGTGCTGATGGAAACATTGTTCCGCATCACCGCCCTGGAAACACGGTTTCCGTTGAACATGAACGTCCTCGACTCGACACGAACGCCCCGGGTGATGGCACTGCCCGAGGTGCTGCGCTGCTGGCTCGATCATCGGCACGACGTGCTGGTCCGCCGTTCCAACCATCGTCTGGCCGCGATCGAACGTCGGATCGACATCCTGGACGGCTATCTGATCGTCTACCTCAACATCGACGAGGTGATCCGCATCATCCGCGAGGAGGACGAGCCCAAATCCGGCCTGATGGCCCATTTCAGCCTGACCGACACCCAGGCCGAAGCCATCCTGAACATGCGCCTGCGCAGCCTGCGGCGTCTGGAAGAAATGGAAATCCGTAAGGAACACAAGGCGCTCTCGACAGAACTTAAGGGTCTGCAAGGGCTGCTAGGTAGCGAAAAATTGCGCTGGAAAAAGATCTCCGACGAGATCGCGGCGACGCGCAAGAAGTTCGGAACCGGACCGCTCGGCGATCGTCGCACCGAGATGGGCGTCATGCCCAATGTGGTGGATGTGGCCCCCGATGCCTTCATCGAGCGGGAGGCCATCACCGTCATCCTGTCGGAGAAAGGGTGGATCCGCGCCGTAAAAGGCAGCGTCGCCGATGCGGCGGAGCTGAAATTCAAGGAGGGCGATAAGCTCAAGCTTATTCTACCCTGCTTCACGACCGACAAACTCACGTTGTTCAGCACGAATGGGCGCGCCTACACCCTGAAAGCCGCCGATCTCCCGCGCGGGCGCGGCGACGGCCAGGCGCTGCGGGTGTTGGTAGATCTGACCAACGAGGACGACGTGATCCTGCTGTTTGTGGCCGTCGAGGGCATGAAGTATCTGCTGGCGTCGAACAACGGGCGCGGCTTCGTCGTGCCAGGGGACGAACTCGGGGCCGAAAAACGCACCGGCAAGCAGGTCCTGAATTTGAAACCGGGGGAAGCAGCGGCATTCTGCGTCCTCGCCGATGGCGATGCGGTCGCCGTGGTCGGCCAAAACCGCCGCTTGCTGGTATTCCCCCTGAACGAAATCCCCGAGATGGCGCGCGGCGCCGGGGTAATCCTGCAACGTTATAAGGATGGTGGGTTGGCCGACATCAAAGTGTTCAAGCTCGCGGACGGCCTGACATGGCGCCTGGGTGAGCGGGTGCGCACCGAAACCGACCTGCGGGATTGGCGCGGCAGCCGGGGCCAAACCGGGCACATGCCGCCCGCCGGGTTCCCGCGTACCGCCGGATTCGGCGCATGAGTTCGTTCTTTTCCCGCTTGCTCGGCAACAAACCCAGCGACGATGCCGGATGGATCGTGGGCGCCGACCTGCATCGCAACCTGACCGAGGTTCTGGTCGTCGATGTCCGCGGCCCCGGCGAGTTCGACGGTCCGCTCGGGCATATCGACGGCGCTCACAATATCCCGCTCGACCGGTTAGCGACAGAAACCGATGGATTGCTGCAACACAATGGCCCCATCGTTCTGGTCTGCCACACTGATCGGCGCTCCTCGGCGGCGGCGGCACATTTGCGCGCGGCGGGCGCGACCGATGTCGCGGTTCTACGCGGCGGCATGGTGACATGGCGGTCGGAGGGCCGATAACCCTCGGTTCGCATGGAACCGGGATCGCGGCGGCGGGGGCCTTCTATCCGCGACCGACTGACCGTAAGCTCCGATCCGTAGACAACCAAAGGGGAACCCGAGATGCCTGTCCTTCGTTC
Organism: Acetobacteraceae bacterium; assembly: GCA_025354865.1. Classification (GTDB taxonomy): domain Bacteria; phylum Pseudomonadota; class Alphaproteobacteria; order Acetobacterales; family Acetobacteraceae; genus Rhodopila. Next base: position 88,621 of record JANXMB010000128.1, on the reverse strand, counting down.
ATCGGACCGCAAAACCAACATCCAACCGCCGGCAAACTTCGTCGGGACCGTCTTCTCCGACGAGATCGTGCAGGGGAAATCGCCGTCCCGCATGCGCGCCTCGGTCGTGTCGTTCACCCCGGGCGGTCGCACCAACTGGCATAGCCATCCAGTCGGACAGACCCTGTATTGCCTGTCCGGCGCCGGCCGCATCCAGTTCGAAGGCGAGCAGGTGCAGGAAATCCGAGCCGGCGATACCGTCATCATCCCGCCGAACACCCGGCATTGGCACGGCGCCGCGCCGGACAAGTTGTTTGCCCATCTCGCGATGTCGGAGCAAACCGACAAAGGCGAGGGCACGGCGTGGTTCGAACAGGTGTCCGACACGGAATACGCGGCGGAAACCGCGCCGATCACCTGAACCCGGTTAAATCAGGGGCCGGCACAATCCGGCCCCTGATTACACGATCCCGGTTACACGACCCCCATCGCGACCGCTAACCCGAACAGGCCCGCCGCAAGCCCGATCAGCCCCGCGCCGATGGTCAGCGGTCTGATCCGGGTCACCACCGACACAGATGCCAGCACGATCGCGATTTCCAGCGCGCCGACTGTGTATTCGTAGTTGTGGTATAGATGGAACGCATGATCGCGATCGTGTGTCCGCTGGTTGGCCTGTTCCGCCATCTGCTTCATGCCGTCGCGCCCAGGCTCGTCGCGCATCCGAGCCTGGTATTCTTTGGCCTCTTTGATTCGGGCTTGGATGGCCGGGTCGGTGGCGTTGGGCAGGTTCTCCAGAATCGATATCTCGGAGCCGCGCACCGTCTGGCGCAGGTTCTTGGCCTGATAGAGCGCCCAGTCGTCGGACACCGCGATATGATTGGTCAGATACGCATTCTGCGCCGATTTTCCCCCGATTTCGGCCAAGGCCAGCGCTGCCGCCAAGAAAGATACCAACACCGCCGTACCCCGAGCCCAGGGGTCGCCGTGCGGGTGGTGCTCGGCATGCATTGTTTCGTGTGCGCGTTCCATCGACTCCGACATGCGTGTCTTCTCCCCATTGCTTCGGTGCGGCAAGCTAGAGCGCGATGACCGAAGGTCTGAATCGCGCGAACAAACAATACGTTAGATCGCGATACGTGAGCGAGCGCGAACACATCGCGATCTAGCGGACGAATCAGAGGGAACAAAACCATGAAAGTGCTGAATGGCATCCGTGTCATCGACCTCAGTCGGGTACTAGCCGGGCCTTACTGCGCCCAGATGCTGGCCGATTTCGGCGCCACCGTCATCAAGGTGGAAAGCCCCGAAGGCGATGAGAACCGCCGTTGGCCACCAATGAGCCACGAAGGGTGGAGCGCCAATTTCACCAGCGTCAATCGCGGCAAGCGCTCGATGGCAATGAATTTGAAAAATCCGGGGGCGAAGGACGTGCTGAAGCAGCTTGCCGCCGGTGCCGATGTCCTTATTCACAGCTTTCTGCCAGACACTGCGGCGCGGCTTGGGATCAGCCTGGAAGCGTTGCAGGAGGCAAACCCGAGGCTGGTTGTCTGCACCATCTCCGGTTATGGCGCCAACGGGCCGCTGGCGGATAAGCGCGGTTACGACCTGATGGTGCAGGCTTTTGCCGGCCCGATGTCGACCACCGGCTATCCGGGCGGGACCCCGATCCGCTGCGGCGTATCGTTCATCGACATGTCCACCGGCCTGTCCTGCTACGCCGGCGTCGTCACAGCCTTGCTGAACCGGGAGAAAACCGGGAAGGGCACCTGGGTGCGCGGCTCCCTGCTGGAAACCGCCATCGCCCTGATGGGCTACCACGCGGTCGGTTGGATGCAAGGCGGCCACATGCCGGAACCGCAGGGATCGGGCAGCGGCCATTTGGTGCCTTATCAGGCCTTCGAATGCGCCGACGGGTACATGCTGGCCGGCGCCCCGAACGACGCCGCCTGGGTCCGCTTCTGCAATGCGCTGGAATGGCCGGAATTGTCGCAGGACCCACGCTTCCTCGGTGCCGTCGCTCGTGCCGAACAGCGGTCGGTGCTGATCCCGATGCTGGAGGAACGGTTCGCCCGGAAGCCGGTCGCCTATTGGGTGGAACGCTTCGAGGCAAATACCGTCGCATGCTCCCCCTTGCAGACGGTCGATCAGGTCATGACCCACCCGCAGGTCCTCGCCAACGACATGCGGGTTCAGGCTCGGAATGCCGACGGCACGATGCAGGACCTGGTCGGAACACCGTTCAAACTGGCCGATGGCGGCGGCACGGCGGACACGGCAGCGCCTGCGTTGGGGTCGGAGACCGAGGCGATTCTGGCGGATACACTGGGATACTCGGCCGAGCGGATCGCCGCATTGCGCGCGAGCGGTGCGTTCGCGTTGGTATAAGCGGCCGAGCGAGCGCAGAATGCCGGCCGAATCGGGGCATGCCGTCGCCGATTGCGGGGGACGACGATGGACATGCTTGCTTCCGACACGGCCAGCAGCGCACTCGATCGCGCCGCCCCGATTTCGCGGCAAATTTGGGATGCCAAGTACCGCCTGAAGTCGGTGGATGGCACCCCCATCGATCGCACGGTCGAGGATAGCTGGCGTCGAGTAGCCCACGCCCTCGCAGTCGCGGAAACGAATCCCGCTGCCTGGGAGGGGCGATTCTACGACGCTCTGGCCGATTTCCGCTTCATGCCGGCCGGCCGCATCCTAGCTGGCGCGGGCAGTGCGCGGCGGGTGACGCTGTTCAATTGCTTCGTCATGGGGGAAATCGAGGACGATTTAGGGGCGATCTTCTCGCATCTGCGGGAAGCCGCTTTGACCATGCAGCAAGGCGGCGGAATCGGTTACGATTTCTCCTCCCTTCGGCCGAAAGGCGCACCGGTCAAAGGCGTCGGCGCCGATGCGTCCGGCCCCCTGTCGTTCATGGACGTATGGGACTCGATGTGCCGCACGATCATGTCGGCCGGCGCGCGGCGGGGCGCGATGATGGCGACGCTCCGCTGCGATCACCCCGACATCGAAGCCTTCATCGCGGCCAAGCGGGAACCCGGCCGGCTGCGGAATTTCAACCTCTCGGTCCTGGTAACCGACGCCTTCATGGCAGCGGTCGACGCCGACGCCGACTGGCCGTTGGTGTTCGGCAGCACAACCTACCGCATTTTGCGGGCCAGAGCGCTGTTCGACAGCATCACGCGGGCGACGTACGACTATGCGGAACCCGGGGTGATTTTCATCGACCGGATCAATGCCCGCAACAATCTGAACTACTGCGAGACGATCCACGCGACCAATCCCTGCGGTGAGCAACCTTTGCCACCCTATGGTGCGTGCCTGCTGGGCTCGATCAACATGGCGCGCCTAGTGCATGCGCCCTTCACCCCGCATGCTCGCATCGAAGCGTCCGCGTTGGCCGATTTGGTCGCAGTCGCCATTCGTATGATGGACAATACCATCGACGTGTCCGGCTTCCCCCTGGAAGCCCAACTGCACGAAGCCCAGGCGAAACGCCGCATTGGGCTTGGCATGACCGGTTTGGCCGATGCCCTGGCAATGTGCGGCCTGCGCTACGGTTCCGCAGCAGCGGCCGAGAAAGCGTCGGATTGGGCCGGACAAATCGAACGGGCCGCCTACCTCGCATCCACCGATCTCGCTCGGGAGAAGGGCGCATTTCCGCTGTTCGATCGCGAGGCCTATCTGTCCGGCGAAACGATCCGCGGCCTGGACGCCGACGTGCGGGCGGCGATCGCGGCACATGGCATCCGTAACGCTTTGCTCACCTCGGTCGCGCCGACCGGCACGATTTCGCTCGTTGCCGACAACGTTTCCAGCGGGGTCGAGCCGATTTTCGCACTGGCCTACACCCGGAAAGTGCTGCAACCCGACGGAACCCGGACCGAGGAAGAAGTGTCCGACTACGCCGTACGGCGGTTCCGCACCCTGTTCGGTGACCAAGCACCTCTGCCGGAAGCTTTTGTGACCGCGCAAGATCTGACGCCGTCGGAACATGTGCGGATGCAGGCGGCGGTGCAGCGCCATGTGGACAGCGCGATCTCCAAGACCGTCAACGTCCCGGAGGATATTGGCATGGCCGCGTTCCAGGCCGTGTACCTCGACGCCTACCGCAGCGGCTGCAAGGGCTGCACGACCTACCGCCCGAACGCGATCACCGGGTCGGTTTTGGAGGTCAAACCGGCGACACCGATGCCGGGCGATCTTCTGATCCGATCGGAGCAACTAACCGGCGTGACCTACAAGCTGCGGTGGCCCGACAGCGAACATGCCATGTATGTGACGATCAACGACATCGAACAGGACGGTATGCGCCGCCCGTTCGAGATTTTCTGCAATTCTAAAAACCTGGAACATTACGCCTGGGTTGTGGCGCTGACACGCATGATCAGCGCCGTCTTCCGTCGTGGGGGCGAAGTCGCCTTTGTCGCCGAAGAACTGAAGCAAGTGTTCGACCCCCGTGGCGGGCACTGGAACGCCGGCCGTTATGTGCCGTCCCTGGTCGCGGCCATCGGCGATGTCATCGAACGCCATATGTTGGATATCGGCTTTCTGGCCGAACCCGAGAATGCGGACGGTTACGCTGCCCCTGCTACCTCACCCGCACGTCCGGGCGCGCAGCTCGGCCCGATTTGTCCCAAATGCAGCCAGCCCGGTCTGGTCAAAGAGGCCGGCTGCCTGGCCTGCGTGCACTGCGGCTGGTCTAAATGCGGCTAGGGCTGCGCCGTTCCAACGCCCGCAGGCAAATACTCTCGAACTGCCGAGCGACCACGGCCCAGGAGAATTGCGCCTCCATCAACGCCCGTGCCGCTGCGGCTATCCGGACCCGCCGCGCACGATCGTCCAATAGCGAGAGAATGGCTGCGGCAAAATCCGGGGTGTTGTCGGCCCGCAGAAAATGCTCGTCATGGGTCACGTTCAACCCCTCAACCCCGAGGGAGGTCGAAACGACCGGGCGCCCCATGGCCATCGCTTCGAACGCCTTGATCCGCGTTCCGCTGCCAACCCAAAGGGGGATGACGTAGACATCGGCCGCAGCGACATAGGGACGAATGTCGTCCACGAACCCGGTCAAGGTCACATTCAAGCCGCGCGCGGCGATCTTTTCCGACAAGGACGCCGGCGGGTTGCGGCCGATAATCGTTGCTTTCAGTCCCGGCCGGGTGCGCAGCAGGATCGGCCAAACCTCATCGAGAAGGTAATGAATGCCTTCGACGTTTGCCGGCCAGCTCATGGTCGCGGTGAACACAACGGTGCCGCCATCCGGTGCGGGACCCGGTCCTGGCGGATTGGTCGCAAAGAAATCGAGATCGACGCCAGTGTCGATCGCCTCCACCGCCGGCAACCCGTACCGCTTGGTCAGTGCCGCCGCATCCCGATCGGATACCGCGATCACGCTATCGAAGCGACGGAGCGTCTCGCCTTCGAAGCGGGTCATCTTGCGGCTTTGATCGGCCCACACCAACCGCCACAGCCCGGTCGCGCGGGTGGCGTGGCGTTCGAATATTTCGGCCTCGACGTTGTGGGTGAACATGACTAGCGCTGCATCGACGCGGGGCGGCATCAACACGTCGGCATGCGGAAAATCGACGACGACAACATCGGGCTTCCGGGCGAGCGCCGCTGCAACGCAGGCGCTTCCCGCGCTCGATCGATCCGTTGCAACCGCGACCGGCAGGGCGCTGCCCAATGCCAGAGCGCGGCGCACGCGGGACGGCGCTTGTTCCGGCCAAGAGACAAAACGATCGCAGGATGCCTCGATCTCGGGCGCATATCGGGCGATATCCGGCGGGGCGGGCGACGCCATTTCAATTTCGAATGCGCCGCCCTTCATGCCCATCAAGGTATTGCCGGATCGGATTTTACCGCCCTGATCCATGGGAAACAGGAAGCGGGGGCTAACGAACAGAAGGCGCGGGCGTTGCCCGGTGCTCACCAGCACAGGCCTTCGTAAGTCGCCCCCGGGACCTCCCGCAGGGCCGTCATGCCAGCCAGATCGATCACGATTTTACCGGCCAGAGCCGCGAGCAACGCCGGCCGGTCTTCAGGTGCCACGTGACCGATCACCGCCACCCGCGCGCCATCCAGCGCCGCTTCGGGGGTGGCGACCATAAGCCGCTCCAAATGTGGAATTTCCCGATCGATATAGGCGCGGTTCGCCCCCATGAGTTGGGCCACCCGCACCGAGCGGTCGTAGATACGCAGGTCGAAGCCGCGGCCGAGGAGTTTTTCGGACAGCAGCACGAAGGGCGATTCGCGGAGGTCGTCCGTGCCTTGTTTGAAGGCCAGTCCGAACAGCGCCACCGAGCCCCGGCCGTGCCGAGCAATGGCGTCGAAGGTCCGATCGATGATCGCCTGATTGCCGGGCAGGATGCTTTTCAGGAACGGCGCGGCGATCGCGTGGCCATCGGCCAGCGACAAAAAACTACGAACATCTTTCGGCAAACAGGATCCGCCGAACGCGAATCCCGGTCGCAGATACGCCGGGGAAACGTTCAGGACACGATCTTCGCACAGCAGGCGGAACGCCTCCCGCGCATCGACACCTTGCGCGGCCAGGATCGCGCCGGCTTCGTTGGCAAAGGCGAGCTTCACCGCGTGGTAGACGTTCGAGATATGCTTGACGCTTTCGGCAACCCGCAGCGGCGCGACGTGCACCGGGGCGGAGATCGGGGCATAAATCTGCCGCAGGATCGGCGCATCGTCCCCGTCCGGGGCGCCAATCAGGGTAAACGGCGGGGCGCGGAAATCGCGCACCGACGAGCCTTCCCGCAGAAACTCGGGGTTGGAATAGTAGAACAGCCGATCGCCCAGCTTGCGTCCGGCTTCCCGCTCCAGGATTGGGATAACCCGGTCCTCGCCTGTGCCCGGCGGCACGGTGGAACGCATGACCACCGTATGGGTTCCGGGCTTTTCGCGCACCGCTTGCCCGATCGACGCGATCACCGCATCGACGGCCCCGAGTGCCACACTGCCGTCGGCTGCACTTGGCGTGCCGACGGAGATGAAGGACACGTCGGATCGCGCCACAGCCCCCGCCACATCCTGGGTCGCGGTCAAATTTCCGTCGCGCACGGCGTTGGCGATGAGGTCGTCGATCGTTTCCTCGACGATCGGGGATCGACCTGCCGCCAACATCGCCACTTTGTCTGCGGAAATATCGACGCCGATGACCTCGTGCCCCAATTCGGCCAGACAGCCGCAGGAGACAACGCCGACATAGCCAATCCCGAACACCGAGATGCGCATCGTTTGGGTCCTAACCGCCGGTCGTCGGGGTGCTTTTGGCAATCGCGCCGGTCATCGGGATGAAGAACACCCCCATGTCGCGCTTGGAGTGGACCTTGCCGTCCGCATCTTTAGTATAAACATAGAGGACTTGGCCGTGTTTGAACGGCTGCCCAATGGGAATGACCATGCGCCCGCCCGGCTTGAGCTGCTTCAACAGCGCCTGCGGCACGAAGGTCGCCGCACAGGTCACGATGACGATATCGAAGCCGCCTTCGACCTCGGGCCAGCCGAAATATCCGTCGCCGACCTTGCCGTGCACGTTGGTATAGCCCAGCGGCTCGAAGATCTTGTCCACCGCCTTGCCCAGCGGCTCGATGATTTCGATCGAATAGGCTTCCTTGACGATGCGCGAAAGCAATGCACTCTGGAACCCGCTGCCGGTGCCGATTTCAAGCGTGACATCGCCGGGTTTCGGCTGACACACCTGCGTCATGTAGGCTTGCCCGAGGTAATCCGACAGCGCCGACCCATACCCCAACGCCCACGGCTTCGGCGTATCCTCATACGCCATGCTCGGTTGCGCCACCCGCTCGGGGTAGAGGTAATGGAAATATTCGCGCGGCACCTCGGCAAACGCGGCCAGGACGGCCGGATCGGCGGAGCCCAGGCGTTCCTTCAGATAGGCTTCGATGCGCTTCAGCGCGGCGGGGCGGCGCTTCTGGATCGCGTCGAACTGCCCATCCGTCAGGCTGACCGGCCGACCGGATTCCTTCATCGCTTTTTCATAGTCAGCCTTGGTCCACTGTGCAGCATTCGCTGCGGCATGGGCTGAGGACACGAACGCCGACGCGGTGGCGGCCGAAATCAGTCCCCGACGGGTGATGGTTGAGTCGAACGGTGCCACGCGGGGCGTCTCCTGGTCACGGGAAAGGTCAAGAGCGCCACCCCATACAATATCGCGGCGCACAAAAGAACCCTGTCGAACCCGGCCTCGCGTGCGATCAAATTGGCCAGCGGGGTCGCAACGACCGAAAACGCACCGTTCAGGCCCCAAGCCCACGGCAGCAACCCACCCCGACCCGCTCGGGTCAGCCCCAAGGGGAAGGGCAAACCCAATAGGATCGACACCGGCGCGACCACCGCCATCAGTGCCGCGACCCGGCCCATCCAGGACCAGCCGAGCGTTGCGAGCACCAGCGGCTGGAACCAAATCAGCATCAGGACCATCCATAGCAGGACGGCACCGCATACCATCGTCATCGCAGCCGAGGGGGCGCGGGACAGACGTTCCGCCGCGAGACTGCCGAAGCCGGAGAAGACGAGCATTCCGGTCAGCACGAGGGCGAAACCGCTGGTGCGATCGTTCAGCCACAGACTTGCTTTCTCGATCAGGAAAATCTCGACGAACAGGAAGCCCAGGCCGAGGGCCGGGAAATACACCACCGCCCGCAACAGCGGGAGCGGCATGTCGCCATCCCCGCGCAGACGACGGCGGGCCGCAACCGGCACCAACAGAACGAGTGCGGCGATCAGCACCGCCTGGGCCAGCACCGCCAGATTGACCAGCACGCCGACTTCCTGTTGCGGCAGAATTTCCAGGCGTTTCAGTAAGGTCCCGATTTGATCCAGTCGCGGTGCGGCATAATAAAAGGGGCGATCCAAGGCGATCGGGCCGAGGTTGAAAAATTGCGCCGACGGTGTCGGTTGGCCGTTCAAAACGGCCTCCGCCTCATCGGCGATGGCGTCGTCGGGGCCGGTCGCTTCGACCTCCCCCAAGGCAAAGGACACGCGCGGCAGATCGTTGTAGAGCTTTGCGCGCGCTGCCTCGACATCCATGTGCGGATACCAGGACACATCGAAGGATCGTTCGTCGCAGAATTTGCGCAATGCGGCCAGACGATCTTCGTCCCACGGTTCGCGGGACAGCAGGATGCGCACCGCCCAGGCAGATCGGTAAACGACGACATGCGCCGCCGGGTCCGGCACACCGGCCGCCAACAGCGCGGCGCGGGATGTCGCGAGCATCCGCAGGGCATAGATCGGGAAATCGCGGATCGACACTGGCAGCGAAATCAGACCGCCTTCCGGCAATCCGATCAGGTATTTCGCAATCGCTTCCTTGCTGAAGGCGTTGACGTTGGCCTCGGCGGTATCGAGGAAATCCGCCGAAATATCGACGATATCGTGCACGCCCGGCGGCACCGCGAGCGGCCCTTCGTCGGCAACGCGTACCATGGGATCGGGGGGGAGCGCCGGCGAGGGGCCCATGCCGTTGCGCAGGGCCATGTTCAGGATCGGTTCGGGTTCCAGAACGCGAATTGCGGTGGCGCCAAGCGCGAGGGCCGCGCGGACGCGGAATCCGCCGGAGCCGCCGACCAGAAGCACGCGGGCACCCGGAATCAACGTGTATGGCAGGGCGTCCAGCGCGGCGCTGGCGTAGCCGACATCCCATTTGTCGTTCTTCGGAAGGGCGGCGATACGGTTGCCGTCGCGGTAGAGCCCGAAGGTGCTGGGCGGCCCGCTCAGCCCCATCATCCCGGCATTGTTGGAAATGTCGGTGTCCACGCGTTCCTGAAAATCGTCCAGCAGAAGGTAGTCGCCGCGCGGCGACAGTACCTCTGCCACCACCTGGGCATCCTGGGTGTGCAGCGGGGCGTAGATCGATTTGAAATCGTTGAAGGCCGCCTGCGGATCGGTCAGCAATACGGCTTCCGACGCAACAAGCGCGAGGAGCGATGCGAGAACCGACCGCAACCGCCAGCGACGATCCACGAACACCGCACTGACGGCGAGGGGAATGAGCAGCAGCGGCACCAAATTGAAGGCGTGCACGGCATACATCGCGACCAGCACGGTCGCGGAACCGGCGCCGGCCCCGGTGAGATCGAAGCCATAGACCAGCCCGATGCGCCGCGCATGCAGCACGAAATTCAGGCTGATAAACATGCCAGCGAGGAAAAAGAACGGTAACAGGGCGAGATAATAGAGCCCGATGTTCCACAGTTGCGGCTGCCACGTGGCAGCATTTTGCAATTGCAACGGGTTGAATGGATTGATCGCAACCAGAAGATACCCGGCCGCAGCGGTCGCCACCAATACGGGCGGCAGAATGGCCAGCAACCGCTCCCCGTTACGGGCGAACGCATCCCGCCACAGGGCGATGACCACCCCGCTCAGCGCGAAACCGACCATAACGATGGATATGACCCAGTAACCGTATTCCGACCATTTCGCGACGGCGAAATAACGGGTCAGCGCGGTCTCGTATCCGACCGCCGCAAGCGAAACCAAAAAAAGCGGCAGGAAGTTCACGGCCAAATCCTTCGCCGGACGAAACTCTCCACCTTCGCATTGAACCGCGCGGGTTCGTCGACGAACAAGGCATGGCCGGCGTCAGTAAAAATGTCCGTCTCCGTTCCCGGCCGGTTACGCGCAAGGTTCTCCGCCTGGGGAACCCAGCGTGGACGTACTATATAAAGGACGGGCCGGGTCGTCGCATAGACCGCCTCCTTCCAGTAGCTGCGCGGCATGGGATAGGCTAGCAGAGCGCGTGCGGCGTCCTCGGGCGTGCGCAAGGTCGCCTCGGTTAGGCGTTCGAGGTAGGCGGGCGTGCGCGGGGTGCGAAACATATGCGCGACGAAGGACCGCATCGCCTCGGCGTGCGGCGGCTTAGGCACCGGCGGCCCGGTCGGTGGCGGCGGCATTGGCGGCGGCGGTTCCTCGCCCACGGAGTTATCGACCAGGACCAACCCGGCCAGCCGCCCATCCCCCTGCGTATGGACATAGGCCAAGGTGTCCAGCACCCCCAGCGACCACGCGACGACAACCACGCGCTCCGGCCCGAGATGTCCGATGAGGTCGCCGATATCCTTGCCGCGTCGATTGGGTTCGTAACCGGTTCGCGGCACATCGGACTGACCTTGCCCCCGCGGATCGAAGGCAATGACACGATAACGGTGGCTGAGTCCCTGGATCTGCGCGTCCCAGATCCAGGCGGGCATGGTCCAACCGGGCACCAGGACAAGAATATGCGCGGACGGCGGACCCGCTTCGATATAGTGCAAGCGGGTGCCGTCGCTGGCCGCGAAAAAGCGATGCCGCCCCGCCGGTTCGGCAGTCCAGGCAGGATGGGCCAGCAGGAGGGCCAGAAGCAGAATTGGGACCGAACGCATAGCCGGACAACGCCGCCCCGCGCCGGCACTGTCAACGGCTAAAGCGGTTTTTTTGCTGACCCGTCATCTCGGCATACCTGATATCCGAATACGGCTTTAGACCGAAACGCATTCGGGATGCGATGCTACCCGCTGGTAACCCGACATAATCGGTGAGCAATCAATGGCGTCCATGAAACAACGTACCGGCCTCGGCCGGCCCCTCATCAAGCCGTCGATCGGCCTTCGCCGCACGGCCACCGCGAAGGCGGAGCCGCAGAAACCGGTGCCCGTTGCCCCGCCATCCCCACCCCGCGAACCGAATACGGCGATGCTGGAACGGGGGATCGATTTGCTGGAACTGCTGGCCAAGGAAGGCCCGATCGCGGTCGCCGACATCGCGCGGCACGCCGATTGCGCTCCGGCGACCGCCACCAAGCTTCTCCGCATCCTGCAAGCCAAAGGCTTCGCCGTCGCCGACGAGGTCAACAAGACCTGGCGCCTGGGCGCCCGCTGGAATGCCTTCGGACAAGCTGCCGTCGAACAAGACGCCCTCGCAACCACAGCCATGCCATTCCTGACCGCGTTGGGCATCGCAGCTGGGGAGAACGCCTACCTGCGCGTACGCGACGGGATGCAAAGCCAGACGGTTGCCATCTATCAGACCGATCCCATCCTGCGCATTTATACCGAGGTCGGGGCCCACGGCCCGCTGCACGCCGGCACCAGCCGCATGCTGTTGGCCCACGCGCCGGAAGCCGTGCAAACCCAGTTGCTGACGCAACGCCTGCCCCGCTTTACGCCCGCCACACGCACCGACCCCACCTGGATCGCGGCCGATTTGCAACGCATTCGCGCCCGCGGCTATTTGGTGACAGCCGACGAGGTCGTGCCGGGCGCGGTCAGCGTGGGCGCGCCGGTTCGCGATGCCTCCGGGCAGGTCGTCGCGGTGATCTTCATCAGCGCCCCGACCATGCGCATGCGGCCGCCTCGGCCGCGCGCCTTGGTATCGGTCGTGCAGGACGCCGCCGCCAAACTGAGCCACGCCCTCGGTTACACAAGATCGGAAACGATGTTGACCGCCCCGCCGCTGCCGCGGAAACCCGGTGCACCCAACTGGTCCATGCCATCCGGCGCCCTGCCACCCGCTCGGAATGGCACCCCGGCATCGGCATCGGTGTAACGCGCGGCGACACAGCTTGAATAGAACCACGTCCGGCAAGGACGTGGCGATCGCCACGCGCGAACCGACTGAAACCGATTAGTGCGCCTTGCCCTCCCGCCGGGCGTTCCAGAACACCGAGAGGCCGGTCTCCAGCAGCCCGACGATATTGGATCGATAGGCCGCCGGCGGCGAAAACTGGCCGAGGAACATCTGCGGCGCCTGATCGAGAACGCGCAATTGCATTTCCTTCGCCAGGGCCATGCGTTTGTCGCGATCCGGCTCAACCTCGAACCGAGCGACCAGCGCCGGCATGCCGGGATCGCAGTTCCAGCCCGGATACGATCCGCCGCAACTATAGGCTGTCGTATAATGCGAGAGCGGATTGATCATGTCGTAACCGCTCCAGACCACCGGCATCAGGTTCCAACCGCCCTGCTCGATCGGATCTTTCTTCGTCCGCCGTTGCGCGAGGGAACTGTAATCCGACGAGACGACTTCCAGGTTGAAGCCCGCCCGTTTCAACTGATCGACGACGACCAAGCTTATGGGGTTGATCGTCGCGGAGTCGATGCTGTGCAGCAGGACGATTTTTTCGCCCTTATAACCGGCCTCCTGCAATAGTGCCCGAGCCTTGGCGGCGCTGGGCTCGCGCAGGTAGTCGTTGCCGACATCGGTGCCGTAGGGTCCGCCGCATAGGAACACAGATTGGCAGAACGGCAGATACATGCTTTGCGGCAATCCCATCCCCGCCATGATTTCCTTCTGATCGAGCGCGATTTGCAACGCGCGGCGCATGCGCACATCGTTGAACGGCGGGATCAGATTGTTCACCGACAAACCGCCTGTGGTTTGCGCGTACGACGGCATCGGCATGATCCGAATCCGGGGATCTGTCCGCATCTTCTCGATGTAATCGAAGGTCAGGATTTCGACATAGTCCACCGCGCCCGTTTCCAACGCGATGACGCGACCGCCGGGGTCGGGAATGCTGACGAATTCCACCGTATCGAAATTGGCCATTTTTCCGCCCGCGAATCCATCGGCCGGTTCCGAACGAGGCTTATAGGCCGGATTGCGGTGGAAAATCGCGCGATCGCCCGGGCGCCATTCGTTGCGATCGAAGGTAAACGGCCCAGAGCCCACCGTTTCGGTATTGGCTTTCGTCGCAGGCGTCGCCGCCATGCGCGCCGGCATCATGACAGGCAGCAGCGCATTGGGTTTGCCAAGTGCCTCAATCACAAAGGCGAATGGCCGCGACAGCACGATCTGGAATCTACGGCTGTCGAGCACGCGCAATTCTGCGGTCGCTGCCATCAATCGTTTGCCGAACGCATCCATTTGCGCCCAACGGCGTATCGAAGCGACGCAATCCTCGGGTGTCACCGCCGCGCCGTCGTGCCACGTCAGACCCGGCCGCAACGTCATCGTCCAGGTCATGCGATCGTCGCTGACTTTCCACGACTCCAACATTTGCGGATGGTATTCGCCCTTCGAATCCATCGCGATCAGCATGTCGTAGATCATATACCCCAGCGCCCGGGTAACGGTGGCGGTTGTCAGAATGGGGTCGAGGACCTGCAACTCGATATTCATCACCGCTCGGAATGGTTCCGCCGCCTGAACAGAGCTGCCGAGACAGCCAGCCAGCACAAGCCACCTGAGCGCGCACATCAATATTCGCTCGCGCTGGCGCCAGGGTTTTTCTGGCGATGCGCGAAATTGGTCAGGTTCAGCTTGCGTCGATGGTCGGAATACAGCAGCGGCTCGTATTTAGCGGGGTTTTCGGCGGACACGCAGGTCGGCACCGGGGCGATGACGGCATCCAATCCCGGTCCGAAAAAAAACGGAATCGCATGGCGAACCGCATTGTTGTCGTTGATGACACGGTGCGGTGTGGCGATGAACCGGTCGTTGGAGTAGCGCCCCAGCATCTCCCCGGTGTTGACGACGAAAGCGCCAGGAATCGGGGCGGGCCGGATCCATTCGCCCTGGGGCGTGCGGACCTCCAATCCGGGCAGCGCCGATTGGGCCAGCAGCGTCAGGAAATTGGTATCGATGTGGGGCGCGAAACCGAACTGATTGTCCTCCGCCCCGTCGTGTTTGGGGTAACGAATCAACCGCAGCGTTCGCGTCGGTTCGTCGGTGAAGGCGGCGGTGAAATAATCGGACGACAGATCCAACGCGGTGGCCACCGCCGAGACCATCTTATCGGCCAAAACCGCCATCACCTGGATATATGCCGTCGTGGCCATCTTGAATGCCGGCATATCGGGCGGCCAACGATTCAGCCCGTACAGCGGATCGCGCGCGACGATGCGCGGATCGTCCGGCGCGAGGTCGTTCACGATATAAAAGCTTTCGCTGAAATTCGGTTTCGTGTTGGACGCGACTTTCGACGTGCGGACGATCTGCGCCCCGTACGGCAGGTAGCCGATGTTGAGATCGCCGACCTTAAGCGCCAGCTTGAAATCTTCGTCCCGATCGAAAAACGCCGAGGCAGCACCGAAACACGCATCGATCGCGTTTTGCGGGATGCCGTGATTCACGATCACCAGAAACCCCGTGTCGGCAGCGGTTTTGGCGATATCGTAACCCAGCTGAGCACGCGCACCGGGCTCTCCGGCCAGATAAGGGCCGATATCCAGCACGGGAATGCGGTCGGAAACGGGTGCGCTCATGGGCTCGATCCACCGAATTGTTTTGCTGCGCCGCAGCGTATCAGGGGATTGCCTGTGTCGCCAATACCTCCAACAGGCGTTGCGGCGCGCTGCCGTCGGCGAAAATCGCGCCGGTCAGGCGCATGCGCGGGGTCGGGGCGGCGCCGATCGGCAAGGATACGACGATCGGCAACTGCGGCGGCAGCACGTTGCGCACACGTTCCAGCAATTCGGCATTGCCGTCCGGCTCGTCCTCGACCGTCAGGACGTTGGGCAACGACAACAGCACGCCATCGACCGGGCGGCGGGCCGCCAGGCGGTGAACCAATTCGATCGCCAGCACGTGGAACGTTTCCCGCATCAACGGGCCACCGGCCGGCGCGACGGCTGCGATCAACGGGACGATATCCGCATCCGGCAGCACGAAGTCCGGCAGCGCCGCCAGCACCGCTTGCTCGCGATGGAGGACGAACGATTCCATCATCGTCAACGATGCTCCCGGCATTGGGTCGTGGATCAAAGACCCGATCGCGATACGCATGCTTTCCCCCCTGTTTCGCCGCAAAACCCAGGCGCTACCGACCGGCCGGATTCGATCATCGCGCTCTATACGGTTGTTTTATAGAATAGATTTACAATCTCGCACAGGACACCGAGGCGCGATCCGCTCTGGCGCGATCGGCCGCCATGGGGCAAACCGGCGGCAATAAAGGGAGTATCGAGGATGATCCGGAACGCCGCGATTTTGGCATTGCTATTGACCGCCAGCGGCCCTGGCTGGGCCACCGACCTGACGATCGGGCGGGCAACCGAGCAGAACGCGTTGGATCCGTTATTCTCCGACCTGGGGAACGACGTTTCGACAGCCGAGAACATGTTCGACAGCCTGATTCGGTTCGACTCGAAATTGCAGGTTCAGCCCGCGTTAGCGGTTTCATGGAAGCTGATCGATCCTCTGACGTGGGAAGTCGCCTTACGGCCGGGGGTCAAATTCCACGATGGCTCCGATTTCGGCGCTGTCGATGTCGCCTTCTCGCTGAAGCGCGCACGCTCGGTGCCGAACTCCCCCGGGCCTCTGGCCAGCTTCGTGCGATCGGTCAAAGAGACCGAGATCCTCGATCCTCATACCATTCGGGTCCACACCGACACTCCGGTGCCGCTGCTGATGGACATGATCGGGCGCATCCCCATCATTCCCGCCGCATTGGGGTCGCAGGTCGTCACCGACGATTTCAACGCCGGCCGAGCGATGATCGGGACCGGACCCTACCGGTACAAGTCCTATTTGCCGGGGGATAAGGTCGTCATGGCGGCGAACCCGGATTATTGGGAACACAAGCCGGAATTCGGCACTGTGACGCTGAAATTCCTCGCGAATCCCGCCGCCCGTTCGGCTGCGCTGCTATCGGGGGCGGTGGATGCCATCGAGCAGATTCCGCCGTCCGACATCGGGGTATTCCAAAACAGGCAGGATATTGCGCTGTATTCGGCGATATCGACGCGCGTGGTCTACATTGCGATGGATCAGGGGCGGGACAGCAGTCCGTTCCTGACCGACAAGGACGGCAAGCCGCTGGCGAAGAACCCGTTGAAAGATCGGCGGGTCCGACTGGCGCTTTCCAAGTTGATCAACCGCCCGGCGATTACCGAGCGTGTGCTGGCCGGGGCGGGCGAGCCATCCGGTCAGATCGTGCCGGATGGCATGGGCGGTCACGATCCGGCGATGAAACCGATGGCATTCGATCCAGACGGGGCGCGCAAGCTGCTGGCGGAAGCGGGTTATCCGGACGGGTTCGGCCTAACGATCCACGGCTCGAACAACCGCTTTCCGGCCGACTCGCAGCTCGCTCAGGCCTTGGGACAGATGTTCACCCGAGGCGGTCTGAAGGTGAATGGGGTGGAGGTGATGCCCTACAACGTCTATGCCCCCGCCGCGACGCAACGAAAATTCAGCCTGTTCGACTTCAGCTACGGCAGTATCGCCAGTTCGTCGTTGAACGGCCTGACCGGCATTCTCGCCACCTTCGATGCGGCGGCCGGCACCGGATCGTTGAATCGGGCGCGCTATTCGAACAACCAATTCGACTCCGTTTTGGCCAAGGCTGCCGGCGAATTCAACGAAGCCGAGCGCAACAAGCTGCTGAGCGAGGCAACCCGGATCGCGATGGAAGATGGCGCCATACTGCCGCTGTACTGGCAAAAATTGTACTGGGCGGCGCGCAAGGGTTATCGGGTGGATGCCGATCGCGGCGAGGCAACCTCCGTCCATTTCGTTCACCTCGCTCGGTAGCCAACCGATCACGCTGGGTTTATCCTACCGGGCAGTAGCAGGAGGGAGCATCGACATGCTGACCATCGAACCGAACGGCGCCACTTTGGGCGCCACCGTGCGCGGTGTGGATTTGGCGAAACCCCTGTCCGACGCCGATTTTGGTCAAATCCTGAAGGCGCTTGGCGATCGTGCCGTGCTGCGTTTTCCGGACCAGCACCTTGAACCGATCGATGTCTATCGGTTTTCGATCCGGTTCGGAGAAATCCAAGGCCCGTCCCGCGTCGATCCGAACGGGGCCATCGACCCGCTGGCCTATGTGGGCATCCTGTCGAACATCAAGGAAAATGGCGAATATATCGGTTCCCCCGATGCCGGGCAGGATTGGCACACGGACATGTCGTACCGCGATGTCCGCGGGTTCGTTAACGTGTTGTATGGCATCCACATCCCGCGCCGGAACGGACTGGCCCTCGGCGGGACCGAATTCGGCGACATGGCAGCGGCCTACGACGCTTTGCCGGGTGCGCTGAAGCTGCAACTGGAGAATATGACCGCCACCCACGATTTCGAGAAATTCTGGGAACATATGCGCCAGGACCGCAACAGCGGCCGGCCCGCGATGACCCCGGAACAGCGCAAGCGGCGCCAGCCTGTCGTGCACAAGCTGATCCTGACCCATCCCATTAGCGGGCGGAAAATCCTTTACTGCAACCCGGGATATGCAACCCGGATCAACGAATTATCGGCGTCCGAAAGCGATGCAATGTTGGCATTCTTGTTCGCCCATCAGTTGGAAATGCGGTTCCGTCACACCCACGTATGGAACGAAAACGACCTGCTGGTTTGGGATCACCTCAGCACCATCCACCGCGCCATCGACGACTACGGTCCGGACGAAATCCGCCTGATGCGGCGTTGCCAAGTCATGGCGACCAAGGTGTTCGACCCCGCCTTTTTACGGCCGGCCTTGCTGGCGGCCTAAACAACGAAAAAAGAGGAAACCGCAATGCGCTGGATACGTTTCTCCAAAGACAACCATATCGCTTACGGCTCGTTGACCGACGACACGGTGACCGAGGTCGCGGGCGCGCCCTGGGCCGACGCCACACCGACCGGGCGCACCCATCGGTTGGCCGACGTGAAGATCGAAGTGCCGGTCATCCCACCGACCTTCTATTGCGCTGGCATCAACTACGCAGCGCATATCCGCGAAATGGCGCACAAGCGCGGGGTCGAGCCGGTGTTCCCCACCAAGGCCGATATTGGCTATCGCGCCAACAATGCGCTGATCGCCGATGGCGAGGACGTGATCATCCCGGCCGATGCCCCGCCCAAGATGAACTACGAAGGCGAATTGGTTGTCGTCATCGGCAAGAAAGCCAAGCACCTGACCGAAGAAAACGCGATGGATTGCGTGTTCGGCTTCACCATCGGCAACGACGTCAGCGAGCGCACGTGGCAGCGGGGCGACCGAACGTTCTGGCGCGGCAAGAACTCCGACACGTTCAAACCGATGGGGCCGTGGATCGACACCGACGTCGATCTGGACGCGATGGAAACCGTCATCCGCGTCAACGGGAAAGAAGATCTGCGGTTCAAAACCAACGATACGATCTTCAGCATTCGCCACTTCCTCGCAGAGACCAGCAAATACATCACCTTCTATCCCGGCGATGTCATGTGGATGGGCACCGACGGCACGTCCCCGGATCTGGTGCACGGCGATGTGGTCGAGGTCGAGTTGACCGGCCTGGGTGTGTTGACGAACCGGTTCGTCAAAGAAGGCAAATAGGACCGCCCACCGCGACAACGGCCCGCTCGGCAAGGGCCGTTGTCGTTTCATTTGCGGCAGATCGGCACATACAAGGTAGGCAACCAAATACCCGGGTCGAGCCGCCTCGACGGAGGATGCGCAATGGGCAAGCTGAACGGTAAAGTCGCAATCGTGACCGGTGCCAGCCGCGGCATCGGCGAAACGATTGCCGCGCTTTTTGCTGCCGAAGGCGCCAAAGTGCTCTGCGTGGCCCGAACACTGAACGAGGGCGATCACCGATTCTTGGAAGGTTCGTTGGCGCGCACGGTCGAGCGGATCGAAGCGGCAGGCGGCGAAGCGATGGCTTTCGCTGCCGATATCTCGAACGAACCCGAATGCCTCGCTTTGGTGCAAGCCGCTCGCGCGGCCTATGGCCCGGTCGATATTCTGGTGAACAACGCGGCCCTGTCCTACTATTTACCGACAATGGATTTGGCGACCAATCGTTGGTGGCGCTGCTTCGCCGTCAATGTGCATGCTCCGTTCATGCTGTCGAAAGAAGTGCTGAACGACATGATCCCCCGGAAATCCGGCGCCATCGTGAATATAAGTTCGGGTTCGGGCATCGGGCCGGGGCGCGGGCCGTACAGCGATCACGCGATCCGGGGCAACACGATGTATGGTGCGACCAAAGCCGCGCTGGAACGTTTCACCCAGGGCCTCGCGCAGGAGGTAGCCCGCCACGGCGGTATTGCGATATCGGCCGTGTCGCCGTCGAACCTTGTGGCCACGCCCGGCACCATCCATCACAAATTGGTCACCGGCATCGACGACCCCGTCGCCGAACCGCCATCCACCATGGCGCGCGCCGCCCTTTTATTGGCGAGCGAAGCAGCCGAGCGCGTCAACGGTCGCGTCACCTACAGCCAGCAAATCCTCAAGGAATTCGGCTGGATCGCGGACGCGCACGGACGCGGGGTCACATCGCGCGGATCCGGTTTCTCCGAGATATAGAGCGCGATGACCGAAGGTGGAATCACCGGAGGTCTGAATCGCGCGACCAAACAATAGGTAGATCGCGATGCGTGAGCGAGAGCGAACGCATCGCGATCTAGACTGGCCGTTACACCGCGCGCTTGGCGGGTTTCGGCCAACGCGCGGCCATCCGGGGTAGGATTTCTTCCACCAGATGGCGGGTTTGATCGAGCATTTGCTGGTCCCCTTGCGCGACGGGGCGCAGGATGAACTTGCTGGCGCCGGCATCCACATATTCGGTGAGCCGCGCCATGATGAGTTCGGCATCGCCGATCGCGAATGCCTCCCGCGCGTCGCGTCCGGTGCGGGTTTCGTAGGCTTCGGCCAGCCGGGTCATACCGGGGTCGTTCCAGGAGCCGAAACGATATGCCAAGGCCGCGCCGTAGTGGTCTTCGTCGATCGTTCGCCCCTGCGCGACGACGGCTTCCTTGATCGCGGCGATGACTTTGCCAACGGTTTCCGGGGTTTCCGCCCCGGACTGCCAACCGGTACCATAGATAGCAGTGCGCTTGACCGCCGCGTCCGACGAACCCCCGATCCACATCGGAAGGTCCGACTGCACGGGGAGCGGTGCGATGGAGGCCCCGGTGAGTTGGAAATATTTACCGGGATAGTCCAGCTTCTCCCCGGTCCAGAGCCGAGCGATGATTTCGAGCGCCTCATCGGTTTTACGGCCGCGTGTCTTGGGGTCGAGGTGCATCGCCGTCCATTCGGGGCCGCGCGGGCTGCCGATACCGAAGCCGGGTAACAGACGGCCGCCGGACAGGAAATCCAAGGTGGCGCACTGCTTGGCCAGCAGCACGGGATCGCGCATCGCCACCGATACGACATTGACGCCGAACTTGATCCGCTTCGTCCGCCCGGCGATCGCGGCGAGGGCTGTCATGCACTCCAGAATCGGTTGTTTGCTGATCAAGCGGTCGGTCTGCCAGATCGAGTCGATCCCGCCGGCCTCGCACAAATCCACCCATTTCCAGAACGCTCCCGTGGTGTCGAACGGGAATTCCATAATGCCGATACCGGCGGCAATTGCTCGGGCCATGGATCAAACCTCCGCGCTAGCTGGGACTGCACCGTCGGGCGGCCAGCAGGCGACACCGTCTTCGACTGGGATTTTCAGATTGCGCAGCAGGATGGAGAACATGGTCCAGTTACCCATGGCCACGATGAATTCCACCTGTTGCGCGGGGTCGGGAATGTGCTTCACACACGCAGCCCAGGTGGCATCGGAAATGGTCTTGCCTGCCAGCGATTCGTCGGTGGCCTGTAATACGGCCTTATCCGCAGCCGACAGTCGATCAGAGTTCTGCCAGTCGCGGACGGCCAGGACGTCTTCCGGTGGGATGCCGGCGGTCGTGGCGACGCGCCAGTGTTGGGTCCACTCGTAAACCGAGCCGGTAACCCAGCCGATGCGCATGATCATCAGTTCGCGGAGGCGGGTGTCGAAGGTATTGTGCAGCAGCAAGGTGCTGAGTTGTCCGAACACGGCTTTCAGCAGCGGCGGGTTGTTGGCGAGGGTCCGGAACGCCGATCGCGTGGTCATCGGCGCCGGCAAGCCGATTGCCGCGCCCAGTTCCTGTGCCCGCGCCAGCGGCACCATAGCTACCCGTCCAGTCATGTCCGCAGCCCCATATCGATCTGGCGATATCGTCACCCGGTTGGCGCCATGCTGCAATACGCGATCGGGTGTGGCGGCGGCGGCGTAGAACGTGGTGGATTGGCCGGGTTGGGTGAGGAAAACCGATTTTGGCTGCCGTATCGACAACCGCCACCTCCCCGGTGCGCCGCCTGCTGCGCCCGGAATTCGCCGATTTCTGGCGCCTCTGGTCCGTGGGATTGGTCGTATTCGTGGTCCGCTGGCTCGAAACAGTGGCGGTCGGCGTCGTGGTCTACCAGCGAACCGATTCCGCCTTCCTGGTTTCCATGATGACCATGCTGCGGCTTTTGCCGATGGGCCTGTTCGGCGCATTCCTGGGTGCATGGGCGGACCGGATGGAACGACGCACAACCCTCATCGGCGTCGTGCTGCTGATGGGCGCCAACTCCGCCGTGCTCGGCGTCCTCGCCTACTCCGGACAATTGGAGGTATGGCAGTTGGCGGTTGCCAGCTTCATGAACGGCCTGGGCTGGGCCACCGACAACCCGGTGCGCCGCGTAATGATCGGGGAGGTCGTGGGCTCCGATGCGATGGGCACTGCCATGTCCCTCGATGCTGGCGCCAATAATGCCAGCCGGATGGTGGGGCCGACGATCGGCGGGCTTATGTTGGCGCATGTTGGGATCGAGGGGGCTTTCGCCGTCAGCGTCCTGCTTTACGGTCTGGCGCTGATCGCGGCGATACGCATCCGCTTTCGCGACACGCGTTCGACCGCGTCCGGCGCCGTTCTCGCCCGCATCGCCGAGGGGCTGCGCCTAGTACGCGGCGACAAACGGCTGATCGGCACCCTGGCCGTGACCGTCATCTACAACGTATTCGCCTGGCCGTTCACCGCAATGATCCCCGTGATCGGCCGCGACCGGCTCGGTCTCGGTCCCGAAGGGGTCGGCGTACTTGCCAGCCTCGACGGCGTAGGTGCTTTCGCGGGCGCCGTGGTGCTGGCCATTCTGATCAAACCGTCTTGGTATGCGAGAGCCTATCTGGGCGGGGTTATCAGTTACATGATCATGCTGATCGTGTTCGCTGTGGTTCCCTACACCCCGATTGCCGGGGCCGCGCTGCTGTTGACCGGATTCGGCGGCGCCGGATTTGCCACCATGCAAGCGACACTCGTGTATTTGGCAGCGCCACCGGAAATGCGGTCGCGCATACTGGGAGTCCTGTCGGTTTGTATTGGATCCGGGCCGATCGGGTTCGTGTGGCTCGGCTTGCTGGCCGACGCCATCGGGGCGCATTGGGCGACCGGCGTCACCGGGGCGATGGGGTTGCTGGCGATGGTGCTGACCCGCAAGTTGTGGCGAACGATATAGGGCGGCTCCCGTTCAACCGTTTGCGCCGACCCGGACCCGCCGCCGGTCGAGCCACCACCAAGCGGCGCGTGCGGCAAGCTCCGACAATCGCCCGTGTGCCGGCAATCCGATGGCCTTCAAGGTCATGCCCACGCCCCGCCGCACGTGCGGAAAGCGATAGTAGCGCATCGCCCCGGCGAAATATGCGGTTGAGAATCGCCCTCGATCATAGGGCACCGCAGGCGATTCATTCGCACAATAGTAGGCGTAGGCGAGTTCGTCGTCCTCGCTTTCGCCAGCGCGCCCGAAGGCAATCAGCATCCGGCGAGCAGACCCGATACGCTCCTGCGCCTGATAGCGGCGCATGTGGTCGTAGAACAATTTGTAATGGCGGAATTCGTCCGCAGCGATCTTGCGGCAGATTTGGCGCAGCACCGGTTCCTGACACGCATCGGCGAGGGCGGTGTAATAGCTGGATGTGCCTGTCTCGACCACGCAGCGGGCAATCAGCTCTCCGGTGCGGGAACCGCGGATCGACGATGCGGAGTCCAGCGGCGGGCTATAACCGGCGTTGAAACGGGCGCGAGCGGCGTGGAAATCCCAGGATGGATCGGCATACCGAGCCCATTCGCCCAGAGCTTCCCCGTGTCGAACCTCTTCTTCGGCCCAATTCCGCACGGCCTCGCACAGTTCGGGGTCTGCGGCGAAGACACGGCAAAGATAGGTGGCGTATTCTCGGCCGTTGCGTTCGACCAGCGCTGCCGCCTTGATCAGCGGGACGACCTCGGGCGCGGCTTTGGCGCGATCGAAGCGATGCCAGTCGATATCTTCCATCCGCCAATTGTGCATGGTCCTACCCGCGTCGCGACGAACCTGGGACCATTGGGGTCCGCCCACGATATGGGTTGCCGATGTCCGTCGTGCAACGCTGCGGCCGATCCGCCAGCCTGGCGTGGGATGCGTTCGATCCGGACCTGCGGCGATTTCACCGAGGATTATCGCGCTTCGGGAGATTGTTCTTGCAGACATGCAGATATCTTTATATACGACCGCTCGCACAGAACACCGTCGGTTTCAGGAGAAGACCCGCATGACCATCGACCCCGACTACAAGGTCAAAGATATCGCGTTGGCCGAGTGGGGCCGCAAGGAAATCTCCATGGCCGAGGATGAAATGCCTGGGCTGATGGCGATTCGGCGGGAATATGGATCGTCCCAGCCGCTGAAAGACGCGCGCATCGCGGGCTGCCTGCACATGACTATCCAAACGGCCGTTCTGATCGAGACGCTGACCCATCTTGGCGCCACCGTCCGCTGGTCGTCCTGCAACATCTTCTCGACCCAGGACCATGCCGCCGCTGGCGTTGCCGCCGCCGGTACCCCGGTGTTCGCCTGGAAGGGCATGGACGAAGATGAGTTCAACTGGTGCATCGAACAGACCGTTCGCGGTCCGGACGGTTGGACGCCGAACATGATCCTGGACGACGGCGGCGATCTGACGCTGCTGATGCATCAGAAATATCCCGAGATGATGAAGGACGTTAAGGGCATCTCCGAGGAAACCACCACCGGCGTCCTGCGCCTGCGCGACATGGTCCGCGACGGCAAGCTGTTGAGCCCGGCGATCAACGTCAACGACAGCGTTACCAAGTCGAAGTTCGACAATCTGTATGGCTGCCGCGAGTCGCTGGTGGACGGTATCCGCCGTGGCACCGACGTGATGATGGCCGGTAAAGTGGCGGTGGTGAACGGGTTCGGCGACGTCGGCAAGGGCTCCGCCGCATCGCTGCGCAACGCCGGTTGCCGGGTGATGGTAACGGAAGTCGATCCGATCTGTGCCTTGCAGGCGGCGATGGAAGGCTATCAGGTCGTGACGATGGACGACGTTGCCGGACACGGCGATATCTTCGTCACCGCCACCGGCAATGTCGGCGTGATCACCATCGACCACATGCGGGCGATGAAGCACCGCGCGATTGTCTGCAACATCGGGCACTTCGATTCCGAGATCGAGATCGACGCCCTGCGCAACTACACCTGGGACAACGTCAAGCCACAGGTGGACGAAGTGGTGTTCCCGGACGGCAAGCGTCTGATCGTGCTCTCCGAAGGGCGCTTGGTGAACCTGGGCAATGCCACGGGTCACCCCAGCTTCGTCATGAGCACCAGCTTCAGCAATCAGGTGCTGGCCCAGATCGAGTTGTTCCACGCCCCGGCCGGCAAATACAAACTGGACGTCTACACCCTGCCCAAGGCGCTGGACGAGAAGGTTGCGGCTTTGCACCTGGAAAAGGTCGGCGCGAAGCTGACCAAACTGTCGCCGGCGCAGGCCGAATACATCGGCATTAGCACCAGCGGGCCGTTCAAACACGACCTTTATCGTTACTAGATCGATTTATACCAGCCGACCGAACCTTTGACTCTAACCAGCGGTCGGTCGGCTGGTATTCTCTTGATTTCGCGCGCAGCCGCCACGCCAACCCTGCGCGCATACCGTCCGGCCGACCGGTATCAGACAGCCGCTTCGGCAAAGATCCGGCTGAGATCGCCGTTCCACACATCGCGATATCGGGCCAGCCAATATTCGGCCTGGGTCGGTGCGCCGGCCGCGATGTCGGCCAGCGGGGCGAGGTAAATCGCCTCCGACTCGCCGGCAGGGTTCAGGCGGCAGCGGGCCTTCAGGCCATCCTGCGCGATGGCAACCACGTCCCGCGCGAGGTCGCGCATGGTGCCCTGTTTCCAAGGTGTCGCAAGGCCGTGCACTGGCACCGCCGCCCGCATGGCGTTCGCTTCGGCCCAGCCGGCGCCGCGCAACAACGCCTCGGCCGCCGTCAGCGCCGCGTCGTCGTAGAGCAGTCCGACCCAGAGTGCCGATTGCGCCAGCATCATGTCGGGTCGTCCGGCGTCGGCGCCTCGCATTTCCACGAAGCGCTTGATTCGCACGTCGGTAAACACGGTTGTGACATGATCGGCGAAATCCCCGATCGTCGGTTCCGTGCCGGTTTCCCCGTGCAACTTACCGTTCATGAAGTCGCGAAACGACCGACCGGCAATGTCGATATATCGGTCCGAGCGGTAGACGAAGTACATCGGCACCGAATCGACGAGCCATTGGGCATAGCGTTCGAAACCGAACCCGTCCTCGAACATGACCTTCGGGATGCCCGACCGTTGGTTGTCGGTATCAGTCCAAACATGCGCCCGGTTGGACAGCAGACCGTTCGGCGCGCCCTCCTTGAACGGCGAGTTCGCGAACAGCGCGGTCGCCAGCGGCTGCAACAGCAACGATACCCGGAGTTTCCGGATCATGTCCTGCTCGGATGCATAGTCCAGGTTCACCTGAACGGTGCAGGTGCGAGTCATCATGTCCAAACCGAGCGAACCGACCAAGGGCATGTAACGCCGCATGATGGCATAGCGGCCTTTGG
Source organism: Acetobacteraceae bacterium (assembly GCA_025354865.1). GTDB lineage: Bacteria > Pseudomonadota > Alphaproteobacteria > Acetobacterales > Acetobacteraceae > Rhodopila. The sequence goes on along the minus strand of JANXMB010000128.1, from coordinate 62,002 downwards.
GCATCCAAGGCATCGCCGCCCGGGTCGCGAAAGGATGGAAGCCCAGGGGCGCGAAGCCAACCCGCAACGGTTCGGACACGGCGCGAACCTGTTCGAAGTGCCAATCGAATTCGGCCTTGGCGTCGTGCAAGGTTTCCAACGGTGCGCCCGATAGTTCGAGCTGCCCAGCCGGCTCCAGCGAAACAGACGCGCCGCCCTGCTTCAGCCCGATGACGTTTTCGCCGTCCATGATGGGCTCGGCGTCGTAGCGACGCAGGCCGGCAAGGATGTCGCGAATCGAGCCCGGCTGCCCATCGGCCGGCAGGTAGGGGGGCGCTAGACGATCATCGAGACGAAAGCCGAATTTCTCGTGCTCCGTCCCAATACGGAACGCCTCGGCCGGCTTACAGCCGACGGCGAGATAGTCGGCCATCTGTTGGATGGACGTGAGCGGGGTCGTGTCGCTGTCGCCAGGGTTGGACATATTCTTCCCAAACGTCTCGGTTCGTGGTTCGGCTTCTTACCCGCAACCGGCCGAACGCAACAGGGCCAGTCCGACCAGGCATGCCGTTTCGGCTCGCAGCACCAGTGGCCCGAGCGTCACAGGCTCAACAAACGAATATCGTCGCAGCGCGTCAAGCTCGGCTGCCGTAAAGCCGCCCTCCGGACCGACCAGCAGTGCACACGGTCCCGATGCCGGTCCGATCCTGGCGACGTCCGCTCGTTCGATCGCCGCGAACAGCTTCCGATCGGGTGGCCAGGATGCCAGCAAATCGGCCAGCGAACGGGGCGGGCGGATTTCCGGGATCGTGAGGCGCTCGCACTGTTCGGCCGCTTCCGTGGCGATGGCGCGCAGCCGGTCCTCGTTGACGCGGGCGGCATTGGTACGATCGGTGACGACCGGCTGGATAACGGATACGCCGAGTTCCGTCGCTTTCTCGATCGTCAAATCGGTCGTGTCGCGCTTCAGCAAAGCAAAGAGCAGCCAAAGATCGCCGTCCGGCGCCTGCTGCCTCAGGCATGACTGCAAACGAAACGCCACCCGATCGCGGCGCAGAACCGCGATGACGGCGCGCCACTCCCCATCGCGGCCGTTGAACAAGCACACTTCGTCCCCCACCGCCCGGCGTATCACCGAGCCGAGATAATGGGCCTGGGCTGCGGTGCCCGGGACATCGGTGGCCGATAGAAGGGGGGTTGCAACAAAGAGGCGCGGAATCGTGGGCATCGGGGCGAGCGGTTTCCGGTTGACCGAAGGGCATCGGCGCGCACAGTAGCAGCAATGACCATACACACCGATATCGTCGCAACCGGCTGGGTCGCCCGCATGCCGCGCGGCTGGCTTCCCTACATCCTGCTTGCTCGGCTCGACCGTCCGATCGGCACCTGGTTGCTCTTTCTTCCGGGAATTTGGGGCATCCTGCTCGCGACGCCATCCTGGACCGAAACGGTGCGGCTGATCCTGCTGTTCGGCATCGGCAGTCTGACCATGCGTTCGGCCGGGTGCGTCGTGAACGACCTGTGGGATCGCGATATCGATCGGATGGTCGCACGCACGGCCGGCAGACCGCTGGCATCGGGCATGCTGCGACCGCGCCACGCATTGGTATTCCTGGCCTGCCTGCTGTCCCTCGGCCTTGGGATACTTCTGCAACTCAACGGTTTGTCCCAGGCGCTCGGTGTCGCCTCCCTGGTTCTGGTTGGGCTTTACCCATTGGCGAAGCGGATCACGTGGTGGCCCCAACTGATGATGGGCTTTACGTTCGGCTTCGGCGCGCCACTGGGATACGCGGCCGGTGCCGACCGGTTGGATTTCGCATGGGCGGCGCTGTATGCGGCGGCGATCTTTTGGGACCTGGGCTTCGACACGATCTACGCGCACCAGGATCGCGACGACGACGCGTTGATCGGGGTGAAATCCACCGCGCGGCTGTTCGGCGAGAGCACCGCCCCGTTCCTGGCAACCTGCTATGCCGGGGCCGTCCTTCTGTTGGGCACCGCCGGATGGATGGCCGGGCTGCATTGGGGTTTCTACGCGGCATTGGCCTTGCCGGCGGCGCTGCTGATCCGCCAGATTGTGCAGTTGGATATCCACGATCCCGCAGGCTGCTTGCGCCTGTTCCGCGCGAACCGGGAGGTTGGGTTGGCGGTCGCGGCGGCGATCCTAGTGGGCCGGCTGTGACAAGCGCACCGGGCGATTTCATCCGGCGCAACACGATCCTCTCGGCCCATTCGATGGTGCCGGAGATTCGGCTGTGGTTGGCGACGGAAATCACCCCGATTTGGCAAGCCACCGAGGATTGGCTAGCCGAAAACAACACCGCCCCGCCGTTCTGGGCGTTTGCTTGGCCGGGCAGCGTGGCGATGGCGCGCCACATCTTGGACCGCCCGGACATCGTTGCCGGTCGGCGGGTGTTGGATTTCGCGGCAGGCTGCGGTTTGGCGGCCATTGCGTGCGTCAAAGCCGGTGCGGCGTCGGTCGAAGCGGCGGAAATCGACCCGATGGCCATCGCTGCCATGCGCCTGAATGCTGCGGAGAACGACATCGAGATCGATGCCTTGTCGGGCGACATCGTCGGGTCCGCATGCCGATGGGATCTGATTTTGTGCGGCGACGTGTGCTACGAAGCGCCCATGACCGGGCATATCCTGCCCTGGCTGACCTGCCTGGCACACACGGCCGAGGTCTGGATTGCCGACCCAGGCCGCACCTATCTGCCGCCTACCGGGCTCGCCCCTTTCGCGCATTATCGGGTGCCGACGTCCCTGGAATTGGAGGATCGCACCGAACGAGCGGTCGCACTTTATCGGCTGACGGGGCAACGATAGGCTTTATCGCCCGCCCGGACCCCTACGCCGCCTTGGTCCCAGCCGATGGCTGCGTGAGGGGCAGCCACACACCGACGGTGGTGCCGACACCGACCTCGCTCTCGATCGATAGCTGGCCGCGATGGCGGTTGACGATATGCTTGACGATCGCCAGACCCAGCCCCGTGCCGCCCACCGCCCGAGACCGCCCTTTGTCAACGCGGTAAAAGCGCTCGGTCAGCCTTGGAATGTGCTCGCGCGGGATGCCGGCACCGCGATCCGTCACGACGATCGTCAGGCCCGGACGGTTCGGCCACCGGCCCCCAGGCGGCGGACGTTCGACCTTCAAACCGATCGTGCCGCCCTCGCCGCCGTATTTCATCGCGTTGTCCAGGAGGTTTTGTACGACCTGGGCTATTTGATCTGGATCGCCAACGATTTCCGGCAAACCGTCCTCGAACTGCACATCGACACGCGCATTCCGTTGCAACAAGCGCGGCTCGAACGCTGCTACCAGCCGACCGATCAATTCCTTGAGGTCCATAGCCTCCGATGGGAGTTGGTGCTCGATCAATTCGATCCTGGAGAGACTCAACAAGTCGTCGATCAGCCGGTTCATCCGCGCGCCCTGCTCCGCCATGATGGCGAGAAATCGTTGCTGGGCAGGGGGATCGTCGGCGGCGGGACCGCGCAATGTTTCAATAAACCCGATCAACGATGTCAGCGGCGTGCGAAGCTCATGGCTGACATTGGCAACGAAATCGGCACGCATACGCTCAACCATGCGTTCGCGGGTTCGGTCGGATAAAACAACGATCGCGCGGCCCCCATCGGCCAGCGGCGGGTCCATCGGCACGACCGACGCCTGTACATCGCGCTCCACCGGCGCGGGCAAAGTCAATTCCGCTGTCTGCACCGCGCCGGAGGCAAAGGTACGCTCGATCGCCCCCCGTAAACCGGGATGGCGGAGTACCGCCGCCATATCGTCGCCATAGGTCGAGCGTGCGGCCGCATTGGCTCGGCGCACCGCGCCGTCGCCGGCCAGCACGATCAAGGGATCCGGCAACCGTTCGAGAATGAGGGCGTCTGCCCGCCGCAATTGTTCGACCAACGCCGCGCGGGGTGCGACCCGACGCGCCAGATAATCCAGTTCGCGCCCCAATGTTTCGAGCACGATCGGCTCGGCAACCACCGCAGATGCATCCTGCGGCTCATCCGAGGCGAGCTTACGGACCACGAACGACAGCAGCCGTTGATCGCGCCGCACGACCGCCACGCACGCAGCGGCGACCAAGATCGTGAGACAGGCGATGCCGAGGGCTGCCCATGGCTGCACCCATCCCATGGCGGCCCCGACGAACAGGCAGACTGTCGGAAGACTCGCGATACTCGCGACAAGGGCGAACATCGGTTACCTCAAATTGCGCCGGCAGGCGGCGTTTCGGACAAGAACGCGCTGGTTCGGGCAACGGCTTGCGCGAGCCCGACGCGTTCGACGGTCACGCCGGCGGGAAAAGCCGACAGGATGCGGCTTGGCGTCCCACGATCGAGCAGCACGAAAACCCCCCGGTCGGAGGCGCGTCGTATCAACCGCCCGAATGCCTGGCGCAGACGCAACCGCGCGATACGGTCGTCGTAACCCCTCGGATCGCCTTCGGAAAGGTGGATGCGCCGCTCACGGTGCAGAATATCCGGCCTCGGCCATGGCACTTTTTCGAACACAACCAACCGAAGCGCTCGACCCGGCACATCGACCCCGTCGCGCATAGCGTCGGTTCCGAGCAGACAGCTTTCTTCCTCGGTTCGGAAGATGTCTACCAGAGTGGCATTCCCCATTACATCGACATGTTGGGCGAATAGCGGGATGCCTGCTGCTTCCAAATCCGGCGCAATCCGTTCGTGCACCGCGCGCAACCGCCGGATTGCGGTAAACAACCCGAGGCCGCCGCCGCCCGCCGCCAAGAACAGCGCTCGGTACGCGGCCGCCAGTCGATCGAGATTGGTACCGGCAACATCGGTCACCACGAAGGCGCGAGTCTGCGCGGCATAGTCGAACGGCGACGACACGGCTGTGCGTATCGCGGGGGACGGCAGGTGCCGCGCGCCGACCCGAGCTTCGGCCGCGATCCAGGCGGCTTCGGGATCCGTGTCCCCAGAATCGCGCAAGGTGGCCGACGTCACCACTAACCCTTGCGCGGGCGCAGCCAAAGTCGCGGCGAACGGGATCGTCGGGTCCAACCAGTGTCGATGCAAGCCGACATCCACGTCCCGATTCCCATCGCGCCGGTCGATCCGCAGAAACAAGACATGCTCCGGACGCTGGCCGGGCTCCGCTGGCACCTCGGTCAATGCGCGCAGCATACCTTGCCAAGCGGCGAGCGGATTCAAGGCGCGCCGGGTCAGCGACCGGCATACGGCTTCGATCCGCACCCTGGTCGCGGTATCCATATCCTCCGCCTCGTCTTCCAGGCGCGCTGTCAGACGATTGCACAATGTCGTCGCCGGCTCGGCGATGCGCCCGAGCGCCCGAACGAGGGACTCTGAAGCGTTGGAGACATCGGCTGCGATTGGAAACACATCGCATTCCAGGGCACCCCAGGCTGCGGGGCGTCCTGGCGCATCGTCGGCGTTACCGACTCGGGCGAGCACTTGCCGATGTACCACGCGCAGAAAGACCTCGGTCGGATTGGCTCTGGTTGCCTCGATCCCGGTCAATTCCGGTCCGGCCTCCGTCAGGCGTTGCGCCCAACCACCGGCGGGCAGTGTGCGAGCGGCCTGCAGGACGGCATCGAGCGGGGCCTCCAGGTTGGGGCGTCCGGCCACCAGTTCCTCGATCCGCCGCCGCAGGCCCCTTGCACGGGATCGGCCGCCTTCCGCGCCCAACAGCCAGCGCCGCAACTCCGCCGTTTCAAGTCCCGAAAGCACGGCAGAAAAGGCCGAATCCGCCGCGTCGAACAGATGATGGCCTTCGTCGAACACGTAGCGTGTCGGGACGGCGTTATCGTCGAGCCCCCCCCATGCGGCCTGGGTCATCACGAGGGCGTGGTTCGCGACCACCAGATCGGCGGTTTTGGCGCGTCGGATCGTGTGTTCCACGAAGCAACGCCGCCAATGGGGGCAGGCCGAATGTATGCACTCGCCGCGTCGATCGGCCAGGGCGGCGATCGCCACCTGGCCATGCAGTTCCCCGAGCCAGCCAGGGAGGTCGCCGCCTTGGAGGTCGCCATCGGCGCTGGAGACGGCCCAGCGGGCAATTAGTCCAAGCAAAATGGCCTGGGAGAAAGCCATCCCCCCGGTCGCGCCCATGACCGCGTCTTCCAGGTTCAGCAGGCAGAGATAGTTCTCCCGGCCTTTGCGAACGACGACGCGTTTGCGGCGTTCGGCGGCGTCCGGGATCAGCTTGTTCACCTCGGAATCGATTTGCCGTTGGAGGTGGCGGGTGAAGGTGCTGATCCAAACAGGGCCGCGATTTTTTTCCGCCCAGACGCTGGCCGGCGCGAGGTAGCCCAGGGTTTTACCCGTGCCCGTCCCGGCCTCGGCCAGGACGATGTGCGGATCGCCCCGAACCTCCCGCGGCGCGAAGGCGGCCGTGACCGCGCCAGCGTAATCGCCTTGCCCGGGCCTTTGCTCCGCCTGGGGACCGAGCAGGGTTGCGAGCCGACTGCGGGCTTCGGCCTGGCTGACGGGATGGGAGGTCGGCGGCGGCACAGGGGCTGCTTCTTCCCATTCCGGCAGTCGCTTCCAGACCTTCAAGGGTTCGTTGGACGCGGTGTCCCCTTCTCGGCCGAGGGCAGCCATCACATAGGGTGCCCAGCCCCAGCCGGCCTTGCCCATGTAGGCGGCCAACCCGGCTGCATCGCGATTCAACAAAGTGTCGCGGGCCTGCTGCAAACGATGGAGCATTGCGGCTGTCAGGTCCGGCAGCAACGCTGCCTCCGCATCGAGACCGTCTTCCTTATAGGGATGGTCCAACGCCAGCGCGAGACCTCGGGCCGTCGGAGCGGCGGCCTTGGCGGGGTAGACGAAGGCGAACAGTTCCAGGAGGTCGAACGCCGGCCCCGGCCGAACACCGAGCCGGCGGAAGGTTGCCGGCGCGTGGACCAACAGCGGCGGGGGCATGCCCCTCAGGAGCGCGGCGGATTCGTGTGTGGGGATGGTCAGCAGTTCGCCGTCGGGCGTGAGCACGGCGCTGCGGCCATACCCAACCGCGATTGCCGGCCCGGGCGGCAGGGGAATCGTTCGATGCACACCGCTGTTTAGCCACTAATGCCGTTCGACGCCACCGTGGTGCCGCTTGCGGGCCGTGCCGGCCACCAAAGAAATTATGCCTCTCAGGGAAAAAATGCTTGACCAACTACCCCAAAAAAGCGTATACCTTTTCTCACGATGGCGATTTGCGCCGCGACGGCCGGTGCGCCCCATTTTCCCGGTGCCTCCGCCGTCTTTGCTTCATATATTACGCGATTTCTATATTCCGCACAGTAAAGCCGTCTCTTCGACGAGGCGACTGAGCATCGGCCTGTCTTCTTCGGCGCTGCAAGCCGGCGCTTTCGCGCCACAGGCGCCCCGTAGGCAAGGTGCCGTGCATTCATACGCGAAACGGTAAAGGCAAATATGCGATACATTTCGTACTGGAAATCGGTCCTCTGATCGATGAGGAGTCCGCAAGACGACCGCAAATCCGAGGCCGCGACGATTCCGGTGAATTCGTCTCCTATTACTCTCTCTGATTGGGCTGTCCATGTTCTGAAAAGCTCCGACCAAACCCCCGCTCGGCACCATCGGTTGCTGCTGAGCGAATTGGAATCGCTATCGGCCGGTCGCATCGATCGGCTTCTCGTCCACATGCCGCCGGGTTCGGCAAAATCGACCTTCGCGTCGAAACTATTCCCAGCCTGGTGGTTTGGGCAGCATCCCGGTAGCTCCATCATCGCCGCGTCCCACAATGCCTCGCTCGCCGCCTATTTTGGCGGGCAGGTCCGCGACCTGATATCGACCCAAGAAGCCCAGCTCGGTTACACACTGGCCAAGGGTAACAGATCGGCATTGCAATGGCGTATCTCCAACGGCGGAGAATATTTCGCTGCCGGAACCCGGGGCTCGATTATCGGACGCCGAGCCGATCTGGTGATCGTGGACGATCCTGTTGGCAGTCAGGCGCAGGCGGACCGACATACCGATCGGGATCGGCTTTGGGAATGGTATCGATCCGACCTGACAACCCGCCTGAAGCCGAAAGGCCGCATTCTCATCGTTATGACACGATGGCACGAAGACGATCTTGCTGGCCGTCTCCGGCAACATGTCGATGACGGTTGGCGCATTCTCCGACTTCCCGCCATCGCCGAAGACGCCGATCCGCTCGGACGCCCCCCCGGCGCTGCGCTTTGGCCGGAGTGGGAAGATGTCCACGCTCTCGCACGAAAGCGCGCGACCGTCGGAGAACGGGCTTGGTTCGCGGCCTATCAGCAATCGCCCCGCCCACTCGAAGGCGGCATGTTCAAAGTTGCCTGTCTGGTGCCCGTCGATGGGTCCTCCACCCCGGGCGGGAGGACCGTGCGGGCATGGGATCTGGCGGCAACGGTCGCGAATGGTACGAACAATCCCGACTGGACCGTCGGGGTCAAATTGCGACTGGAACGGCCCGGACAATTCCTGGTTCTGGACGTTGTGCGCACCCGCGGAACGGCACGCGATATCGAGCAAGCCATTCTCGCAGCGGCACGAACCGACGGACCATCGGTGCATGTCGGCCTTCCCGAAGATCCGGGCCAAGCCGGCAAGAGTCAGGTGGCCCATCTGACCGGGCTTCTCGCCGGTTACCATGTGGTTGCTTCACGCGAAAGCGGTTCGAAGATTGTCCGGGCACAACCTTTGTCATCGCAGGTCGAAGCCGGAAATGTTTCGATCGTGCGAGCGGATTGGAATCGCATATTTGCCGATGAATTAAGGGATTTTCCCTACGGAGGCAAAGACGATCAGGTCGATGCTTTCGTGCGGGCCTTTATGACGCTTGTGAATCTGGGCACTCCCACCCGGAAGATCGCCAGCCTTCACCTATCAAGATAACACCGCATGAGGGTTATATGTTCGACACGATCGGTGCCCTCGTCCCCAGAGACACCGCTTATCCCGGCCGCACACGCACGCTGGATATATTGAACCGCGTCCTTACCGGCACATTTTACAATATCCTGCCTTACTCATTCAATGAAGAGCGCGGCGCTGGCGGAGAGTATATTCCACTGCGAAATCGGCGCCCCAGCGTCCGGTATCCGCTTTGTCGGCTGGTCGTCGAAGATAGCGTTTCTCTCTTGTTCAGCGAGGGGCATTTTCCCTCGGTCGACTGCCCGGATCATACGCTGCGGGGCATCCTGGCCGATTTGATCAAAGAAACGCGCCTGAACCTCGTAATGACGGAAACGGCCATCAAAGGTTCGATCGGTTCCGCTGCCGTGCTAATGCGCGTTCTGCGCGGACGCGTCTTTTTCAGCTACGTCGATACACTCTATTTGACCCCGACATGGGATCCGGCGGCGCCGGACGATCTGCTGTCCGTCACGGAACGCTACAAAGTATCGGGCCACGTGCTGGCCGCAAGCGGTTACGAGATCGACGATATCGATCAGGACTACTGGTTCGCCCGTCATTGGGATACAGAAACCGAAACATGGTTCCTGCCATCGCCGACCGCATCCAACCTTCCGCCGGACATCGATACGACCCGTACTGTTCGACACGGCCTAGGTTTCGTGCCGATCGTCTGGATTCGTAACTTGCCCGGCTTTTCGGTGACCGGCGACAGCAACGATGGCGCCTGCACATTCCAGGCCGCTATCGAGACGCAGATCGAAATCGACTATCAGCTCAGCCAAGCCGGGCGTGGGCTGAAATACAGCAGCGACCCGACGCTTTTGATCAAGGAACCGGCCGGTGTCGATTCCGAGATCGTCAGAGGTGCCGGCAATGCCTTGATCGTCAGCGAGAAGGGCGATGCACGATTGCTCGAAATCGGGGGTACCGCATCCTCGGCCGTCATCGAGTATGTGCGGTTGCTGCGGGAATTCGCCTTGGAAAGCATCCATGGCAATCGGGCCAGCCCCAGCAAGCTCACCGCCGCACAATCGGGTCGCGCCCTGGAGATGTTGAACCAAGGCTTACTGTGGCTGGCCGATAATCTGCGGGTTACCTACGGCGAGGGCGCCCTATTGGCGCTGATGCGCATGGTGGTCCGGGCATCGGTCCGATATTCGTTGATCGTCGCCGGTCGGCAGATCGGACCGTTGGATACGACGGCGCCGCTATCGTTACGCTGGCCCGCCTGGTATCCGCCCACATCCGAGGACCGTCAACGGGACGCGCAAACGCTTTCGACGCTGGCGAATGCTGGACATATCAGCCGTGAGACGGCCGTGAAAACCCTGGCTTCATCTTACGATATCGAAGATGTCCCGGGTGAACTCAATCGCATTGAAACCGATCGGAACCAGAAGGAGCCATGATGTCTGGCGAGAATAACGACAACGATCCCGCTGCGGATCCCGTGGCGGAACTCAGAGCACGCTGCGAGCACCTGGAACAGGAATTGGTCCAGGTGAAACAGCGGGCCGAGAGCGGGATTGTAAAAGCTCATTTGCAAGCCGAGGCGATGCGTGCCGGGATGGTCGATCTGGACGGGTTGAAAATGCTCGATCTGACCGGCGTCGTCGTTTCCGATAACGGGGAAGTGCAGGGGGCAACTGCATTGATGGCGCAGGTTCGCAAGGACAAACCATGGCTGTTCGGCCGGGCATTTACCTCTGCCGCCGGCAACGCACCGCCGTCCCAACCGCCGCGCCAAAAGCTTGCGACCGACATGACCGACGCCGAATACCAGGTCGCGCGGGACGCGATCCTGCGTCACCGATCTTAAAGCAATGACCGAGCAGGGCCGTTCGGTTCGCTCCAAATATTTGTTTTAATAGTAGATCGCAACGTCCGTAACGGACGCGCTTCCACGATCCGCATTCAATCAACACTCTCCTTCAGGGATTTACAATGGGCATTCAGAATTTCCCCGCCACGCTGCAACCGATCATCCAACAAGGTTTTCTGGAGCGGGAATTTCAACAGGCGCTGCGTTCGCGGCTGGCGTACCGATCCTGCGCGGATCGCGAAGCGATTTCCGTCGGTATCGGCGAAACGCTGACCAAAACCCGCGCCGGTCTGAAACCGACGGTGACGACTCCGCTGACGGCTTCCGCCAACACCAATCTGGACAATGGATTGACGCCGACCGGATGGGGTGTCGAACAGTATACGCTCAGCATCAACCACTATGCCGCGACTACCGACTTGAACATGGTCACCAGCCGGGTCGGCATCGCGTCGCAGTTTCTGCAGAACGCGTATGTGAATGGCGAGCAAGCGGCGCGCAGTCTCGACGAGCTTGCCCGCAATGCGCTTTACAATGCGTATTTCGGTGGGAATACCCGGGTTCGGACGACCCTTTCCTCGGCTGGCCCCTCGGTGGCAGTCGACGATCTGCGCGGCTTTCAGACCGTTTTCGTCAATGGTGTCCAGCAGCCTGTCAGTTCGACCAACACCCTGACTGTCACGATCGGTGCGAGCGTTTATATCGCTATCGCCGCCGTCGCCGACACTACCAGCAATTCCACTGCCCCGAACGGCATTTCCGGCGTGCTCACGTTGTCGAGCAATGTCACCGTCGCCGACGGAACGGCGGGTAACACGACCACCGCGTCCACAGCCTGCTCCGTTTCCCGACCGAATCAGCGTACCAATACGTCGTTGATCCAGGCGTCCGATACCCTGACCATGGGGGCTTTGTTGGATTCCGTCGCTAAATTGCGACTGAATGCAGTGCCCGATATCGGCGGTGCGTACAACTGCTATCTGGATCCGATGTCCGCGCGGCAGTTGTTCATGGATGCCGATTTCAAACAACTGTATCAGGGTGCGACGTCGGCGAACCTCGTCTTCAAGCGCGGCATGACCAACGAATTCCTCGGTCTACGGTTCGTTACGACCAACGAAGCCTTTGTGACGCCCCATCCGACGCTCTCCGGGGCGACGATCCGTCGGCCGATCGTTTGCGGTCAAGGCGCCCTGATCGAAGGGGATTTTGCCGGTATGGCCGCGCAGGATGTGGCGCCGGCCGACTCGATCGTGTCGATGGTCGATGGCGTCGCAATGGTGACTCGCGAACCGGTGGATCGCTTGCAGCAGATCATCGCCCAGTCCTGGTATTGGATCGGTGGCTTCTGCACGCCGTCGGATACGACCACCACCCCGACCACGATCCCGACCGCAACCAACGCCGCCTTCAAGCGTGCGGTGATGATCGAGCACATCGGCTAACGGGCGTTAGGGCCGGCCGGCAGCGGCCGGCACCTTCGATATCGTTAATTTTTTGGAGCCGATCGCGCGTCCTATCGGGACGATTTCCGCGATCTTCTCTGGTTCTCCCGACAGGTAAAGCAGGCAATGACGCCCCTTTCGGACCCCGAAAAAACCGACATCAGGCGCCATTGCGGCTACCCCACGCGGGCAGCCGGGGGCGCCGGTGGCCAAGCCTGGCTTCTGTATCAACAATCCGGACTGCTGGAGCATCGCATGAATACTCTGGTCGACGCCGAACTGGGGATCGCCCGCCGGTACTTGGCTGCGCTGACGAACTTGGAACTTGCCGTACCGCGTGCCGGGGATAGCCTGGACACCGACCAGGCAGCCGTCTGGACCCGCAACCGTACGGAACCGCTGGATCGCCTTGCGTTATTCGACGAATGGCGCCGGCGGCTTTGTGCCTTCCTCGGGGTACATCCCGGACCGTTCTTTCCCACCAAAGCAACGCGGCTGGTCGTGTGATATGGACCAGGCAAGACTCCTGGACCGGCTGCGCTGGGGCATGAATATCGCCGCGCGCACGATGGGGGCAGTGACGGACCTTTACCGCCCTCGCAGTCCCTTCGAGCCGCTGAACCCTGTTAACCGCATTCTCCGCATGCACGCCGGTTTCATGCCCAGACGCGGCAATGTCCTTGCGGCGAATGTTTATGGCGACGCCCTATGGCATGGCATTTTCGACGCATCCTATACCCAAAGCGGCGATTACCTTCTGCAGCCCGGCCGCACATTGTTCATCGCCACCCAACAAGGCCTCGCCGAACCGCTTTGCGTACAGACCAATCGGCGAGTCACCATCGCTCGGGCCCTTCCGCCCGGCGCATTGGGAGCGAACGAATATGGTGGATCGATCCTGGGCAACACCGACATCTTGATGGAAAACTGGCCAGCCAGCGTTCTGGGTGTGAACGACGCCGGCCATCCAACGGCCGGTTTGCCCACCGACGTTTCCGTTCCCTTCTGGACGGTGCTGATGCCCGCTTGGGCCGACGTCATCTTGCAGACCGGCGACCTGTTCTCCGACGATCTCGGGCGCAGGGCAGTCGTCGTCGGATCGGAATTGACCGAGATGGGCTGGCGCCTGGTTGTCAAACAGGCCTCGACCTGATGGCCGATCTCGCGGATGTCGAAAGCGCACTGGTCGATTTGGCGACCGCTGCGCTTTACCCTGGCGGATTGGCAGAGCCGAGCAGCGTGGGTGCGGATTGTCGGATCTATCGGGGGTGGCCGGCACCGGCTTCGCTCGATGCGGATCTCCGGGCAGGCCGGGTCAATGCGACCGTATTTCCCGACAGTGCGCCGGGTCAGGCGGTGACTCGCTACAATTCGGAGTGGCGCGGCACCCCAGGGACACCAACCTTGTTGGGGTCCGTCGTGGGCAATACGGTCGCTTTCACAGGCACGGCCGATATCGGGCAACTGGCGGGTATCGAAATCGATAACAGGACGTTTGTTTACCGCACCGAGGTAGGGGATACGCCCTACGCCGTCGCCGCCAATCTGGCCAGCATGATCCGTCAGGTGCGCATTGTACACCTGGTTGGCAACACTGTCTCGATCCCCGGTGCAGCCAATATCGTCGTGCGCACCGCTGTCGATAGCCCGACCTTGCGAGAGGTTCGGCGCCAAAGCCACGATCTGCGCATCAGCTTCTGGTGTCCGACACCGGCGCTGCGCGACGCGGCTGCCGCAACCGTAGACCTTGCGCTGGCGGCTCTGACTTTCATCGTACTACCCGACACCGGCCGTGGTCGGCTTTGCTACAAAAACACCGCGATCTTCGATCAATCGCAGAGTGCGATTTTATACCGCCGGGACCTGATTTACACGGTGGAATATCCAACCATCGTTTCGGCATCCCTGCCTTCGATGATCTTTGGCGATCTCCGACTGAACGCGATCGACGTCAGCGCCTGAAATTCGGCATCTATTGCCACAACGCAATTTTTAGTCACGAGGCAGTCAAACATGCCAGTTGTTCAACAGGGTGCCATCAACACGACGGCCCTTATCGTTCCCGATCTCTATGTCCAGGTCGTTCCGCCGCAAAATCTGGTGCTGAACGGCGTTCCCACCAATATTGTCGGTATCGTCGGCACCGCATCGTGGGGGCCCGTCGGCCAACCGGTGATCGTTGCCACAATGGCCGATTACGCCACCGGTTTCGGGCCGATCGTCGCCCGTCAGCACGATTTGGGCACACCGCTTGCGATCGCGGTGCAGCAAGGCGCGCAGGACTTCCGATGTGTCCGAGTAACAGACGGCACGGATACGGCTGCGGTGGGTGGCCCGCCGGGCACGACCGTTACGTTTACCGCGATCCATACCGGCTCGCTCGGCAACCGTATCGTCGTGACCTTGCAACCGGGTTCCAAGCCGGCCACCTGGCAGTTGCTCGTCGCGCTCCCCGGTGCTCGACCGGAGCTTTACGACAACATTGCGGGCACCGGAGCGTCGTTCTGGGCGAATCTGGCGACGGCGGTCAACACCGGACAAGGACCGCAGCGCGGGCCGTCCCGCCTGATTTCCGCCAACGCCGGTGGCGCCACGGTGACGCCGACTGGTTTCTCGATCGCTCTCGGTGACGCAGTACCCGGAACCGACGGCCACGCCGGCATCGGGGCAACCCAACTGTTGGGACAGGATGGGACGACCCGCACCGGTCTGTACGCCCTGCGAGGTCAAGGTTGCGGCATTGCGATGGTCGCCGATGCGACCGATCCCGCCAGTTGGTCCGCTCAGGTCGCGTTCGCGCTGCAGGAAGGCGTCTACATGGTGCTGACGGGGCCGCCGGGCGACACGATCCAGAATGCCATTACGACGATGCATGCAGCGGGCATCGACTCCTATGCCGTGAAAACGATGTTCGGCGATTGGCTTTGGTGGTCGGATCAGACGAACAACACCATTCGTCTGGTTTCGCCGCAGGGCTTCGTCGTAGGTCGGCTCGCCAATCTTTCTCCCGAGCAGTCCAGTTTGAATAAGCCGTTGTATGGGGTTTTGGGCAGCCAGAACTTCGGTGCTCCCGGCTCTGGTCAGAACACGTCCTATTCGGCCGCCGATCTTTCGGCATTGCTCCGGGCCGGCATCGACGTCGTATGCAATCCGCAACCGGCCGGGAGTTTCTGGGGCGTCCGCGGTGGACGGAATTCGTCGTCCAACGCGACGATCAACGGCGACAATTACACGCGACTGACCAACTATATCGCCGCCACCTTGGCTGCCGGGATGGGTCTGTATGTCGGGCAGGTGATTAATGCCAACATGCTGCGTCAGGTCCGAGCAACGCTGCTGTCGTTTCTGCAAAATATGCTGAACCAGGGTATGCTGGGGAGTGTGACCGGCGCGCTGCCGTTCGGGGTCGTTTGCGATGCATCAAACAATCCAGCCAGCCGCACAGGACTGGGTTATGTCCAGGCGGACATCCAGGTCCAATACCAAGCGATCAACGAAATCTTCCTTATCAACCTGGAAGGCGGGCAAACCGTCAGCGTTTCGACGCAGACCCTGCCCTCCGGTCAGCCAGCCTAACGGGAGCTAGAAAGTGTCATTCACCACATTCTCAGTCGGTCGCGACACCCAATTGGTCGTCATGGTCCCTTCCGGACGCATCGACCTGTCGTACGTCACAGCTTTCGAAAGCCGCCAACTGACACAATCGGTCAGGGTCAGCCGGCTCGATGGGACGCATATGGGCACAGAGCTTCCCAAAGGCTGGGAGGGAACGTTCGAACTCG
This sequence comes from Acetobacteraceae bacterium, assembly GCA_025354865.1. Lineage (GTDB taxonomy): Bacteria > Pseudomonadota > Alphaproteobacteria > Acetobacterales > Acetobacteraceae > Rhodopila. The sequence goes on along the minus strand of JANXMB010000128.1, from coordinate 46,073 downwards.
ATCGCGGAAACTCGGCGGTGGACGATTTTATCGCCTCGACCGAACAACAATACTATAACGGCGCCGGTTCGACGACCGGCACGATGTATCAATACATCGCAGAGCCCGACGGCTCGACATCGACGTTTCAGTACGACGGCGTCGCGTTCCGCCTTGCGAATTCCGGCACCTGGCGCGGCGATGCCAGCGTGAAACAAAAACTCGAATTTTTCGCGGCAACGCGGCGGAGAATTTGATGAACCCCACCGCACGCGTTCTGGCTGCAGCGCAGGAAAGCCTGTCGGCCGTCGACAAGGACGGGCGCAGCCTGGGCGTTCGGAAACTCAACGCGTTGGACAAGCTGCGTCTGTTGAAAGCCGCAGGCTCGGAGCTGTCGGAAAACCAAGCATGGCTCGGCGTTGCCATGCTGGCCGCGTCAGTGATCGAGATCGATGGCATCCCGGTGCCGATGCCGGTCACCGAACAGCAGATCGAAATTCTCGTCGGTCGTCTGGGGGATCGCGGGCTCGACGCGGTTGCCGAGACACTGGCCGAAGCCGACCGCGACGCGGACACCAACGTGGGAAACTCGCTCGGCATCCCGGCCTGATCGACTGTCTTTACTTGGTCAGGAACGGGGTGCCGTTCGACGTCGCTTTTTCGTTACCGTCGGACGAACGACAGGCCTTCGTGGTCGCGTTCGGGACTTTGGACGGTCGCCAATTCGACTGGGCTTCCGGCACCTGGCTGGATGACGCGTCCGGGTCCGAATGAAATCAGGTGGCTCCATGCTTGCAAAAGGCACAACGGTCGCGCGGCCGATCGATCCCATCTTTTGGGTCGGTGCGAAGCGCCCACGGCTATCGATCGCACGGATCCCGGGCGAGATGGCGGGTCGCCGCAGCGGTTTACCGGGCGTTGCACCGCTCATGCGCCCCAACCGTGCAATCTACCGACCTGTCGTCGTAGCGGCGTCGGCCGGTGGCACCTATCGATTGGCCCCCAGCGGTGGCAGCGGCGCCGCGCCGGCATGGCTGCACGCGCGGGAACGCGGCAGGCGCAACGATTCCGACCGCCCGTTGAGAACCTTATCTGGTCCGCTGGCGCGATCGATCGATAGTTATCGCCCCATCCCATTGCGGGTAATGCGCTCGATCGAACGGACGACAGGTGCCACGAGCCTCAGGACCGACGCACCTGCGACGACGCCGATCGTTACCAATGTTCGTTCTGCATCGGAACGACAAGTCGTTGCTGCGACCGTTCCTACGACGCAACCGGCCCGGATATCGCCGTTGATGCCGGGCACCGGTGGACGGAAACGCCGGGTTGCCGATGGCCGGGTGGGTCGCCCGGTGCCCGCTTCAGCGGCGCAGAACAGTCCAACCAAGATTGCCAGCGCACGCGACCAACTGGCGTCGCGACAAGCACCGACTGCCGACCGGCCGGGTCCGACCGCTGACTACATGCAGTCCTATCGCCCCTTGGCACCGCAATCGGCGAATATACCGCGCACCGCTATCGTCCCGAAGGGCTCTGGGAGTGTGGATTGGGCCGATCGCCCCTCGCAGGGATCCCCGGTCGGGCATTCGCAGTTTCCGGACCAGCTAGAAACGGCTGAGGTGCATCTCGACGGCCAAGTATTGGGCCAATGGATGCTAGATCATATCGAACACGCTCTTACGCAGGCTCCTACCACGGCGAATTTCGTGACGAACCATGGGATTCCAGCCTGGCCCGGTCAGCCACCCCTTTTCTAGAAAATCGGATATTTCTGCAATGTCAGAAGTGGTATTATCGCTTGGACCGATCGTGTTCCGCAGCTTCGAGGTACCGTCCAGTATAACATTCGGCGGGCGTCAAAGGGCAGTTGTCCGGTATCTTGGGTCGGGTCGACGCGTAACCGACGCTCTGGGACCCGACGACGCGACGATCTCGTTCGGGGGTTTCCTATCCGGCCCCGACGCAACCGCGCGAGCACAGGAACTTGACAGCCTGAGATCGCTCGGTTTGCCGCTGATTCTGACATGGGATAGTTTGATATATTCCGTATTAATATCAGATTTCCGGGCCGAATACCGCAATCGTCTGTGGATACCGTACCGCTTATCCTGTTTGGTGATATCGAACCCGATCAACGACATTCTGCAAGCCGGACTATCGATGGCGGGCGATGCAATCGCGTCCTTGAACCTGATGTATGACAGCGCCCCTCAACCGGCCGTGCCCATCCCCGACATTCGACCGACAATATCGTCCGGGGCGATCGGTGCCCGCCTGGGCGCGATGCAGGCGATGATCGCGATGCTGGACACGCTCACGCCATCCATACAGGCCGAACAGGAACGGCAGGCTGCTACGATATCGCGTGTCGCGTTACGAAGTTCTACCTCCGTGCCACGGGCACTGGAGGACTTCCATGTGGCCGTGGCTGCGGCCGGGGCTTTGCAGTCCCTTACACTCTCGCAACACTGCCTGGGCCAGGCACAACTATATCTGACCGGACGGGTCCAATAATGACTGAGAGAATCACAATTGTGTCGGGGAATTTATTTCAGATCGCCGCACAATACCTGGGCGACGCAACGCAGTGGATTCGCATCGCCCAGTTGAACCGCCTCAGCGATCCGATGGTTTCAGGCATCACGACATTGGCCCTTCCGCCAGTCGACCGGACGGCCGGAGGCGGCGTTGTCGTTCAGCAGTGACCCAGGGACCATCCGGCTCCCCAAAATAAGGGCCCTGCTGGACGACACGGTCTGTGTATTTCCTTATAACGCGGCAATTGTACATCCGGCTTCGTTCGGTGCGGCGACATTTGCAATCGCGATATCGCTTAAGGAAATCACCCAGTACGATGCGTCCTATTGGGCGTCGGTATCGCGCGTTCGCGTCAGAATCCAGGCGTCTCTCAGTCCGGTCGATCCATTTATCGATCTGATCGAGGGGTATTGCGACACAGTCCATATCCATCCGATTGCGGGCTTCGTCGTTCTGCAAGGGCGGGACCTGTCCGCTTCCCTCTTGGACACAAGGACATTTTCCAATTTCCAAAACCGAACACCTGGAGAAATCACGGCTAATATTGCCGAGGCGCACGGGTTGACGACGACCTTCGCCGCTGACGGACCTTACGCCGGGCGCACATACGAAAGCGACACGACCGCCTTGGCGCTGACCCAATTCGCCCAAGTCTCGACAGACTGGGATATGCTCGTCACGCTCGCGCAGACTGCCGATTGCGATTTATACATGTCGGGCGACACGATCTGTTTCCAACCAAATGCGGATACCTCGAAATCTATCCTGTCGATCGCATATGACGACCTGATCGACCTGAGAATGAACCGCATATTGCCGCTATCCGATGGTGTCGATCTGACGGTTATGAGCTGGCATTCGGCGCAGCAAGAGGCCGTGACTGAGACATTTGCGTCGAACGGGGATGGCTATACCGGCCCCCCCGGGGCCCGATCGCCCCGTCGCTACGCGGTTATACAGCCCAACCTTCAATCTAAGACCGCCCGAACCTTAGCAACCAAAATCGCCAAAACTATCGCCCGGGACGCTTTATCCGTCCACTTCAAAATGCCCGCCGACCTTACATTGACTGCACGGCAGCACTTCACTCTGGTCGGGAGCAATACGGTTTTCGATCGGCCATTCAAGATCGCACGTATCGCCCGCATTTTTCGGAGCAACTCGGGTTTTACCCAGACGATTCAAGCAACTCTGGCAACGTGATCCCGGCTTGGGATTCAAGAGCCGCATTTCCGGACGATACCCGCCATGAATGGACTTCTCGACGCACTTCGGGTCCAGGCCGCCAAATTGGATCGCACGCTGGCCCAACCCCGTTTCGGTACTATTTCTTCTTTTAATGCAACGAATTACACGGCGCGCGTTTTGCTTCAACCGGAGGGCACGATTACCGGTTGGCTACCTGTGCTGTCTCCATGGATCGGCTCTGGTTGGGGCATCGTCTGCCCGCTCGCCATCGGCGACCAGGTCCTTGCCATATCGCAGGAAGGCAATGCCGAACACGGAGTCATTGTCGGGTGTGCTTATTCGAACCGGGCTGCACCGCCAGCCGCAACTGCGGGTGAATTTTGGATCGTGCACAAATCCGGAGCCAGTCTGAAATTGAAAACCGACGGTACAGTATCTATTGCGGGCGACCTGCATGTCGATGGCGATGTCTACGACCGCCATGGCTCTCTTGCCCATCTACGAGGTGTTTACAATGAACATCGACATAACACTGCATCCGGCTCGTCTACATCTCAACCGAATAATACGGACTGATCGATGATTATCGACATCGGGCATCGATGGGCCGGCGATCTGGAGGTTGGTCCCACCGGCGATTTAGCGATCGCGTCAGGCTCTCTGGTAACGAAACAGCGCATTATCCGGCGCCTGCTAACCAATCCGGGCGACTACATCTGGGATTCGTCTTATGGGGCCGGATTGCCCGGATTTATCGGTGGCACCACCTCCAATGGACGCATTAAAGCCGTTGTCCACACGCAAGTTCTGATGGAAGCCGCCGTCAGTCGAATGCCCGGACCCGAGGTCGCCGTATCGACGCTTGGTGCGCCTGGACTAGGCACGTTCGGTGTAACGATCCGATATTCGACGGTTCAGGATGGTCCTCAGGATTCTATTTCAATACCCATAACGGGGTAGGAAAATGCAATTGTCTTTTCAGACATTCCAGCAACTATTGCAAAGAATGTCGGCTGCCGTCCAAACTTCCGCAAGTCAGTTGATCGATCTCTCGCCTGGCTCCATGCTGCGGGCCATCTTGGAAGCTAATGCGTCCATCGGCTTGTGGATGCAGTGGCTGATCGCGCAGACCCTCCAGATGACCCGCGCCGCTACCAGCACCGGAGGGGATCTCGATACCTGGATGGGCGATTTTTCGTTGGCCCGCCAGCCGGCCTCCCAGGCACAGGGTACGGCAACCTTCTCCCGCTTGTCGGCAAGTATCGTGCTTTTCATCCCGGCCGGCACCGTCGCCAAAGCCTTGGTCGACAATATTGGTTTCACGGTTGTTGCCGACACGAGCCATCCTGCATGGCAACCGGCAAACGATAGTTACATCGTCCCAATTGGGGTCGCGTCGGTCGATTTGCCGATCGTCGCGATGGTAGCGGGTGCACATGGGAACGTCGCGGCTGGTTCGATAGCCGTGTTAGGTTCGGCCGTTCCTGGCCTGGATTTCGTATCCAACTCGTATGCTTTGTCCGGCGGATTCGATGCCGAGTCCGACGCGCAGTTTCGCGCGAGATTTCGCGACTACATAAACAGCCGATCCCAAGCAACGACCGCGGCTGTGGCCTACGCGATACGTTCGCTACAGCGCAATTTGCGCTTCAAGATTTTCGAGAACCGGGATTCGACCGGGACCTGGGCACCCGGCCATTTTCTGGCGATCGCCGACGACGGAACCGACTTGTTAACCGATACGCTCCGTGGGAACCTTTACCAGGTCATCGACGAAGTCCGTCCGATCGGTTCGACGTTCGCCGTTCGGCAAGCCGAAATCGTGCCGGTCAACGTGGCCATTTCCCTCGCTGCGGGAGGGTTGACGATCGACACCGCGACCGTCGGCGCGATAAAGAATGCGATTTCCGACTACATCGACGGCTTGGAAATCGGGTCCACGTTGTCGGTAACGCGCATTATCGAGACCGCTTACCGATCCGGAAATCCGATTTCCAACATCTCCAGTATAGCCATCAACAGCGGTACATCCGACCTCGTCGGGTCAGAATACCAGATATTCCGAGCTCAATCGGTTACGGTGCAGTAATATGACGACCGATCGCAAAGATATCGTGCGCCGTCTGAAAGCGGTCTTGCCGTCCCGATGGTTCGGCGATGCCGCACCGATTTTGGATACGCTTCTGACCGCCTTGGGCGCTGGATGGGAACAATCCTTTCAACTCCTGGAATCAGCTCGGGTTCAACTTCGATTGGCCACGACGACCGGGATCTGGCTAGACATGTTCGCCTACGATTTCTTCGAGAGTGCGCTGCGACGGCCCGAGGGACAAGCCGACGATCTGTTTCGAGCAACAATAAAGCGGAATATCCTAAGGCCGCTCGCGACGCGACGGGCTCTGACCCAGGGTTTAACCGAACTTACGGGTCGGCCGCCGTCGATCTTCGAACCCCGCAATACCAGCGATACCGGCGGCTACGCGACCTGGTCCACGAATGGCGCATGGATCGGCGGCGGAGTCGGTTACGGGGTCGGAGGAGGATGGGGCAATCTCTTTCTGCCATTTCAGTTTTTTGTAACGGTACTCCGACCCCATGGGAACGGCGTCGCAAACGCGTCCGGTTGGGGTTGTCACGACGGCGCCTATGGTCTCGGCGCGCTGGAGTATGTCGATGCGACCCTTATCGACGGTCACCTGAGCGACGGGCAAATCATGACCGAGGTGGCACGCATCGCCCCCACCGGCGTCGTCGCCTGGACAAATATCGCCAATTAATCCCCTAAAACCGAAGTGAGTATAAAATGGACAGGATTATGGTGTACCCGGGTGGTATCCCACTCGACACCGACATGCTCGCGACCAATCGAAATGCCATGGTTGCGCTGGGCTATCTGGCGCAAATGGTATTGGGCAACAATCCGGTCGTCGATGGTTTGACATGCGCACCGAGCGTACCGTCGTCGATGTCGATAACAGTGTCGGCAGGCAGCCTCACGCAAATGTCTGTTGTCGACGTCGCGCCCTACGGTTCCCTGCCCGCCGATGCGAGCACGCCACTGGTGAAAATGGGGATCGCTTCGGGTCCGGCACAATTTATGCTGCCGGCGCCGACCGCACCCGGGCAGTCGATCGCTTATCTGATCGAAGCCACATTGCAAGAGAGCGACAGTAACCCAGTCGTTCTACCCTATTACAATGCGGCCAACCCGTCGCAGCCCTACTCCGGTCCGGCCAATTCTGGGCAACCACAGGCGACCCGCCGGTCTCAGCAAGTGCAGTTGCAACTAAAGCCCGGAATTCCTGCCGCTTCTGGATCGCAGGTCGTGCCGACGACCGACGCAGGTTGGGTGCCTTTATACACAATCTCGGTATCCTACGGTCAGTCCACGATCGAGCTGTCCTCGATCGTTCCGGCCGTCGGCTCGCCAGCCCAGTTATGGAAACTGCCCATGCTCCGGCCAGGGTTTGGATCGGGGGTGCAGAGCTTTGCATCGTCGGGGACATTCGTCGTTCCGAACGGCGTATCCCAGGTCGAAGTCGAGCTCTGGGGTGGCGGTTCGGGCACTTTCGCCTCCAGCAGCGGCGCGCCCAGCGGCGGCGGTTCTGGCGGTGGTTACGCCAAGAAACGAATCGCCAATTTAAGTCCGGGGCAACAGATCGCCGTCGGGATCGGCGCTGGCGGCGGCGCGGGTGCCGGCGGCGGGTCCGCTCCCACTGCTGGCGGAACTTCGAGCTTCGGCACGTTTGTCAGCGCCGTAGGCGGCAGCCTCAACTACCTCGCGACCAATGCATCGCCCCAGAACGGAGCCACGCCGCCAGGGATCGGGGTCGGCGGCGATGTCAATCTAAGCGGATCGACCGGCCAGGCCGGGTCGGGAAGCCAAGGGGGCATGGGCGGCGCCGCTCCGATGGGTGGCACCCAAAATAGCGGAACGACCGGTGTAAACGGACTGTTTCCAGGTGGCGGTGCCTCCGGCGCCGGAACCGGCGCGACAGGATCCACCCCGTACGCCGGCGCCGCTGGCGCAGGTGGGTTTGTGGTCGTGAGATGGTAATCGAAAATATTTAGGAGGCTCGCCCTGTGACCAATGCCGTTACATATGTTTGGAAGCCCAGTTCGGCGCGTTCGGTCGTCATCGACTCATTCGTACCTGTACCGCGCGGTTCGGTTGCGGCCGCACCGGCCCCGCTCAATTGGCCGACCAAAGACCCGCAGGACGTCCTGGACTACCAACTGGACATCGCTCCGGCAGTCCTCGGTAACTCCGCCGATACGATTGCAACGTTGAACGTTTCGGTCGCGCCGTCGAATCCGGGCGATCTCACCGTCAACAACGTCGGCGTGGACGGAACCGTTGCCATTTTGTGGCTCGCGGGCGGGCAAGCGGGCACGGTCTATACAATCACGCTTTCCATTACGACGACGAATGGTCGCGCGATCCAACGCAGCGTTTTACTGCCTGTCCTGGAATTGTCGGTGCCTCCGATCCCCGCGAACGCGATCCAGACCAGTGCTGGGGTCGTCTTAACCGACCAAAATGGCAATCCGGTCGTGGCGACATTGTAATACTCATTACGATATTACCAATCTTGAATTGTACGTCGCATATTCCCGCTGTAGGGGACGATTAATCCCATGCCTACGATCGACCAACTTGCGCCCGCAACTGCGGCCACCGACGCCGATGTCATTTTAGTCAGCCAAAATGGCACGACTCGCAAAATTACCAGATCGAAAATACTTGCCGGGGTGCAGCCTACCTTGGCTATCCCGGCAGGCACTTTGCTGGGCCGCGCATCCTCCGGCATCGGCGCACCCGAGACTATCGCACTCGGTGCGAATCTGTTGCTATCCGGGTCCACCCTTGTGGCCCTGGCGACGCCCTTTTCCGTAACCCAACTTGCGTCCGGTAGCGTGCCAGCGCCGACCGACGTTATTCCAGTCAGTCAAAATGGCACCAACACCTCGGTGACCTTCAGCCAGTTCCTGAGCGGTCTGCCTGGCGTCGCGAATGTCAATGCGTCGCAGGCATTGGTATTTCCGACCGGGACAAGCAGCAGCGTAAAATTGGCCGATCTTGCAGCCAACATGTTGCCGGTTGCCGGTGGGACCATGGCCGGACCGCTGGTTTTGAACGGCGCCCCCACAGTGGCCGGTCAGGCGACCAACAAAGCTTATGTGGATGGGCAGATTGCGACAGCGTTGCCAAAAGTCGGCGGCACGCTGTCGGGTCCGATAACCCTGGCGTCCGATCCGACGGCGCCCCTGCACGCTGCGACAAAAAATTACGTCGACGGTCAGGCGGCGACGGCGCTTCCCAAAGCGGGCGGGGCCGTAACCGGCGCGTTAACGCTATCGGGCGATCCCGCGACCAATCTGCAAGCTGCAACCAAGCAGTATGTCGACAGCAGAGTATTGCGCAGCGGCGACACGATGACCGGCCCACTTACTCTGGCAGCCGATCCGACGGGGCTGTTGCAGGCCGCGACAAAAGGATACGTCGACGGTCAGACGACTCTCTCCCTGCCCAAAACTGGGGGAGCGCTAGCAGGCGCCCTCACGCTTCCGGGCGATCCGAGCGGACCGTTGCAGGCGTCGACGAAGCAGTATGTCGATGCGAGGCTCTTGCGTAACGGCGACACTCTGACCGGCGCGTTGCAGCTGGCTGCCGACCCTGTAGCGCCTTTACAGGCAGCGACGAAGGCATACGTCGATAACCAGGCGTCGGCCGCCCTCCCGAAGGCGGGCGGGACGATGACAGGGTCGTTAGTTCTGTCGGGCGATCCGACGTCGAGCTTGCAAGCCGCTACCAAACAATACGCCGATGCGCGCATCCTCAGAAATGGCGATACGCTCACCGGCGGCTTAACGCTGGCGGCAGATCCGACGGCCGCTCTGCAAGCCGCCACGAAGCAATACGTGGACAATCAGGTCGCTGGCGCGCTGCCCAAGACCGGGGGCACTCTGACCGGGCCACTGTCGCTGAATGCGGATCCGACCTCGGTCGCTCAGGCAGCAACGAAGCGCTATGTCGACACCCAGGTCGGTGCGGCGCTACCGCTGAATGGCGGGACCCTTACCGGTCCGTTGACATTGACCGGCAGCCCCGCAGCAGCCAACCAGGCCGCTACCAAGCAATACGTGGATGGGCAGGTGGCGACCACGCTACCGCTGTCAGGGGGTACCCTGGCCGGAGCGTTGACATTGGCTGCATCGCCGACCGCACCGATGGGAGCGGCCACCAAGCAGTATGTCGATACGGCAACCAACGCCGCTGGAGCCATCAACGTTAAGGCCGCACCATACAACGCCTTATTGAACGGTGTGGCCGACGATACCGCCGCGTTCAAAGCCGCCTATCTTGCTGCGCCCGCCGGTTCGGTCATCTATGTGCCGTTCGGGGTAGCCGTCCTCCAAAACCCCAATGCATGGGGTGTGTCGTTAACGAAACGGGTGAAATGGGCAGTCGACGGGACTACGCTCGTCGATGGAACGCCGCTGGTGTCCGCTATCCCGACCGGCACCAACCCGGCAGCCCTGGTCCTGCCCGGGGTTGCGGTGGGCAACACCGCAACTGGAGGCGAATTTTCCGCCGGCAGTTCGCAACCGTCCGATCTCGCGGTCTTACATTCATCCTATATTGTGAACCATAACGGGGGCACAACAGGATCGGTTATCGCGAATGCTCGGACCGATACCATTGTCTATAACAGCCCGAACAACTATGTTTGGGGAGGGCTCGACAGGCTGATTTGGACGGGCGTGCAAACACCTTCCGCGACCACGCCGGCACAGCATGTCGGCCGCTATGTACAAACTGTTAGACAAACGATTGGGACAAACAGCAGCGGCGCACCGCTACCCCAACCCCAACTTTGGGCCGCATGCCTCGAAATGCGCGATACCACGGGGCAACCGTCCAGTTGGTCGAATGCCTCCCTGACGGTCGAAATGGACCTCATCGCGAATGGGCTGGACGATGCCAATAATCGGCAGATCCAATCCCTTGTTGTGCAGCAACATAACCCGGCAGGCCCACCGGTCGAGGTCAGCAATATCATCGGCGTTTACCTCGCTGCGGGATCGTCCGGGCGGGCAAAGACGGTATTCAATGTCGGCATTCCCTTCAATCGCTCGGTTCTAGACACAACCAATGCCGTCCAATTGACGGGGGGCTCGGCCATTCGGCTCGCAGCCGGGCATTCGATATCTTTCGAACCGAGCGGCAATAACAATCTGGCCTACGACAGCACAACAGGCACTCTACGTTGGAACCAGGGCAGTCTGTCCTATGTCGTCGGTAAGGGTATTACTGTCGGTTGGCAATATGTCGCGAGCGGCAATACCACGCTGCCCAACTATATCGCTGGCGATCTCGTCTTTCTGGCCGGCGGCGGAACCTATACCGTCACGCTCCCTGCGGCCAGCACGGTACCGGCTGGGGTTGGCTTCACATTCACCGCCATCGGCACGGCTGTCGTAACGATTGCGACGACCGGGTCGGATGCGATCGACAATGGCCCGGTCGTCCTTCGGCCGAACGATCGTTATCATGTCGTTTCCGACGGATCCTCGACCTGGCGCGAGATCTTTCGCACCAATGCAATCGCGCCGCGCTTCTTGGGCCCACCGGTAATGCCTTCATATACCGTGGCCGCTCTCCCCGCCTCGCCGGGCGCAGGCGCGAAAGCCTTCGCCACCAACGGCCGAAAGCCGGCGGATGCCGCTGGCGCCGGTACCGGCGTCGAGGTTTTTCACGACGGAACGCGCTGGATCTCGGTTTGCGCCGGCACGCAGGTCAGCGCCTGAGATCGCGACTTGTAAACGGTCGATGCCGGAAGGATTTATAATATGCCAACAATATCCCAGTTGCCGATCGCTCCCTCCGTGACGGCCGGCGACACGGTCCCCATCAGTCAGGCTGGTGCGGCCCATGCCGTCAGTATCGGGACTTTACTGAGTTCTACCCAACCCGCCATCCTCATCGACCAAGGCAGTCTGCTCGGCAGGCTGAGCCTGGGGCCTGGCGGCCCGGAAGCGATCGCCATCGGCAGCGGGTTGGTCCTGAGCGCGTCGACACTACAGGTCGTCCCGATGACAACGGGCGGCTCGATCGCCGACATTCGCACCCTGCCCGTGACAACCAGTCCGGCGGCCCAGGATCTTGTCGCGATCCAACAGTCGGGGTCGGCGCACGCTATTTCGTATGCCAACCTGATCAACGGGCAAACCATCGACGCGGCTGCAGCAGCCGCAGCGGTCGGCGACAGCGACACGTTCTGGGTCGCCCAAGGCAGCAATGCAATGGTCAGCCAAACGTTCAGCGCGATATGGCCGTGGATCGCATCGAAACTGCCGTCGTTCAAAACGCCGGTGGTCGAGATCGGCACGAACACCACCCTTGATGGCACCGTCCATAACGGGCGGCTCCTGGTTTGTAGCCAGCCTGTGACGCTCACACCCATCGCCGCAAACATGGGAAATGGTTTCCAGTGCGAGATCGTGAACCTCAGTTCGGGTTCGGTTTCCTTGGCCGGGTCGGTCGTCTCTTCGACTGGCGTGTCGTCGCTATTGCCCGGACAGGCCACAACGCTGCGGTGCATCGCATACTCCGGCGGAACAACGATCTACGCATATATTGGCAATGGCGGCGGCAGTCTCGCTGTACCGAGCCAAGTCTCGGCGATTTCCAGCCCGACTCAAACGAGCAATAACATCGCTCTCAGTTGGACACCCCCGGCCTCGGGCACGATCGCGACCGGCTATATTCTGGAGCAACGCACGACAGGGGCATCCACCTGGACTGTGGTGAATTCGGGTATTTCTGTCGCCAATTACACCGTCACCGGGCTCGCTGCCGTCACTACCTACGATTTCCGCGTCTCTGCCTACAATGCCGCCGGTACCGGGACCGCATCCGGCATTTTTTCTGTCGCGACCGCTTCGAGCATCACGCTTCCCGGCATGGTCGGCGGACCGACGATCGGCAATGCGACATCGTCGAGCCTGCAAGCGACCTGGCAAACCCCGACCTCTGGCGCAACGCCGACCAGTTATACCGTTCAGTACCGCGTGACCGGGGGCACGGCCTGGACCGGATCGATTACGGGATTAACCGGCTCAAGTCGTATTGTGACAGGTCTGACCCCGAGCACATCGTACGATTTCAGCGTTGTCGCTATCGCGGCTGCCGGATCCGGTCCGGTGTCCGCCGTGGCAACAGGCAGCACCCTCGCGCAAGCAGGAGCGGTCGCCTCGATCATATGGAATGTCGCCCCAACCGGCGGTTACACGCATGGGTCGGGCGTTATTGGCGTCAACGTGCATGTCGCCCCGTCGACTGCCGCCGTTCAATTCGGATTTTCCACTTCGGCGACGATCGCTCCATCGGCCTGGACAGCGGGCAGTTCCGTCAATACCGACCTCTGGGGCGCTTATGTATCGACACCCGCAACGGCCGGAACCTGGTATGCCTGGGCGTCCGGCACCGACGGCAGCGCGCCGACGCCCTACCCGACCGCGTTTGCGGTGAGCTGAATGAGCGTCATGTTGGTTCGGCCCGGTCGCGCCATGTCATTGGGCGCCGGCCGGATAGCATTGTGGCAACCATTGTCCTCCTCCAGCGGGCACCCGGACCCCGCTGGGTTATCCTTGTCGGCGATACCCGCACTGTCCGGCTGGTGGGATGCCGGAACATCGGATGGTTTCGTAACGCCATCGGGAAACCAGGCGATAGGTTGGAATCAAGCGATTGGCTCGGTTACCGACCGGTCGGGCGAAAACAACTCTCTCGTAACCTACTCCCATGCCACGCCGGGCGGCGCACCTCGGGGGGTTCCGCGCCTGAGTGGCACACTGGGTGGGGTCGGACGATTTTCGTCGGTCGCGAATGCCCTGGCCCAGCCCCTCGACCCGGATTTAGGCTGGCAGTTGCCTCAAGCGGCAACACCCTGGAGCGGCGCCTGGACATGGTATTTTGTTTGGTCGAGACCGAACTGGCGACAGGGATCGGGCAACGACGCTGCACCGGTTACCCTGTTGTCGGTTGGCACCGTACCGCTCCTGCAGGCCGACAGCCAGGGTGGTACCAACCGCCTGATATTATTCCCCGGGCCGGGACAGGCGGTCCTCACGCACGCGCTGTCCCGCAGACATACCCACTCGATTGTGGTGCGGTCCGCTCTTGGGGGAGGGGTGGACGCTTGGCTCGACGGCGCCCTCGTCGCCACCGGCGTGCGGCGGCCGCAGATGCCAACCGGCACGCCGCCCACATTGTTTCTGCACGATGGAACTGGACTGGGTGCAGCCCAGTGCTGGTTTCACGAGGCAGCATCCTGGTCCCGCCCGCTCGCGCCGACCGAGATCGAACAACTGCTCGGCTATGCCAATCGATGGTTCCGGGGTAATCGTCGCAGTGTTCTGCTTCTCATCGATGGGCAATCCAATGCAATCAACTATGCATTGAACGATGGTGCGGCGGCTTTGCTCGCACAAGGCGTAGCCTGGCATATTGGCGCTCTGACCTATGGTATCGTAGCGGCAACAGGGAATCCCAGCGCCTACACCATGCAGAGCGGTCACGGTATTTACGCGGTGGCAGGCGGTGGCTACCCGGGTAGTTTTCTGCAAGATCCAGCAAATGGCTCCGATCCTTCGATCTGGAGCATTGGGACCGACGGACAGGCACTCCAGCAAATGCTTGGCGGATTAGCAGCCGAAGATGCTTCCGACATTTGTGCAATCGTATGGCCATGGAATGAAACCGATAGCTTACGGACATACTCGGAACTGACCACCTTTACCGCTGCAGCCAGCCGATTCCTCATGTTGGAACGCGCAATGCTGAATAAGCCGGCCAGCAATCTCCCGCTGATTTGGTGGAACGCCATCCCATACGGCACGGCTGGCGGCATGCAAATGCACCGGGAGGCCGTCGCGGCCATGGCATCCGATCCGGCTCGGAACGTCGCGATCGGCAATCCGCAAACATCCGACAGCAATCCCCGAGGCTCGACGTGGTCCCCGACGACCGGGCTCGCGGTCGGAGGCGACATTGCGCATCGCGACAGCCTGGATAACCAAAAATTCGCCCGGTTAGCCGCCCCGGTGGTTGCTCAAGCGCTCATCGCAGCAGGTTCGGCAGATTCGATCTCGTCCATTCCTACCGGGTTACCAGCGGTCGGAGGCCCGAAGATCGTCCATGTCTACCGTGAATCCGATACGTCGCTGATCTTGACCCTGCGGCACGACGCCGGCACCGATGTACGGATCCCGCTACAAGCAGCGCAAGGTGTGGGTTTCGCAGTAATGGACGGCGGATCCGTCGCCCAGCCAGGCGCCATCGTCGCCGCAGGGGCCTGTGTCAGAGTCGATGCAACCCATCTTCGACTGACACTGGCCCGTCCGCTCACCGCTGGGTCGAACGCCTGCGCGCTCTATTACCCTTATGGCGGTGCGGCCATTGGACGCGGCAACGCCGTCACCGACAACTACGGCACATGCCCCTCCCCGGGCGGATGGGATATCGCGGCGGACCTGGGACCGGCCTGGAAACTGGATTTCCCGCTCGCGGCAACATTCGCGGGGCTGCCGCTCAGCGACAGCCCGCTATAGTCTATTACTCAATCGGCACAAAAATCGAATGCCGCATCTTCCCGGCAATCGACTGCGACAAATGGCCCTTACCCCGCACATCTTCCACCAGAATGACCTCGCCAGCGCCGATTTCCCTGGCTTCGCCGTCGCTCGCGGTGATCTTCACCCCGCCGTCCAAATTGACGATATATTGCCGGCGTGGCGCCGGATGCCAATCCAGATCGTAGTCCCCGCTCGTCTCCCGGAAAATAATCCCGGTGGCGGGAAGGCGGTCCGACAGCTTGCTGCCGTTTCGTTCTTGGACCCATTCCACTTGGATATCCCGCCAGTGCGTCTCACCGGCGTCGTCGACGTAGATGTTGTGAATGCGCATTCTTTGCTTCCCCTTCTATTCCAGCGGCAAGAAAATGGAGTGCCGCATCCGGTTGTTGACCGACTTCGATAGATGGCCTTTTCCGGTAACGTCTTCCACCAAGATAACCTCGCCGGCACCGATCGTCCGCGATTCACCGTCGCTGGCAGTTAGTTCCACTCCAGCATCGAGGTTGACGATATATTGCCGACGCGGCGCCGGATGCCAGGGCCGATCGTGTTCTGCCTGGGTCTGTCGGAAGATGATGCCGTATGCCTTCTGCAGCACCGATGTCTTACCTTCCGGGCCTTCCTGCGCCCAGTCGATCTGAATGTCCCGCCAATGCGAGTTGCCATCCGCGTCGCTGTACAGGTTGTGAATATGGATCCCCATGAGCGGCGCCCTTATCTGTTCTGCCAGTTCGGCTTGCGTTTGGCCGAGAAAGCTTTCGGACCTTCGATATAATCGAGGCTTTCGATGTTTTCTTGCTGCGCCGGGTAAACAGTACGCATCGCCGTTTCGAGTTTCTGCTCGTCGAGACCCATATAGGACGCTTGCTTCGAGGCTCGCACCGCCTTGGGTGAACATTCCAGGATCATGTCCGCCCACCGCTTCGCCGCTGCCAAAGCTTGTCCCTCGGGCACCACTTCGGTCACGAACCCGAGCTCGAAACCTTCGCGAGCAGGGACACGCCGACCTGTGAGGATCATGCCCATGGCCTGCTTGATCGGAATGGACCGGGGCAAACGGTGAACCCCGCCGCCCCCCGCGATCAAGCCGACCCGGGGTTCGGGCAATGCGAAAACCGCGTTTTCCGCAGCTACGATAATGTCGCAAGCCAGTGCGGTCTCGAAACCTCCCCCCATTGCCACGCCGTTTACTGCGGCAATCATCGGCTTATATAGATCGAACCGGTGGCAAATGCCGGCGAAACCGCGCGGCCCATTCGGCCGACGTTTTCCGGCAGCCTGAACCTTCAGGTCGTTCCCAGCCGAGAACGCCCGCCCACCGGCGCCGGTCACAATCCCCACCCACAAATCGTCGCGCGCTGCGAACTCGTCCCACACAGCGGCCAATTCGTCATTGGCGTCTGCGTGCAACGCATTCAACACCTCCGGTCGGTTCAGCGTGACAATGCGCACCCGATCTTCGTCTTGTACCGTGCAGTATTCGGTCTTCATCCTGCGATCACCTTTTCCGCATGCAACGCACCGATGGCGTCCGCATCCATTTTCAGCCAATCCGCCAGGACGTTGCCGGAATGCTGCCCCAGGACCGGGGCCGGACCGACGACGGGCGGCGTGCCACCGAAGCGGACCGGCCACCCGCTCATGACGTAATCGCCATTGACCGGATGCTTCATGGTCTGGCGGATTTTGCGCTGTTCGAACGTCTTATCGTCGGCCAGTTCCCTCGTATCGAGCACAGCGCCCGACGGGATTGTCGCACCGCTGACCAACTGCATCGCGACATGTTTGTCCTGCTGCCGCGTCCACTCGGACACGATAGCATCGACCTCCGCCCGCCGCTCGGTACGCGCTGCGGGCGTCGCATACCGCGCATCGCCGATCAGATCGTCGCGCCCCATCACCTTGAGCAAACGCGTCCAATGTTCGGGATTGGCGGCGGATGTGTAGATATACACGAAGTCGTTCCGGCCGCCTCCCTTGCAGGGGTAGACCCCGATCGGTGGGTTGCCACCGCCAACGGTTTTCGAACCCGCGCGCGGGGCAGGCGCCCCATCCGTCCGCTCCATGTAAGCAAATGCATTCCGGATATAGTGCAGGATGGAATCCTGCATGGCCAACTGCAAATGCTCGCCCTGCCCGGTGCGCAAGCGGCGCACATAGGCACCCAAAATCGAGACTGCCATCAGCATGCCCGTACCCGTATCCCCGATGGTCGCACCGGGCTTGCACGGCGGGCCGTCCTCCTCCCCGGTAATGGACATCAACCCGCCGCAAGCCTGAGCGATCATGTCGAAAGCCAGGCCTTTTTCGAACGGGCTGCCGGTGCCGAAACCTTTAATCTGGCAGAAAATGATACTGGGATTGATCGCCTTGACGACATCGTAGCCCAAGCCGAGGCGCTCGATCGCGCCGGGCGCGAAGTTTTCGATCATGACGTCGGCTTGCAGGACGAGCTTCTTGACGATCTCCAGACCGCGCGGATCTTTCAGATTGACCGCCGCTGAGCGCTTATTCGAGTTGTATTGCAGGAAGTAATTGGCGTCCTTATCGGTGCCGGTCCGACCGGAAGACCGACCGGGGTCCCCGAGGCCGGGGTTCTCCACTTTGACCACGTCGGCGCCGAGCCATGCGAGGGCTTCGGTGCAGGATGGACCGGCCTCGAACTGGGTCAGATCGAGGATTTTCAGGCCGGCAAGGCAATTTTCTCCGCTCATGGCGTGGTTCCCTCACTTGATGCGTTGCCATACCTTAGGCACGACTGCGCGCGCCCGGCAATTGCGAGGCGGCCAGCACACAAGCCGCCGCCGAGGTAGCCCAGCCTACCCCATGGATGGCGGCGTCGTAAAAACCGGCAGTCCGGCGGGCGTTGCATCCTGCCCTCGACGGCTGCCAATGCGTGATCGCGGCATGTCCAAATCGCACGATCCAAAAACCGTCAGGCGAAAGCGGCGTCCATCAGGGCCTTCGTATAAGGCTCGCGCGGCGCTGAGAATATCGTCGCCGCATCGCCTTGCTCCACCACAAGCCCACCGCGCAAAACCACCACGCGATGGGCAAGCGCCCTGACAACCTTCAGATCGTGGCTGATAAACAGGTACGCCAGCCCATGGCGTTCCTGAAGATCGCGCAACAAATCGACGATCTGCGCCTGCACCGACATGTCCAACGCGCTGGTCGGCTCGTCCAGAACGACAAATCGCGGCTTCAAAATCATCGCCCGCGCAATGGCGATCCGTTGGCGTTGCCCGCCGCTGAATTCGTGCGGGTAACGCTCGACGCTATCCGGCGCCAAACCGACCTCCCGCAATACCACGGCAACCCGTTCCATCCGCTCCACCCGCGTCAACCCGGGTTCGTGGATCGTCAGGCCCTCGGCCACGATATCGCCGACCGGTAGACGCGGCGAAAGGCTGCTGAACGGGTCCTGAAAGACGATCTGCATCCGCGCCCGCAAAGCGCGCATCGCGCGTTTGTTCAGCGTCGCGATATCCTGGCCAAGATAGGCGACGCGTCCGGTCGCCTGCTCCAGCCGCAGAGTCGCCAAGGCCAGCGTGGTCTTCCCGGACCCCGATTCCCCGACAAGCCCGACGGTCTCGCCCTCGCGCACATCGAACGATACGCCATCGACCGCCCGGACGTTGCCAACGACGGATCGGAGGACACCCCGCCGGATCGGAAAATACACCTTCACCGCATCGGCCGTTACGACCGTGGGCGCGCCTTCGGCGACCGGCGGAGGTGCGCCCTTCGGCACCGCAGCAATCAGCATCCGTGTATACGGATGCTCCGGGGTCGCAAACACGCGCGTTACCGGCCCGGCCTCGACGATCTTGCCATCTTTCATGACGGCAACACGATCGGCGAAGCGGCGCACCAACGCCAGATCGTGGGTGATCAGCAACAACGCCAGGCCGCGCGCCCGCTTCAAATCGCCCAGCAGCCGCAGAATTTGCGCCTGAATCGTAACATCCAAAGCCGTCGTCGGTTCATCCGCAATCAGCAATGCCGGATCGTTCGCCAGGGCGATCGCGATCATGACCCGCTGCCGCTGACCGCCGGACAATTGATGCGGGAACGCATCCAGGCGCGATTCGGCATCCGCGAAACCCGCTTGCCCGAGCACCTCGATGGCGCGCGCCCGCACCCGATCCGCCGGCATCCGCCGATGCAATTCGATCGCTTCGCAAACCTGTTTCCCAATACGGTGCAACGGATTGAGGCTGGTCATCGGCTCTTGGAACACAATGCCCGCCACATCGCCGCGCGCGCGATGCAAGGTCGCTGGATCCGCCCCCACGACCTCCTGTCCGTCGAGCACCACGCTGCCGGTTGGATTCGTGCCGCCGGCCGGAAGCAATTGCAGCAGCGACAACGCCGTCAGCGACTTGCCGGAACCGGATTCGCCCACCAGCGCGAGCGTCTCCCCCCGATCCAGATCGAACGACACGCCATCGACCACCCGTTTGCGACCGAACGCCACCGATAGGTCTCGGACCTCCAACAATGTCATCGCGAAGCGCTCGGCAATCGGCGCGGATCGAAGGCATCGCGGACCGCCTCGCCGATGAAAATAAGCAACGTCAGCACACCGCCCAACACAAAGAACGCGGTGAAGCCGAGCCAGGGCGCCGTCAGGTTGCTCTTGCCTTGCGCCACGAGTTCCCCGAGCGAGGGGGAACCGGGCGGCAAGCCAAATCCCAGAAAATCCAACGTCGATAACAACGTCACAGAACCCGACAGCGTGAATGGCAGATAGGTCAATGTCGCGACCATCGCATTCGGCAAAATATGCCGCCACATCGTAACAATATCCGATACGCCCAATGCCTTTGCCGCCCGCACATAATCGAGATTGCGGCCGCGCAGAAATTCCGCCCGCACGACGCCGGTCAGGCTCATCCAGCGGAACAGCAGCAGGAAAATCAGCAGCACCCAAAACCCCGGGACGATCATGCTGCCGAGGATGATCAATAAATAAAGTTCCGGCATGCCGCTCCAGACTTCGATGAAGCGTTGGAACAGCAGATCGGTCGTCCCGCCATAGAAACCTTGCACGGCCCCGGCGATAACGCCGACGATCGACGACACAAGCGTCAGCGTGAACCCGAACAACACCGACAGTCGAAACCCGTAGATCGCTCGCGCCAGGGTGTCGCGGGCTTGATCGTCGGTGCCGAGCCAATTGCGCGCCGTCGGTGGGGATGGCGACGGGACGTTCAAATCCTTCACCGACGTGGTGTAGCTGAACGGGATCGGCGGCCAAAGCATCCAGCCTTTTGCCTCGATCGTTTTGCGCAATTCCGGGTCGGTATAATCGGCTGCGGTCGGCAGAAAATCGGGGCCGAACGCATCTTCGCTGTAATCGTGCAGAACCGGGCAATACCAACGATCGTCGAACCGGATCAGTAACGGCCGATCGTTGGCGATGAACTCGGCGAACAGCGACAGCCCGAACGCCGCCAGGAATATCCACAACGACCAGAAGCCACGACGATTGGCGCAAAAAATTGCGATACGACGTTGCGAAACCGGGCTGAGCGTCAAGTCCGTGCCTCGAAATCGATACGGGGATCGACCAGCGTATACATCAGGTCGCCCACGATCTGCATCGTCAAACCGGCCAGCGTGAACAAATACAATGTCCCGAACATCACGGGATAATCGCGTTGGATCGCCGCCTGGAAGCCCAGCAACCCGAGCCCGTCGAGGGAAAAAATAATCTCGACCAAAAGCGCGGAGGTAAACAGAATCGAGATCAGCGCCTGCGGGAATCCCGCAACGATCAGCAGCATCGCATTCCGAAACATATGCCCATACAGAACCCGCTGTTCGCTCGCGCCTTTGGCTCGGGCCGTGACCGTGTATTGTTTGCCGATTTCCTCCAGGAAGCAGTTTTTGGTCAGCATCGTCAGGCCCGCGAAGCCCCCGACCACCATCGCGACCGTCGGCAGAACCATATGCCAGAGGTAGTCCATCGCCCGCGCCGGCCAGGGCCAATCGGCGGAGCCTTCGCTGACGAGGCCGCTCAAGGGGAACCAGTGCACAAAACTGCCGCCGGCGAATAGCACCACCAGCAGGATCGCCAGCAGAAATCCGGGCACGGCATAGCCGATCAACACCACCGCGCTGGTGGCGACATCGAAGCGGCTGCCATGGCGCACCGCCTTGGCAATGCCCAACGGGATGGAAATCCCGTAAACCAGCAACGTCGACCACAGCCCCAGCGAGATCGACACCGGCATCCGTTCCAGCAGCAGTTGCCAGACCGTCTGGCCCTTAAAGAAGCTTCGGCCGAAATCGAAACGAAGATAGCCGTAAATCATATCGACGAAGCGCGTCAGCGGCGGCTTGTCGAAGCCGAACATCTTGCGGATGTCCTCGACGATCGCCGGGTCCAACCCACGCGACCCGCGATACGTCCCCGCCCCGCCGAAATCGGATCGCGCCCCCGTCAGGCGGGAGGATATGTCGCCGCGCCCCTTCAATTCGGCGATCGCCTGTTCGACCGGCCCGCCCGGCGCGAACTGAACGATGGCGAAGTTGATCGCGATGATCCCAAACAAGGTCGGAATGACCAGCAGCAGACGGCGGACGATATAGGCGCCCATTGCGGGTTATCGACCGCGCACGGCGTCGTTCGCAGCCGCTTTCGCCGGATCGATCCACCAACTGTCGATGTTGACGCCTTCCCGTATCGGGATGCCGGGCGCGCCGAAGCGGTCCCACCACGCAACATGGTATTCCAGGCTGCCCCAATTCGGCACCAGGTACCAGTTCCACAACAGCACCCGGTCGATCGCGCGCGCCGCGTCGCGCAACACCGATCGCGACTGTGCCGTAACGATTTTCTCGACCAGAGCATCCACTGCCGGATCGCACACCCCGGACACGTTGTTGCTGCCTTGCGCACCGGCCGCAGCGCAGGAGAAATAATCCCGCAGCTCGTTTCCCGGTATGTCGCTTTGCGGATAAACCATCATCGTCATATCGAAATCGAAATCGTCGGTCAGGCGCTGATATTGTGCCGGATCGACCATCCGCACCCGCGCATCGATCCCTATTTTCTGCAACGTTTCGGTGTACGGCAGCGACGGCCGTTCCAGCGATGGCTCGTCCAACAGGATGCTGAACCGCATTTGCTGTCCGTTCGCATCGACCAGTTTGCGATCCTTCACCGTCCAGCCAGCGTCCTTGAGCAGCGCCAGAGCATGCCGCATCTGTTCACGGTTGTTGCCGGAACCATCGGTCGTCGGCACGGAAAACGGCGCCGTAAAGACATCCGCAGGCAGCCGAGCCTTGAACGGTTCCAGCAATGCCAATTCGCCCGCATCGGGCAAACCCGACGACGCCAGCGGGCTATTGCTGAAGTAGCTCGTGGTACGGGTGTAGGCACCGTAGAACAAAGCCTTGTTCGACCACTCGAAATCGAACAAGGCCGCAATCGCCTGCCGGACCCGCCGATCCGCGAAGACCGGCCGCCTGGTATTCATCGCATACCCCTGGATACCGTTCGGCAGTTGGTGCGGGAAGCTACGAGCGATCGCATGACCGGCCTTGATGGCGGGGAAATCGTACCCCGTCGCCCAGTTCTTGGAGACGTTTTCGCTCCGAATATCGATCTGGCCGGCCTTGAAGGCCTCCATCGCGACAGTCCCCTCGCGGAAATACTCGACCCGCACCCGATCGAAATTGTTGGTCCCGATCCCGGTGGGCATGGCAGCTGCCCACCAGTTGGGATCGCGGCGGTATGTCACCGACCGCCCGAGGTCGAAGCTGGCGACACGATAGGGGCCGGACCCGATCGGCGCATCTGTGAGCGGGCGTTCGAAATCGCGGCCTTCGAAGAATTTGCGCGGCAGCACCGGCAGGCCGCCGACCAGCAACGGCAAGTCGCGATTCTGGTTGGATTTGAAATGGAACACCACCCGCAACGGGCTTTCCACCGCGACATCCCGCACATCCGCGAATTGGATCCGCATACTCGGCCGCCCATGCGCAAGCAAAGTGCGATAGGTCCAGGCCACGTCTTCGGCCGTCACCGGGGTGCCGTCGGAAAAATGGGCTTCCGGCCGCAACTCGAATGCCACCCACATCTTATCGGCCGGCAACTCGATCGTTTGCACCAGATGGCCGTAGCCGGTGGCGCCCTCGTCGGCCGATCCGGTCAGCAGGCTTTCCCAGACATGCCCGACCGAGGTGCCCGATCCGGATCCCCCCGGCAGCACGATCCAGGGATGCGTCAGGCCGAACGCCGCTGTCCCACGCAGGATGAACGGATTGAAGCCATCGAAGGTGCCCAATGTCGCCAAAGCCACCGCCCCACCTTTGGGCGCCTTGGGATCGACATACGGAAAATGGGCGAAGCCCGGCGGCAAGGCCGGCTCCCCCAGCACGGCAATCGCGTGACTACGGACGACCGGACCGTTGTCGCCTCGGGCCGAGGGCGCCAGGATCGGCAGCAGAAGCAGAAGCAAACAAGCTAGTGTGCGCAATGGGCTGCCTCGCGTTGCGGTGGAGTCCGATGCAGCCTGGGCCACCCGTCAGAGCGAAGCAACTGACGGATTGTTCAGTTCCGCGACGGCCAGCGGCAATAAAGCGGGATCGCCCACAGCAAGCACCCGACCGTCGCCGTCGGGGCGCAGCGGTGCCCCATTCCAGTCGGTGACCCGCCCGCCAGCGCCTTCGACCACGGCAACCAGCGGCGCCCAATCCCAGACTTTCATGTCCGATTCGGCCACAATGTCGATTTGCCCGAGCGCGAGAAGCCCGTAGGCGTAGCAGTCGCCACCCCAATAGTTGCGGCGGACCTTGGACGCGAGTTGCTTCCATCGCGGCATGTCGCCGCCTTCCAGCATTTCGGGGCTGGTGCAGGACAATTCGGCCTCGGCCAAAGTCGAGCAAGGCCGGCAACCCGCTCGTCCGCCGAGGGGGCCGCGAAACACGGTCGGCTGCCCAAGGACGCCGATCCAGCGTTCGCCAGTAACCGGTTGGTCGATCACGCCCAGGATCGGGCGATCGTTTTCCAGCAGCGCGATCAGGATCCCGAATGTCGGCCGACCGGTGATGAACGCGCGGGTGCCGTCGATCGGGTCCAAGACCCAGCGCATAGCCGCATGCGGCCGATCCAGCCCGAACTCCTCACCCAGGATGCCGTGCTCTGGGAAACGTTCGGCCAGCACGGCCCGCATGGCCAATTCCGAGGTCCGATCGGCGATCGTCACCGGCGACCGATCGGATTTTGCATCGGCTGCCACCCCCGCTCGGAAGAACGGGCGGACCACGGCCCCAGCGACGTCCGCGGCAGCCTCGGCCGCTGCGACCAGTCGCGAGAGATCCTGGCTCAGGGCAGTGGAACCGGGGTTTTCGACAGGGTCCGCAGATAGGCGATCACGTCGGCGCGCTGTTCGATGCTTTTGATCCCGGCGAAGGTCATCCGCGTGCCGGGCGCAAACGCCGCCGGCTTCGCCAGCCAGGCGTTCAGTTCCTCGAAGGACCAGTTGCCGGCTTTGCCTTTCAGCGCGGCCGAGTAGTTGAACCCTGCGGTGTGACCGCGTGCGGCCCCGACCGTGCCATAAAGGTTCGGACCAACGCCCGATTTACCGCCATCGGCGAAGGTGTGGCAGGAAACGCACAGCTTCTTCGCCGTCGATTCACCCGATGCCGGGTCGGCTTTGGCCAACAGCGGCGCGATCGGCGCCAGCGTTTCCTCTTTCGCTGCGCCGGCCGAGGCTTCGACCGGGCCGACGCCTTCGATCTTCAGGATTTCGTGCTCCGGCTTGGAATCGTGGACGAGCGTGACGCTGATCCAGCCAGACAGGAAAAAGGCGATTCCTGCGACCAGGATCGCGGCCATGCCCTTGTTGACCTCGGTACTGTCCATAAGGCGTAACATCCTCGTCGTGTGCCGCATGCGGCCGGTTCAGGCTGGTAACACGCCGTTGCGCGCAGGCCAGCACGTCCATAAGCTGGTATCAACATAAGGAAACCGTCCCACACCATCAACCCACCCAGGCCGCTAAATCGAACCCGACAGGAGCCTCGTGAACCCTATTGTCGTCATTCCCGCTCGGCTGGCCTCCATCAGGCTACCGAATAAGCCATTGGCCGACATCGCCGGCAAACCAATGATCGTCCATATGCTGGAGCGCGGCCTAGAAGCCGGCATCGGCCCGGTGGCCGTCGCCTGCGGCGATGCATCGATCGCCGACGCGATCCGACAGGCCGGCGGTCGCGCCGTGCTGACAGACCCGAACCTGCCGTCCGGATCGGACCGGGTGCATGCCGCGCTGGCGGTTTTGGACCCCAATGGCCGGCACGATGTCGTCGTCAACCTGCAAGGCGACGTGCCGACTTTGCCGCCGCACTGGCTGAAAGCGATCGTCGCACCGCTCGCCGATCCCGCCTTCGACATCTCGACCGTGGTGGTTCCCATCCAGTCGGACGAAGAAGCCAACACCGCATCCTTTGTCAAAGCCGCCTGCGCTTTCCAGGACGGAACCGACGTGGCCCCGGCGCTGTATTTCTCCCGCATGCCGATCCCCTGGGGCGAAGGGCCGCGCTGGCATCACGTCGGCATCTACGCCTTCCGCCGCGCCGCCCTGGATCGCTTCGTCGCATTGCCCCCCAGCCCGCTCGAACGGCGGGAAGGGTTGGAGCAGTTGCGCGCCCTCGAAGCCGGCATGCGCATTGCCTGCGTCCGCCTGGAACATGGCTTGTTCGGCGTCGATACGCCCGAGGATCTCGAACGGGCGAGAAAAATCCTGACCCCGAAAGGCACGCTTGCATGACCGGAACCAAACCAACCGGAAAAATCGCATTCCAAGGCGTGCCCGGCGCCTATTCCGACCTGGCCTGCCGAGCGGCATTTCCGACGATGTCGACGCTGCCGTCCGAGTCGTTCGAAACCGCGATGGATGCGGTGCGCGACGGGCGGGTGGAATTGGCCATGCTGCCGTGCGAAAATAGCTTGGCCGGTCGCGTGCCCGATATTCACCATTTGCTCCCCGACTCCGGCCTATTCGTCGTCGGCGAGCACTTCCAACGCGTCGAGCACTGTCTGCTCGGCGTCAAAGGCGCCACCATCGCCGACCTCGAACGGGCGCATTCCCACACCGTCGCACTCGGTCAGGTGCGGCGCATTCTCCGCGAGCTCGGCCTGACGCCGGTGATCGAAGCCGATACCGCTGGGGCCGCCGAGTTGATCGCAAAATGGGGGAAGAAAGCCGAAGGCGCGATCGCATCGTCCCTCGCCGCCGAGATCTACGGGCTGGATATCCTCCAATCCAACGTGGAAGACGCCGCCCACAACACCACCCGTTTCTACATCATGGCGAAACGACCAGTCACCCCCGCACCCACCGTGCCGGACCTGATGACCACGTTCGTATTCCGGGTGCGCAACGTGCCCGCCGCGCTCTACAAAGCCCTCGGCGGGTTTGCCACCAACGGCGTGAACATGACCAAGCTGGAAAGCTACATGATGGGCGGAGAATTCGCCGCCACCCAGTTCCTGTGCGACGTGGACGGCCACCCGGAACAACCCCATCTTCGCCGCGCGCTGGAGGAATTGTCGTTCTTCTCCTCCGAAGTACGGGTCCTCGGGGTCTATCCGGCCGCACCGTTCCGCCAAACGCAGAAGGCGAAGGATTAGAGCGTGATCGCCTGAGGTTGACTTCAACCTCGGGCGTGAATCACCCTCTCAAACAAAGGCTTAGACCATGATCCAACGCCGAGATCGCGTGCAACCTCAAGCGATCATGGTCTAACCCTTCGCCGTGCTCGGGCGCTTGCTCCGGGCACGCCCCGGCGCCGGTTCGGGCGGCGCGAACGGCAACGAGGCGCCGGTCATCCGCTCGATCAATGCGACATAGGACTTAAGGTAGTCGGTCATCGACAACCGCGCCTCGGCGTAGGCCCGCGCATTGGCACGCAATTTCTGACCGAGGGCGGGATCCCCGACGATCGACAGCACCGATTCGGCCAGACCGGCGGGATCGAAGAACGACGCCAGCAGCCCGTTCTCGCCATGCGCAATGAATTCCCGCACCGGCTGGGTGTCGCTGCCGACGATCGCGCATCCGACCGCCAACGCCTCCCGCAGGGACCACGACGCGACGAACGGATAGGTCAGGTAAACATGCGCATCCGAACGCTGTAGCGCCGATAGATACAGGTCGTACGGCACCCGGCCGGGGAACACCACGCGCGACGGATCGAACCCGGCGCCGAGTTCCCGGATCATGACGTCCCGCCAAGTGCCGCCATCCGGGGGCGGGTTGCCGTAGCTGACCCCATCGCCGCCGATCATGACGACCTTGATGTCCTTGCGCGCCTTCAACAGATGCGGCACCGCCCGCATCATCAACGGGAACCCCCGATACGGCTCCAGGTCGCGGGATACATAGGTCACCAATTTATCGGTCGGCGCGATCGTCATCCCCCCGATCGTCAGCGGCGCGCGGCGTATTTTCGGGTTGGGTTTGCAAACATCGAGGTGCACCCCCTCCCACACCATATTGATCCGCTTGCGGGCCCATTCGGGATATGTGGAGATTTGCCACGCCGTCGGTGCCTGCCCCTCCCCCAGCAAATTCAACGCAATATGATTGATCGCGTTTTTCGCTCGGATGCGCGGGAAATCGTCCACCCCGATCGGGAATTCCGGATCGAAACCGACATCGATGCCGATCGGCTGGTAATAGAATTCCATGTACCCGAGCATGGGGACCTTGGGCCAGACGTCGTGCAGGTTCAGCATCTCGCCCCAGCCGTGATGCCCGACGATCATGTCCGGTTCGTAGCCGAGCGTTTTCAGGTTCGCCGCCGTGCGTCCCACCGCCTCGGCCCGCCGGACGCCGCCATCGAGTTCTCGCGCCGCGATATGCGCTTCCGACGCTGCCGGGGGCGGCTTGGCATACGGCACCTTGCGGACCCCCGCCATCGCGTTGTCGTTCGGTTCGGTGACGAACACCAGATCGTGCTGCTTCGACGCTGCCAGATGCCGGGCGATATGCAGGAATTGGCCGGGGAAATTCTGGTGTACGAACAGAAACTTCACGCCGAAACGACCTTATGCCCCCAAACCATCGCTAGCGTCGCGCCGGCCGAGCAGCAGCTTTCGGCTTCGCAGCGCGGGGGCTGGTCTGTCGCCCTTCGCGCGGGCGCAGCTCGATATGGAACGCCTCCATGGCGGCCAGACTCTCGGCTTCGCAGGACTCGCCGGCCGGCACCGGGCCGACGGCGCTGCCGTCGATAAACGTGGCCGAGTAGCTACAGGTGAACGCTTTCGCCGCATTCCCTTTCAGCCGCAGCTTGAAGCCGAGCAGCGGCAGGGCCATGCCGCGACTGCCGCAGAATTTGCCGCCTTCGACCCACGGGGATAGCCAGCCTCGGCCGAGCACGCCCTGATATTCGATGTCCTCGGGCTCGATCGCGCTGTGCGGCGAGACGCCGAAGCCTTCCATCCACTGCCGGCTGCCGCGTACACCGATCCAATCGCCGATCGCGCCGCCGACATCGCCGGTCCGTTGCACATGGGCCAGGACTTCCAGGTTTTCGGCCGTGACGACGGGTGCCGCCGGGGCTGTCCCAGGGGCAGGGGCAGCGGGCGCCGGCTCGCCATTCAGCCGCAGCACCTGCAAACGGGGCGCCGTCTCGGCGGATTGCTGACCGGCCTGATAGATGGTCACCAGAATTTGCGCCGGACCTTCTTTGACCAGCACCAACGCGCCGGTGCCATCCAACCATCCGTCGGGGCGAAAGGTGCTGATGCTCACCGCGTCGGGCCGCGCGGCCATGCCAGGGGCCAGCGACACGCGCACGCCGGGCAAGCCGGTCGCGGGATCCGGGCCGGCACTGCCGGGGGCCTGAAAGACACAGAACAAACCCGCGTCCAGCGTCATGAGGTTGCCGGAAACCCGCAACTCCGCGATGCGGCTGGCGGCTTCGGGTCCGGATTCAGACTGGGCCGGAACGGGATTCGCCGCCGGATTACGGGCCGGAACACCCGAATTGGCATCGTGCTGGGCAAGCACCGCGCTGGCGGCTTCAGACATACGGGCTTCTCACTCTTTCCTAGGGGCATCGTACTGGGTGGGTTGTATGGCAAAAGCCGCCGGATCAGGAGTCACGAAATGATGTTTCCGATACGCCGACGTGTCATTCATGACCGGACCGACCGATTGTCGCAAGCAACGCATTGTTGATCCGCGCCGCCGGCAACCCCAACGGCAGCACCAGCCCGCGACCCTGCGCACGAATGCGTTCGGCCGGCGCGCCAAGATCGAAAACCGCCACCGGCAAGCCGGCCTGCCACAGCTCCGACAGCGCCAAATTCCAGGTTTCCGGCCAAACCGAGGGCACAAACCCCAAGCTGGCCCCCTGCGCTCGGATTAAATCCACCGCTTCCGACGGGCGATAGGTGCCGGTGACGAAGACCCGGCCGGTGGCCAATAAGGCGTCGTCGTCGGTCGTGTCCCCCACCACCACGAATTCCAGGTTCAGACCGCGCGCCGCCGCGTCGCGGGCGCAGGCCAACAGCACATCGTAGCCTTTGTGCGGGCCAATCCCGCCGACAACGCAAACCCGACCCACCCGGTGCGGCGCGCCCATGCGCGGCAACAGTGCATCGTTGCCATGCGGCACGACCGACAGCCCCAAATGCGGGAAATACCGCCGCATGCGCGTGGCCGTATCGTTCGACGGCACCACAATCCGCCGAGCACCGGCCAAAAACGCGGCCGATCGCCGCCGCAGCGCGCCCGCGCCGATTGCTTCCCCGAGCAAATGCCCGGCGCGGGCAATGCAGGCGTTGCAGCCGGCCAGATCGGGCTCCCCGCAATACCGATTCTCCGGCCCCAGCAGGGAAATCCGCGGGCAAATCCACGCGTAATCGTGAATATGCACGTCGTACGGAACCCCCAACCGACGGATCGCTCGGTAGAGCGCCGGGGGGTGGTGCAGCGTGTGATGCACCTCGATCCCTGTGGGATGCGACGCGCGCAACAGTCGCGATAGCCCCGCGCCATCGGCCGGCAAGCGGTAACACAGGTTCGGATAGCCGCCTTCGGGGCCGTCGCCGACCACGACACCGCCCCCCGATCCGTCGGGCCGCAGGACAATGGGGCGGGCGCCGGCCGCGCGGCAGTCCGCCGCCGCCACCGCCAAGCGTTGCTCCACCCCGCCGCCATCGGCATGGGAAATCAAAATCGCCGACCGCGCGAAATCTTCTCCCCCCGCGCGCCACCGCACGATATCCAGGCGTTTGCGCGAAGCCGCCAGGGGATCGGCCGCCTGGAACGCGGCAATCAGCGCGGGATAACCAGGATGCAGCCGGTTCAGCAGCGGTTCGTTGCGCAACCGAAGATGGCGCGCGGCGGACCGGAAGCTGGTGCCGCCGCGATGCGCGACGAACACACCGGGCAGCGCCACATGCCGCCAGCCGAGGCCGCGCGCGCGCAGGCAGAAATCGTTCTCCTCCCCATAGCCCTGGGCAAAAATCGCCGCGCGGAACAGGCCGACTTCATGGAGGCAGGATCGTTTGACATACAGACAAAACCCGACGCCGACGGGAATGTCGATCGTGCCCGCACCGTTTGCCCGCCGCGCCATGCGATCCATCGCGATCGTCGCCGGCAGGTCCGGCATCGCGCCGCCTTCGCCCGGGCGCGGATAGGTCAGGATGCTGGCGTTGTTGGACAGCGGCGTGACGGTGCCGATGTCGGGCGCGCTATAGGCCGCCGCGCGCAGTCGAGCCAACCACCCCGGCGCCACCAGGGTATCGCTGTTCAGCAGCACGACATCCCGATCCGGATACGCCATGAGGCCGACATTCGCGCTCCCCGGGAAGCCCAGGCGCCGGTCGTGCCGGATCAGCCGAATGCGCCCCGCCGCCGCCAAACGATCCAACGCCGCCCGCAGATCGGCATCGGGGGAGGCATCGTCGATCGCCAGCGGCACGATCCCCGAGGCCAGAACACTGTCGATACAGGCCAGCGAGACCGCCGCATCGCCATGCACCGGTATGACAACCGCCGCCGCCCGTCGCCCCGCCGCAGGCTCCACGATCGGCCGAGGCGGCGTCGTTTCGGCAACCGGCATAGGAACGATCCGCGCCAACAACGCAGGGTCGAGCGGACTGCCCAGCAGATCGTTGCCGTCGCGCCCGACGATGCGAAACGGACCCGGTCGCCCGGTCAGACGGGACGCCGGGATGGAAAACCCGCGCGGCCGGGACAGCCCGTCGTCGCCGGGAACCGCAATCGCCTCGTTGCGCGCGACGATCCGAGCGACCTGGGCGCCGGAACCGTCCAGTACGGTCAGCGTCGGGCGGGTTTCCGGGTCGCCGGGGTGCCAGGCCCAACCGGCAATGCCCTCGCCGTTCGGCGCCACGCAGCCAACGACCCGGCCAATGGCGGCGATGTCGATCGGGCTACCCAGAAGGTGCTGCGACCCGACCGTCGCCGTCAGCGAACCGCCGGACACCCAGGCGTGCGGCGGCAGCCTCCCCCGCATTATGCGCCCATCCAGCCGCACCTCCGGCCGCAAGCCCGGCGCAGGATGCACGGCGATCGATCCCGATCCGAACAGACCGCACCAGCCGAGCGCGCCGGACTCGGCGACGATGCCATCGGCGGTGGCGGCCATGCTGGGCAAGGGGCCGAACCGCTGGAGCGCCTCGGCAAGGGCACGCGCCGCATCGTCCGCATGGCGCAAGCGGCGACAGGCGGTCGCAAGCCCGATGCGGGCTTCGCGCAGGTCCGTCGCGGCCAGCACATCCCGAAACGCCGCCGCCGCTCGTTCATCGTCGAAACCGAGGCAGGCCGTCGCGTAGGCCAGCGCGATGTTGCGATCCGCCGGCACCAGCCGATGCGCGCGATCCAGCCAGCGGACAGCCTTGGGCCGATCGCCGGCCGCAAGCGCCAGCAGCCCTTGTTCGCGTGCCCCGCGCGCCAGGGTCGCGGTGCGCTGTTCGGCGTCGGTCGTTCCGTCGGGGACGGGCGGTGGCTGCGCGTTCAGGCGCCCATTTCCACCGGCAAGGCGGCAAGGTCGGCCTTGGCATCCTCCAACCCCTGGGCGATCGCGCGTTCGAACCAGACGCGCGCCCGATCGATGTCCAACTCGCCCGCCAGATCGCGCGACAAATACCGGCCCAACATCATCTGTGCATGCGCATGGCCTTGCTCCGCCGCCGCTCGGAACCATCGCTGGGCTTCGACGCGATCCATCGGCACGTCGTGCCCACCGCCGAGCATGGCACCGACCGCAAACATGGCGCCGACATGGCCTTGTTCGGCGGCGGCGAGGAATTTGGCCAGGGCGCCGGGATGGTCCTTCGGTCCGCCGCGCCCGGTCAGCATGAGGTCGCCCAGCAGCGTCAGCGCCTCGGTCATGCCGACTTCGGCGGCCTTGGCGATCCAGGCGCGCCCGGCTTCCAGGTCCGGCTCCACGCCGCGGCCTTCGATGGTCATACGACCCAGCCAATACTGCGCATTCACCACGGTATCGGCGGCTTTGCGCAGCCATTCGGTGGCTTTGCGCTCGTCCTTGTCGATGCCGACGCCCTCGGCCAGACAGACGCCGAAGTTGAACGCGGCAACCGGGTCGCCCGCCGCCGCCGCCTGTTCGAACCAGGTGCGTGTGCGCACCGAATCCTGTTCGTCGCCCTCACCGCGCAGCAACAGATTGCCGAGATCGACATGGGCGCTACGATCGCCACCCTCGGCCGAGACCCGCAGCCATTTCGCCGCTTCCGCCTGATCGCGCGGCACCCCTGCACCGGTCAGATGCAGCATCCCCAGCGCCCGGGACGCGCCGCGATGGCCGGTTTCCGCCGCGCGGCGGAACCACACCGCCGCTTCGGCGAAATTCGGCGGCAGCGCGCCACCGGTCGCATAGAGGTCGCCGACCACCGCCGCCGCTTCCGCATCGCCCGCCAGCGCAGCACGCCGGAGCCAGGACTCGCCATCCAGCAGGTTTTGCGGCACGCCGATGCCTTTGGTGAGGGCATAGCCCCATTTCGCCTGCGCCCCGCGATGGCCCTTCAACGATGC
Source organism: Acetobacteraceae bacterium (assembly GCA_025354865.1). Taxonomy (GTDB): domain Bacteria; phylum Pseudomonadota; class Alphaproteobacteria; order Acetobacterales; family Acetobacteraceae; genus Rhodopila. The sequence continues at coordinate 12,675 of JANXMB010000128.1, read as the reverse complement.
CTGCCGATAAAGTTCGGTGGCCTGCGCGGGGTCGTGCCCCACGCCCACGCCGCGATCGCACAGCATGGCAAAGAGGTACATCGCCGTCGCCAAACCTTGGTCGGACGCGCGGCGCAGGTGGTGCACCACTTTTTCCTGCACCTCCGGCGACCCGGAGTCGCGGGCGAGGGCCAAAGCGTGGCCCAAATGGCCCTGGGCGCAATCGCCCGCCGCCGACTGCGCATACCAACGATCGGCTTCCGGAATATTGCGCAGGTTCTCCGGCCCGGAACTCAGGATGAAGGCTAGAATCGCTTGCCCTTCGGACGCCCCGCCCGCCGCTGCTTGGCGCGCCCAATCGGCTGCGGCGGCGAAATCCGGTTCGGCCGGCGCAGCGCCCCCGAACAACGCCCCGGCGAAACCGTCGGCGAGACCGTGCAGAAACAGCGTCGCGAGCACCACCTGCGCCTCGACATGCCCCTGCGTCGCCGCCCGTTCCAACCAACGCACACCGTTCGGGCGGCTCGGCGGCACGCCGATACCCTCCAGATAGCACCGTCCGACGCGATATTCGGCGTCCTTCAGCTTGGCCTGCGCCGCACGGGCCAGCAGCGGAAACGCCCGCTTGGCGTCGCCGGCTTCCAACAAGGCAGTGCCCCGACGCAACGCCCCCGAGGCCGTCAGCGACGCCGAGAGGCGATCAAAAAGCGCCATACGCCACCTGTCCGGAAAAATGGTGCTGCATCAAGGCTCGCGCATACCTTCGCGCGCAACGGGTGCGAACCGGCCCATCAGGTATTTCATAATCGAGCGCTTGCCCACCAGCACATCCGTCGTCACCGACATACCGGGGATCAGGCGGAACCCCGTTGGCGTATCGTGCAAATCGATGCGGTCGAGGGTGATCCGCGTGCGATACCATACGCTGGCGCCCGAACCCGGACCGCTGGCCGGCGGCGGTGCCGAACCGGTCGGATTGCGCTGCTCGTCCTGCTGCGAAAAACTATCCGGGCTGACCGTGCGCACCACCCCGTGCGCCATGCCGTACTGGGTGTAGGGGAAGGTGTCGAACTTGATCGCCACGGGATCGCCGACATGGACATAGCCGCTTTCGCCGCCGGCGATATTGGCTTCGACCTCCAACGGCGCATCGTTCGGCACCAAAGTGAACATCTGCTGCCCGGCGGAGATCACCGAACCGATCGACATTTTGCCGACGCTCTGCACCGTCGCGTCGCGATCGGCGCGCAATTCGACCAACTGGCGGCGCAACTGCGCCTTGTTCAGCGATTCGCGTGCATCCGATAGCTTGCCGGTCGCCTCCGCCAGTTTTTCGGCGATGTCGGCATGCCAGGATTGCACATAGCCGTCGCGCTCCGCCGTCAATGCCGCGAGGTCCCGTTGCGACCCGATCACCGTCTGATCCGCCGCCTCCGCATTGCGTTGAATTTCTGCTCGGCTATCCATCGCGGCAATGGTGTTGAGCTTGCTGCCGACATTCAGATGCTCCAGCTCCTTGCGCATCTGTTCGACCATTTTGGCGTAGGCCAGCCGGTCGCGGTAGCTGCCCGCATCGGATCGGGCACGACGGCCGGCGGCCGATAGGCTGTCCAACTTCTGGATGTAGTTCTCCAGCTTGAAGTCGAACTCGGACTTCCGTTGCGCGAAAATCGCCGCCTGCAACGCCAGCGCCGGATCCAGGCCGGAATACCCGAACGGGCGGTTGTCGAGTTCCGCCTGCAACCGCGACACCTGCGCCTGCAGCCCGGACACCTGCGTCGCCAGCGCGCCCAGATCGGCGGCGGCGAAGGTCGGATCGAGGCGGCCCAGAATTTGCCCGGCATGCACCGCATCGCCTTCCCGCACCTCGATCGAGCGGATGATCGACAGTTCCAGCGGTTGCACGACCAAGGTCGCCTGTTGGGAGACCACCCGACCCGGCGTCACGACGACGCGATCGACCTCGATGAAAAACGCCGCCGCGATGCAGCAGATGACCAGCGAACCGATCATCCAACTGATGTGCTGCGCCTCTCGCGGGGTCGGCGTGTTGATGATCGCTGTAGACGGGGACTGGAACTCCAGGATGATCGGCAGCGTGGGGTCGGCCCGGTCGGCGACCGTCGTGCTAAGCGCCTTAGACGCGGGGCGGGGTGAGAGCGGCATTGCGGGCACCTTGGTTTTCCATATGACGGTTCTGCTGCGCCCAGAGCTGGCGGTAGACGGAGCAACGCTCCAACAGGACATCGTGCGGTGCGATATCCAACAGCTGCCCCCTGTCCAGAACCATGATCAAATCGCAGTCCACCAGCGACGACAGCCGGTGCGACACGATCAGCATTGTGCGACCCCGAGCGATGCGAAGCAGGTTGGCGTTGACCAGGGCCTCGCTTTCAGGGTCGAGCGCGCTGGTCGCTTCGTCGAGTATCAGAATTCGGGGGTCGGTGATCACCGCTCGCGCAATGGCGAGACGCTGACGCTGCCCGCCGGACAGGTTGGGCGATCCTTCCTCGATGTAGGTGTCGTAGCCGTTCGGCATACGCTCGATAAATTCCTCCGCCCCGGCCAAACGGGCAGCGCGGATGGCGTCGTCGAGCGTAAGACCGGGACGGCCGGCCAGGATATTGTCCCGGATCGATCCGCGAAACAGGAAGTTTTCCTGCAACACCACCCCGAAGCTGGACCGTAAGTGGCGCAGATTGATGGCCCGCAGATCGGCGCCATCGATTTTCAGAAAGCCGGAGTATTCGCGGTTGATGCCCTGCAACAGCCGGGTGATCGTCGATTTCCCCGAACCCGAACGCCCGACCAGCCCCAACATCGTGCCGGCCGGAATGTCGAACGTGATCTTGTTCAGCGCCGGCAACTTCGTCCCGGGGTAGGTGAAGGTCACGTCTTCGAACGCCACCGCGCCGGAGAATTTGGGCCGCACCCCGGTGCCGGCATTGTCGATTTCCAGCGGGCGGTTCAGCACGTCCGCCGCCTGCCCCATGGCGCCGCCGACTTCTTCCCATTCCTCCATCAGGCGAGCGAAGCTCACGAGCGGGGTGCTGACGCGCTGCGACAACATCATGAACGCGAACAGGCTGCCGATCTGCGCGCCGGATTCGTCCGACAGCGCCATGTAAGCGCCGACCATCACGATACCGACCCACATGAAGCGCTCGATGGGTGTAACCAGCGTTTGCGGCCAGTTCGACAGCTTGCCCAAGGCCAGACGCCATTTGCCGGCTTCCGCCACCCGTTCGTCCCAAAGCGCCTTGCGCTGCGGTTCCAACGCCAGCGATTTCACCGTTTTGATGCCGAAAATCGTCTCCCCCAACGCAGCGGACTTGTCGGTTTCGGCCTTTACCACCCGGCCGAAAATCATCCGGATCGGGCGCAGATAGGCGACGATGATCAGCATGATCAGCGCGGCGCAGACCATCACGATCCAAGCCAGCGTGGCATTCAGCCAGAACAGGATCGGCATCAACACGGCAAGCGTTATCAGATCGAGGAACGTCGCCATCAGCTTGCCGGTGATGAACTGGCGCACCTGATGGACCTGCGTCACTTTGTACATCGTCTCGCCGGCGGGATGCCGTTCGAAATAATCCAACGGCAGGCGGATCAGCCGGTTGAACACATGCAGATTGAGCTTGGCGTCCACCCGCACGCCGACGACCAGGATGATCAGCCGTCGTGCATGGCCCAACAGCGTTTCGAAAAGGATCATGATCGCCAGGATCACCGACACCAAGGCGAGCGTGGAGTAGCTGTGGTGCGTCATCACCTTGTCGATGACCGTCATCACGATCATCGCCGGGAAGATCGTCAGCGTACTCAGCGCGATCGAGGCGATGAACAGATCGCGGAGCGCGCCGCCTTCCTGACCGACCAGACCGAAGAGCCAGCGCAAGGTGAAGGGCGGGTCCGCGTCGGCATGGCCGCGCTGGGCGCGCAGCAGAATCGCCTCCCCGCTCCAGACCTCGGACAGGCGCATTTCGTCGACTTGCACCGCCGGATCGGCTTCCGGCGCGCGCGGGTCGCGGATCATGACGATCTTATGTTCGGCGTTCGCCCCGGTCAGCAGCCCGGCGGTGCCGTCGTTGAACAGCAGGACCACCGGCCCGGTGTCCTGAAACCCCATCAAATGGCGCCAGCGCAGCCGGACCGCGCGCGACCACATGCCCGCCGTCTGCGCCCAGGCCGACAAGGCCGCCGCCGTCGGAACCGGTTCGCCGCCTTCGCCGCGATACTCGATCGGATCGAGTTCGAGCCCGTAGTACCGACCCGCCATCATCATCGCCAGCAGCCGAGGATGAATCGGGCCGGTGCGCGGCGCTTCCGAACCCATCGACATGCCGTTGCCGACACCGCCCCCATTGCCTTCCCCACCCGCTTGCGCGACGGGGGTGGCGGGCGGCCGGCCGGGCCAGGTTTGGCCGGCGGTATGTCCGTCAGAAATATCCACGAGCGAACCCTTCAAAAGGCAAACCTGACAACAGACGATCCACCCCTATTTATATGCCGCAACGCCGGACTGCCGGCCCCCCACATGGGACACCGACGGCACGACCACAACCATAATATCGGTTCCGGGGGTGCTTTGGCCACCGCGCGATTGCGCGAACGCATCACAACTATGGGCGCGGGCGAAACGGCGACCAGAAATTTATACGCGGTATCGTTTTCGATGTGGACGATCGCGCCATTGTGTTGCACGACGGCTTGATCAGCCTCCAACAGGCCGGCTTTATGGACGCCGAGCCGCCCGATCGCCACACCGCATACCCCCAGACCGTATGCCCCCAGACCGTATGCCCCCAGACCGCCTACCCAAGGATGCCGCCGCCATGGATTGCACCGACCCCGTGGGCGCTTTCATGCCCGGCCCCCGTTTCGCGCATGCCCCGCTCGCCTCCGGACGGCTGTCGGGGTTGACATTCGCGGTCAAGGACTTGTTCGACGTCGCCGGGGCGGTCACCACCTACGGCAATCCCGACTGGGCCCGCACCCATCCGCCCGCGTCCGCCACCGCCCCGGTGGTGCTGTCCCTGCTGCAAGCCGGCGCACAAATGGTGGGCAAGACCAAAACCGTCGAGCTGGCCTACGGGCTGACCGGCGAAAACGTCTGGTACGGCACGCCGATCAACCCCGCCGCACCGGATCGATTCCCCGGCGGATCGAGCTGCGGGTCCGCCGCCGCCGTCGCCGCCGAACTCGTCGATTTCGCGCTGGGCTCGGATACCGGCGGCTCGGTGCGCATCCCCGCCAGCTATTGCGGCCTGTTCGGCATTCGCCCCAGCGCCGGGGCGATAAGCCTTGCCGGCGCCTGCCCCCTGGCACCCAGCCTCGACACGCCGGGCTGGTTCACCCGCTCGGCCGCCCTGCTCGCGGGGATCGGCGACGTGCTGCTGCCGGCCAATCGCCAAGGCGCGGACGGCCCGCTGCTGCGGGTGGAAGAAGCCTGGATCGCCGCCCAGCCAGAGGTCGCCGACACCCTGCGACCGGCGCTGGAAAAGCTGGAGCAACTGCGGGGCCGAGCGGTGGGGATACGCTTGGTGCCGGAGGGTTTGGCGAATTTGTATCAGCATTTTCGGGTCGTGCAGGCGGAGGAAGCCTGGGCCGCCCTCGGTGCATGGGTGGAGACGACCGGACCCGCATTCGGCCCCGGCGTCGCAGAACGTTTCGCAGCGGCGAAAGCCACCGATCCCTCGGTCGCGGCGGCCGGGCGCGGCTTCCGCCGGATGCTGCAAGCGCGCATTCGGCCGATCCTGGCGGGCGGGGCGGTGCTGGTCTACCCGACCAGCCCATGCCCGGCGCCGCTGACCACCGCCGGCCTGCAGGAACAGGACGCCGTGCGCCAAGCCACGATGGGCATCACCGCCATCGCCGGATTCTGCGGCCTGCCGGAGGTGACCCTGCCGGTCGCCACGGTGAACGGCGCGCCGATCGGCCTGTCGCTCGTGGCCGGGCAGGGCCAGGATCGGGCGCTGCTGGCACTGGCCTGCGACGCGGCGGCCATCCTGGGGTTGCCCGTCTGATCCCGACCCGGCAAAGCTGCGGCAGGGATAGCGGGGGAATCGACGATGGACATTCGCAACGCCACCGACGCCGACGTGCCGGCGATGCAGGCGATCTATGCGCACCACGTATTGAACGGCACCGGCACCTTCGACGAGGAACCGCCCTCGGTCGAGGACATGGCCGATAAATTCCGCAAAGTCGTCGATCACGGGTGGAGCTGGTTGGTCGCCGCCGACGCCACCGGCATCCTCGGCTACGCCTATTACACCCAATTCCGCGAGCGTTCCGCCTACCGCTACTGCGTCGAGGACAGCATCTACGTGCGCGACGACGTGCGCGGGCAGGGGGTCGGCAAAGCGCTGGTGGCAGCCTTGATCGAGCACGCAACCGCGCGCGGCATGCGCCAGATGATCGCGGTGATCGGCGACTCCGACAATGTCGGGTCCATCGGGGTGCATGCCAGCCTGGGCTTCCACATGGTCGGCACGCTGCGCGGCGTCGGGGTCAAATTCGGCCGCTGGGTCGATGTCGTTTCCATGCAACGGGCGCTGGGCCGCGGCGACGCGAACCTGCCGGATTGAATGGCGAAGGATCGGCGCCTCTGGTTCATGGCAGCTTACGGCTTTGCCGCCGGGCTGCCATTGCCGCTTTCGGGCTTCACCTTCCGGCTTTGGCTGTCCGAGGGCGGAGTCTCGCTGGCCACGATCGGCCTGACCGCTAACATCGGCCTCGCGTATTCGCTGAAATTCCTCTGGTCCCCCATCCTCGACCGCATGCCGCCCGGCTGGTTCCATCGCCTCGGCCGGCGGCGCGGCTGGCTCGCGATCGTGCAACCCGGGCTGGCGATCGCCGCCGTGCTGCTGGCGCTCTCGGATCCGATTCACACGCCGGCCCGATCGATCGCCGCCGCCGCCGCCGTGGCGTTCTTCTCCGCCAGTCAGGATATCGTCGTCGATGCCTGGCGGATCGAGCTTTTCTCCCAACGCCAACAAGGCGCCGCCCTGGCCGCCTATGTCTGGGGCTACCGGGTGGCGCTGCTGATCGCGACCTCCGGCGTCATCCAACTCGCCGGAATCCTCGGCTGGCACACCGCGCTGCTCGGCGTCGCCGCCCTGCTGACGATCGGGTTTGCAGTCACGTTGCTCGCGCCCGAACCGGTGGCCGGCCCGATCGCACCGAACCGGATCGCCGGCTTCGCCACGCAATTGCGGGAAGCGACGATCGACCCGCTGTGGGAGTTCCTGACCCGACCCGGCGCCATCGCCATCCTCGCCTTCGTCGCCCTGTTCAAATTGGGGGAGGCGATGGCCGGCATCATGACGGCGCCATTCTACCGCTCCCTCGGCTTCGATCGGAGCGCCATCGCCGCCATCGGCCCGTTTTCCCTGGTCGCCACCCTGGCCGGCATTACCCTCGGCGGCTGGCTCGTCGCGAGGATCGGCGTCGGTCGAGCGTTATTGATCACCGGATGGGCGCAGACGGTGGCAATGGCGATGTATGTCGTGCTGGCCTACGCCCCCGGCGCGCATGGCGTGCTGTTCGCCACCGTCGCGACCGAGGCCTTCGCCCAGGGCCTCGCCGATGCCGCGTTCCTGACCTATCTGTCCGGGCTGTGTTCCCGCCAATTCACCGCAACACAATACGCGTTGCTGTCATCCGTCCCGGCCTTCGCCATCCATACCCTCGGCGGCCTGTCCGGCGTCGCCGCCGCTTCGGTCGGGTGGGCGAATTTCTACATCCTGTGCCTGTTCGGGGCGCTGCCGGCGATGGCGCTGATGCTGTATCTGCTGCGCCGCCATCCGCCGGCTGACGCCCGTTAGGTCGCGCGATTCAGACCTCCGATGATTCCACCGTCGGTCATCGCGCTCTGACGCCCGTTAGGTCGGCTCGATCGGCATACGCGCAATCCCGAGCCACGCGATCGGCGCGCCGGCTTGTTCCGCCGCGCGGTCGGCCGGCAGCGCCGTGTCCCAGTCGGCGGCGATGAACCGGCGTCCATTGACCGCAGCGGCGGCGTCCGAGACCAGCCATAGCAGCGGCGGCACCATGATCTCCGGTTGCAGCATGCGCTCGCGATCGCCCGCTTCGTCGCCCACCAAACCGGTGTTGGTCACGCCGCCGGGCACCAGCACGTTGGCGGTCACCCCGGTCCCTTTCAAATCGGCAGACAGCACGGCCATCGCCGACTCCGCCGCCGCTTTGCTCGACCCGTAGAGCAGGTAACCCTCCCGCACCATCGTCCCCAGGCTGGTCGTCACCGCGATCACCCGCCCGCGCCCGGCCTTCAACATATGTGGCACCACGGCCCGAGCCATCATGATCGGCGCGGTGGCATTGACCGCGAGGAAGCGGGACCATTGCTCCGGCTCGATCTCCCAGAACCGGATCGGATTGCGCCGCTGATCCGCCTTGATCGACGCCTGCCCGATCCCGGCATTGTTCACCAGGATGTCGATCCGGCCGGACAGCGCCAAAGCCGCCTGCACGATGCCATCGAACGAGTCGGCCTGCGACAGATCGGCCGGATGGGCGATGAACCGGCCCGGCAACCCCTGTGCCGAGGCCGCCGCATCCGCCAGCGCCCCCGCCGCGCGATCCACCGCGACGACATCGATTCCGGCCGTCGCCAATCCCATCGCCATGGCGCGCCCGATGCCGCTGGCGGCCCCGGTGACGATGGCGGTTTTTCGTTCGTTGGGCATACTCGCGTCCTTCTGCTAGAGCGCGATGACCGAAGGTGGAATCACCGGAGGTCTGAATCGCGCGACCAAACAAAGAGTTATACCGCGAGACGCGATCGAACGCATCGCGGTCTAATCGGCGCAATCCGCCGCGCCGTTGCCCCATGCTCGCACGGTTCGGCCGCAATGCTCTACCCCTCGATCGCCTCCATCCGGCGCACCCGCAATCGGCGGATCTTGCGCGGATCGGCGTCCAGGATGCGGAATTCGATGCCCGAGGGATGGCCGACCAGCTCCCCGCGCGTCGGCACCCGACCGGCGAGGGTGAACACCAGCCCGCCGACCGTATCGATGTCGGCGTCGCGCTCGTCCTCGGTCAGCACCGGGCCCATTTTCAGCTCGAACTCCTCCACCGGCAGCCGCGCATCGATATCCAGCGAACCGTCCGGCCGCTCGGTGACCATCGGGGCGGCGGGGTCGTCGTGTTCGTCGGAGATATCGCCGGTAATCGTTTCGACCAGGTCTTCGATGGTGACCAGCCCGTCGATGCCGCCATATTCGTCCACCACCAGCGCCATGTGCATGCGCTGCTGGCGCATCTGCAACAACAGGTCCAACACCGGCATCTGCGGCGCGATCATCAGCGGCTTGCGGAGGATGGATTCCAGCGTGAACGTTTCCGGCTTGCCGACATAGGCGAACACGTCCTTGACGTGAATCATGCCGATGACATCGTCCAACTGCTCCCGAAACACCGGCAAGCGGGAATGGCCGTCGTCGCGGATCAGCTCGATCGCCTGTTCCAGCGTCACATCCGCGCGCATCGCAACGATATCCGCTCGGGGCACCATCACATCGTCGGCGGTGGTTTCGCGCAGGCGCAGGACGTTGGCGATCAGCGCCCGTTCGTGCCGATCCAGTTCCGGAATTTCCCCCGGCCCCTGCTGCGCATCGGCGGCTTCTTGCACCAGTTCGGCGATCGATTCGCGCAATGAGTGTTCGGGTTGCCGCCCACCCAGTAGCACCCGCAAGCGGGTCAGTAACGAACCGCTCATGCTCGGCGCCAGGGGTTGGGCATGCCGATCGTATGCAGAATGCGCGATTCCGCCATTTCCATCGCCCGCGCCTCACCGGGATGGTGATGATCCAGCCCTTGCAGGTGCAACGAGCCGTGCACCACCAAATGGGCGAGGTGGCGGGCCACCGAACGCCCGGCAGCGGCGGCTTCGCGGCGAACGACACCCAGGGCCAGAACGATTTCCGGTTCGGGATATTCGTAGGTCAGCACGTTGGTCGGTTTGTTGCGGCGGCGGTGCAAGGCGTTCAACCGGCGCACCACGGCATCGTCCGCCAGGACGATGGTTCCGACGGTGTCGGCTGCGCGCGCGGCGCGGGCAACCGTCGCCTCCAGGCGCGGCACGTATCGGCGCCATGCTGGATCGGCGACGATTATGGTCGCAACGTCGGCGTTCCCCGCTTGCGCGGGGCCGCTACTGTCCCCGGGATCCATGTCTCTGCTCGTTCATACGTCGGGCTTCCCGTCTGGTGTCGCCCTCGGCGGCGGCGCGCTGTTCATACGCTTCCACGATGCGGGCGACCATGGGGTGGCGCACGACATCGCGTACGGTGAAGCGGCAAACCCCGATACCTTGCACCCCTTCGACGGTATCCAACGCGTCGCGCAGGCCGGATGGCGTGCCGGGCGGCAGATCGACCTGCGACAGATCGCCGGTAATCACCATCCGGGTGCCTTCGCCCATCCGGGTCAGAAACATTTTCATCTGCGCGGCGGTGGTGTTCTGCGCCTCATCCAGGATGGCATAGCAATGCGCCAGGGTGCGACCGCGCATGAAGGCCAGGGGCGCGACCTCGATCTCCCCAGTGGCGATGCGGCGGGTGACCTGATCGCTCGGCATCATATCGTGCAAGGCGTCGTAGAGCGGCCGCAGATAGGGATCGACCTTGTCTTTTAGGTCGCCCGGCAGGAAGCCGAGCCGCTCGCCGGCCTCGACGGCGGGACGGGAGAGGACGATGCGATCGACTTTGCCGGCCAGCAGCATGGCAACCGCCTGCGCTACCGCGAGGTAGGTCTTGCCGGTTCCGGCCGGCCCGACGCCAAACACCATCTCATGCGCTGCCAGCGCTTCCATGTAGGTGAACTGGCCGGGGCTGCGGGGGCCGACCGCGCCGCGCCGAGTGCGGATCGCCGGCATGTCCGACAGCGGCAGGCGGGGATCGATCTCGGAATCCGCGAGTTTGATCGCGGCCTCGATCTCCGGCCGGCCGACGCTTTCCCCGCGTTCCAGCTTGCGCCAGAGGCCTTGCAACATGCCCTGCGCCATATCCACCCGATCGGCGTCCCCGGTGATCGCCACGCGGTTGCCTCGGCACGACAGCCGGACCCCCAGCGCTTGCTCGATCCGCGCCAGATGCCGGTCGTGATCGCCGAGCAGCAAGGGCAGCAGGGTGTTGTCGTTGAACTGGAGGGTGATGGCCTTACCGCCGGATGCGGCGGGGAGGCCAGAGGTCGGGAGGGCGGATACGAGGGTCAAGCGCTGCGTCTCTCCTGGCTGATGGTTCCTGCGAGCGAGTTGGGATGGGCGGCCACGATCGTTACCGGGACTTCGGAACCGATAAGATCGACCGGTCCGACGACATGAACCGGCTGCAAATAGGGGGAGCGTCCGGCGATCTGGCCGGGATGGCGACCGGTGCCGGTGAACAGCACCGGGAACGTGAGCCCGACGCAGGATCGGTTGAACGCCGCCTGCTGGTCCCGTAACAGCGCCTGCAACGCCTGCAAACGGCGGTCCTTTTCGGCCTCTGGCACCTGCATCGGCGCACCCGCAGCCGGGGTCCCGGGGCGCTGGGAGTATTTGAAGCTGTAGGCCATGGCGAAGGTCACATCGCGGACCAGTTGCATCGTGGCCTCGAAATCGGCCTCGGTCTCGCCGGGGTGGCCGACGATGAAGTCGGACGACAGCGCCATATCGGGGCGGGCTTCGCGCAGCTTGCGGGCGATCGCGCGGAATTCGTCGGCGGTGTGCTTGCGGTTCATCGCCGCCAGAATGCGATCCGATCCCGACTGCACCGGTAGATGCAGGAACGGCATCAGCGCCGGCAGATCGCGGTGGGCGGCGTACAGTTCGTCGTCCATGTCGCGCGGGTGCGACGTGGTGTAGCGCAGGCGCTTCAGCCCGGGGATCTCCGCCATCGCACGCAACAACCGCCCGAGGCCCCAACCCTCGGTCCCGTGCCAAGCGTTGACATTCTGCCCCAGCAGGGAGATTTCCACCGAACCCTGCGCCACCAGCCGCCGCGCTTCGGCGATCACCGCAGCCGCCGACCGCGACTGTTCGGCGCCGCGCGTATAGGGAACGACGCAGAAGCTGCAAAACTTGTCGCAGCCTTCTTGAATGGTGAGAAACGCCGCGATCCCCTGCGGCGCGGCGGCGTCCGGCAGATGATCGAACTTATCCTCCGCCGGGAAATCCGTCTCGATCACGGCCCCGCCCGCTCGGCTTGCCCGCGCCACCATTTCCGGCAGTTTGTGGTAGGTCTGCGGCCCCAGCACGATGTCCACGAACGGCGCGCGGGCCAGAATCTCCGCCCCCTCGGCCTGCGCGACGCAACCTGCAACCGCCAGGATCATGCGCCCATCGGACGCTTCCTTCATGCGGCGCAGGCGCCCGAGTTCCGAGAATACCTTCTCGGCCGCCTTGTCGCGGATGTGACAGGTATTCAGGATGACCATGTCGGCGCCTTCCGGCGACGCCGCCGGTTCGTAGCCGAGCGGCGCGAGGACGTCGGCCATGCGGCCGGAGTCGTACACGTTCATCTGGCAACCCCAGGTGATGACGTGCAGGCGCTTGCGCGATGTTGCGGTGTCCCGAGCCTCGGCGTCCATTAGCGATGATGTCCCGACCGACCGCACCGGACCAGCCCGGCTTGGAAGGGGGGAGAAATCGTCGGGATAGCGGGCGGGGTCAAGCGCAGCAGGTGT